>NZ_JAIEZP010000001.1:0-310909 GCF_019679475.1 Hyphomonas sediminis
GCCCCCCGTTTCGCCAGCGCTCAACGCCTCCCCTGACGCGCGGGGGAGGATAAACGCGCTCCGCGTCAGCGAAGTGCAACCCGATCCTCCCCCGCCCGCGGGGGAGGTGCCCGAAGGGCGGAGGGGGGGCTTCACGGATGACCGAACGAGAAACCGCCCGCCCCTTGCCGCCCCGCCTCCCACATGGCACAGCGATTTTCATGGCCGACACCTCTCTTTCCCCCGTCCTGCCGATGTTTGCGGAGACACCCTCCAGCGTCAGCTTCAAGAAGCTGCGCAAGCGGCTCGTGCGCGGCGCGCTCGAAGTCATTGAAACTTATGGCCTTGTTGACCGCCGGGCGATCGAGACGGGCGAAAAGCCCCGGCCCAAATGGCTGGTCTGCCTGTCGGGCGGCAAGGATTCCTACGGCCTGCTTGCCGTGCTGATGGACCTGCAATGGCAGGGCGCCCTGCCGGTCGACCTGATCGCCTGCAATCTCGACCAGGGCCAGCCCGGCTTTCCCAAACACATCCTGCCCGACTGGCTGACGAAAAATGGTGTGCCCCACAAGATCATCACCGAAGACACCTACTCCATCGTGACGGAGAAAGTGCCCGAGGGCCGCACCTATTGCTCCATGTGCTCGCGCCTGCGCCGGGGCATCCTTTACCGCGTCGCGCGGGAAGAAGGCTGCGAAGCCATCGTCCTCGGCCATCACCGGGATGACGCGCTCGCCACCTTCATGATGAACCTCATCCATGGCGGTCGCCTCGCGGCAATGCCGGCCAAGCTGCTCAATGATGAAGGCGATGTCCAGGTCTTCCGCCCACTGATTACGGCGGCAGAGGCCGATCTCGCCAAGTTTGCCGAGGCGATGGAATTTCCCATCATCCCCTGCAATCTCTGCGGCAGCCAGGACGGGCTCCAGCGCGTGGCGATGAACCGCCTGCTGAATGAGTGGGAACAGAAGAAACCCGGCACAAGGCAGGTCATGGCCCGGGCGCTCGCCAATGTGCGCCCGAGCCATCTGCATGATCCCCGCGTCTTCGACTTTGCCGGCCTCACGCTCGGCGGTCAGGGCGAAGACGACCCCAACGTCCCGTTCTGACTCAGGCTTTTTCCATCGCCGGCGGCCAGGCAATGCCTGTCTCCGGGCGGTGGGCCGGATAGTCGGGCGCGTCGCGGTATTTCTTCAGCTCATTGCGGGCAATCGCGCGCAGGTGAACTTCATCCGGCCCGTCTGCCAGGCGCAATGTGCGAATGCCCGCATAAAGCTCCGCCAGCCCGAAATCATCGGTCACCCCGGCACCACCATGGGCCTGGATGGCGTCATCGATCACCTTCAGCGCCACACGCGGCGCAGCCACCTTGATCATGGCAATCTCATTGGCGGCGCCCTTGTTGCCAACCGTATCCATCATATACGCGGCTTTGAGTGTCAGCAGGCGCGCCATCTCGATGTCCAGCCGCGCTTCACCAATCCTCTGTTCCCAGATGGACTGCTGGTAAAGCGCCTTGCCAAAAGCCGCCCGCGTCAGCACGCGCCGCGCCAGTTTCTCCAGCGCCACTTCGGCCGCGCCGATCGTGCGCATGCAGTGGTGGATCCGCCCCGGCCCAAGGCGCCCTTGTGCAATCTCGAAGCCGCGCCCTTCCCCGAGGATGAGGTTGGCAACCGGAACACGCACATTCTCCAGCAACACTTCAGCATGGCCATGCGGGCTGTCGTCATATCCGAATACCGGAAGCATACGAACAATCTTCACGCCGGGCGTGTCCATCGGCACAAGGATCTGACTCTGCTGGCGGTGGCGCTCTGCATCCGGGTCCGTCTTTCCCATCACAATCGCCACCTTGCAGCGCGGATCGCCCACACCCGAAGACCACCATTTGCGGCCATTGATGACATACTCATCGCCTTCGCGGATAATCGATGTCTCGATATTGGTTGCATCCGAAGACGCCACCAGCGGCTCGGTCATCAGGAAGGCCGAACGGATTTCCCCGCGCAGAAGCGGGCCCAACCAGCGCTCCTTCTGGAAGGGCGAACCATACCGGTGCAGCACTTCCATATTGCCTGTGTCGGGCGCCGAGCAGTTGAACACTTCAGAGCCGAAGGAAACCCGGCCCATGATCTCTGAAAGCGGCGCGTATTCGGCGTTGGTCAGTCCCGCGCCGCGGAACATGCCTTCGTCATGCGCTTCGCTCGGCGGCAGGAAAAGGTTCCACAAGCCTTCGGCTTTCGCCAGCTCCTTCAAGCGTTCCAGTACCGGATTGATGCCCCACCGGTCCTTCTCATGATGCGCTTTATAGGCCTCGACCGCCGGATGGACGTGCTGATCCATAAAGGTGGTAACGCGGTCAATGTATTCCTTCGTCTTCGGACTGTACTCGAACTGCATCTTCTCTCTCCGCTCTATATCTGGCGGAAATCCTGCGCCTCTGGCGCATGACGCGGAATACGGAGGATTGCGGAGTTCAGGCGAACCATCGCATCAATCTGGGCCAGTAGATCGCAAGCGACCCGGCCCTATAGACATAGCCCAGCACAAACGCGGCCCAGACGCCGGTATTGCCCCAGTGTTGCGTCAGCAGAATGTCCGTCACCAGGTAAGCCGCCATCGCCATAAGTCCGGCATTCCGGACGGCTGCGCCCTGCGTCGTGCCGAGGAACAAGCCATCCAGCTGCCAGGCGGCCACACCGATCAGAGGAACAGCTGCGCACCAGGGCAAATAGGCAAGCGCCGCGTCCCGCGCCACAGGATCAAGAATGAACCGGGAGATGATCACCCCGCCGCCTAGCCAGAATAGCAGCGAGAATGCGAGTCCGCAGGCAATGGAAATCTCACTCGTCACACGCATGGCTCGCAACAGCCTCGCCCGGTCCCGCGCTCCGAAGGCTGCGCCAGCTTCCTTCTCAGCCACGAAAGCAAATGCATCCAGTACGAATGCCGAAACAGCAATGAACTGCAGAAGCACCTGATTGCCCGCAAGATTGGCCGTTCCCTGCCGGGCGCCCGATCCAACAAACCACGCGAAAATAAAGAGCAGCGCCAGCGTCCGGATCATGATGTCCCGGTTTGCGCTGAAGAGGGCGACCAGCTTTGCCCGGTCAAACAGGTTTGCAACAGGCCGCAATGCGCCCCGAACAAGAAGCAGGCCAAATCCCAGCGCGACCCATTCGGCAATCGCAGTTCCCGCCCCTATCCCAGCCGGCCCCATGTCGAACGCCGCGACGAAGAGGTAATCTAGGCCGCCATTGAGGGCATTCATCACAATCTGTACCGCCAGCAGGGCGCGTGTCCGCCCCGTCCCGATCAGCCAGCCGGTGACCGCGTATCCCATCAACGCCGCTGGCGCCCCCCAAATGCGGCCCCAGAAATACTCCGCCGCGCCAGCTTCCACGGCGCTTTCGGCATGGAACAGGCCAAGCGCAAAGCGGGAGAGAAGTGGAAAGCTGAGCAGGATGAGTGCCCCCAGCCCGCCACCGAGCAGCAAAGCCCGCAACAGGATTGCCTTCGTCTCTTCTGCGTCGTTTGCCCCGTCCGCTTGCGCCGTGAGGCCGGTTGTCGCCATACGGAGGAAGCCAAAGCCCCAATAGATGAAGCTGAACACCACGGCAGCCAAGCCAACCGCCGCCAGATCCACCGCAGACCCGAAACGCCCCATCACGGCGGTGTCAACGATGCCGGTTGTCGCCGTCGCCACCTGAGCCAGCATGATCGGCCAGGCAAGCGCAAGAGCGCGGGAGTGTGTAAGCTGCGACGGAGTCATGACCGGCGGGGCTTAGCCGGTTTACCCCGGCCGGGAAACGCTCAATCGCTGCCTGCTTCCAGCGTCAGCGTGTAAGGAATGAATATCTCCAGCTCCAGAGGACCAGAGGGTTGGGTCACGATCCGGCTCTCCAGCCCCGTCAGCACGACCTTGGTTCCGGTCAGGCCACCAAACTTTCCACGCCAGTTCGACACTTCGGTCGCAATGTCGGTCATCAGGTCTGCCCGGTGCTTGGCTACATCTCGGGCGCCGATGAACTGCTCATCGCCCATGTAGGCTTCCGCTCGCCCCGTGATCTCGACAGAATCCACAAACGCTTCAGCACGCTTCATCAGAGCTTCGAAGGACTCGTCCTTCCGTGTGTCGATGTTGAGGGTGAGAGTGAAGCGCCCGGTTCCGGAATAATCTGCCGAGTAGACATCTCCGAACAGAACCGTATCGATATCTGCTGTCGACTCTCCAACTGTGCCGCCGGAGAGGCTGAAGCCGTCCGTTTTTGCAGCTCTGGCCTTCAACCGGTTGAACATCGTCTCCAGCTCCTTGCGCCGCTCGCCGGTGTCCCGCGTGGCGCTCTGGTAGCTAACCGAAACAAGGACAAAGTCAGCCGGGATCTGCCTGTAAACAGCCGGCGCCGCGCGCATGTCATCCGTATCAATACGGTTTGCAGTGACAATAATGCGCTCCATATCCTGAGCAGCCGTAGGCAGGGCAAAGATCGCAGCAAGAGCTGCCGCCGCAAATCCAAACCTCAGATGCATGAAAAAACCCTCCCTGTTCTGACAGGGAGGGTCTGCTTCTTCCTTCAGGCTGTCAATCCAGCCGGGAGCTTACTTCCGCCAGATAGCGGCCAGCGCCGGGTCTTCCACGCCGCCTTCATATTTGCGCAGCTCATGGCGACCAACCACCATGTGGTGCACTTCATCCGGGCCGTCGGCCAGGCGCAGCGTGCGCTGGCTGGCATACATGCGGGCCAGCGGCGTCCATTGCGACACGCCGGTCGCGCCGTGGATCTGGATCGCGTCGTCAATGATCTTGCACACGCGCTCGGGCACCATGGCCTTGACCATGGAAATCCACACGCGGGCTTCCTTGTTGCCCAGAACATCCATCGCCTTGGCAGCTTTCAGCACCATCATGCGCATGGCTTCAATCTCGATGCGCGCGCGGCTGATCACTTCGGTATTGCCGCCGAGCTTGGCGAGCTGCTTGCCGAAGGCTTCACGCGACAGGCCACGGATGCACATCAGGTCGAGCGCCTTTTCCGCCGAGCCGATGGAGCGCATGCAGTGGTGGATACGGCCGGGGCCAAGGCGCAGCTGCGAAATCTCGAAGCCGCGGCCTTCGCCGAGCAGCATATTTTCCTTCGGAACACGGACATTCTCGAAGCGCAGGTGCATGTGGCCGTGGGGCGCATCGGGATCGCCGAACACATGCATCGGCCCCATGATCGTCACGCCCGGATGGGGCAGCGGCACCAGGATCTGAGACTGCTGGCGGTTCACATCCGGCCCGTCATTGGTCTTCACCATGGTGATCATGATCTTGCAGCGCGGGTCGCCGGCGCCGGAGATGTAATACTTGTCGCCGTTGAGCACCCACTCATCGCCTTCCAGGACAGCGCTCATGGAGACGTTCTTTGCATCCGAAGACGCCATGCCCGGCTCTGTCATTGCGAAGGCGGAGCGGATCTTGCCTTCGAGCAGCGGCTTCAACCACTGTTCCTTCTGGGCCGGCGTTCCGACGCGCTCGAGCACTTCCATGTTGCCGGTGTCGGGCGCCGAGCAGTTCATGCTCTCCGAAGCGAGCGAGTTCTTGCCGAGTTCGGCGGCAATGTAGGCGTAGTCGAGGTTCGACAGGCCTTCGCCGGTTTCAGCGTCCGGCAGGAAGAAGTTCCAGAGGCCCTGCTTCTTGGCTTCGTCCTTGGCTTTCTCCAGGCATTCCAGCTGGCCGGGCGCATAGGACCAGATGTCCTTGTTGCCTTCTCCGAGGCGATAGAACTCCTCGCTCATCGGCTGCACGGTTTCGGCAATGAAGCGCTTCACATGCTCGTAAAGCGGGCGGGCCGCGTCTGACATGCGCAGATCGTTCAGCTCTTCATAGGCATCAGGCGTTTGTTGTGTGTCAGCCATGGCTCTGTTTCCTCTCTGGATGGGCTTGGTTCTGTAATTTCCCTGAAGGCAGGGTAACTGAGATGGGGGCCAGCGCGCAAACGCTTTCACCCCCTCGTGACGCGCGGGAAAATGCGATAAGGCGCGAGATATGAGCCCGTTTATCGCCTTTGCGCTGCTGGTGACCGTCCTGATCACCTCGTTCATTTCCGGCATTTTCGGTATGGCCGGCGGACTGATCCTGATGGCCGCGCTGACGGCGCTGTTGCCAGTGGCCACTGCAATGGTCGTACACGGCGCTGTTCAGATGGTCTCCAATGGATACCGGGCAATCCTCTGGCGGAAATATGTCGACTGGAAGATCTTCCGCCGCTACGCGATGGGTTCGGTCGCCGCGATCCTGCTGCTGTTTGCAGTCTCCTGGCGCCCGGAGGCAACTGCGGTCTACCTGTTGCTGGCAGTTGCCGCTTTCACCGTCTGGATCCCCAAGAACTGGATCGACATTGACGTTCAGCGGCGCGGCCAGGCGGAAACCGCCGGCTTCCTCCTGCAGATGATGAACACGCTGGCCGGTGTCACCGGCCCGCTGCTCGATATCTTCTTCGCCCGAACGGTGATGGACCGCCGCGCCGTGGTCGCTACCAAGGCCGTCACTCAGGTCTTTGCCCACCTCGTGAAGGTTGCCTTCTGGGGCTCGGCCCTTTGGTCGGCGGAAACGCTGAACTCCCTGCCGCCAGCCTGGTTCTTTATCGCTGCGGTTCCGCTCTCCATGCTCGGCACAACGCTGGGCGGTAAACTGCTGGAGAAGATGACGGATATCGACTTTCGTCGCTGGATGCGCCTGCTGGTCACCGCTGTCGGCGTCTTCATGCTGTCCCGCGCCGCAGGCTGGCTCTAGGCCAGCAAGGGCAGCGCCTTCAGGCAGGAAGCCGAGGCGAGCAGGCGAAGACATCCACATCACAAAGCCGACATAACGCCGGGTAACACTATTCGGCTACTTTATTTTGTGAAACAAATTCATCACCCATAGTGATAGTCTGAAAACCCTGTTCCTCCCCGGGGCCTTGCCATGAATCTGAGAGCGCTTGATCTCAACCTCCTGCCGGTGCTGGAGGCAATCTATGCCGAACGCAGCCTGACGCGAGCGAGCGAGGTGCTGCACATCACGCAGCCAGCCGTCAGCAATGCGCTGTCGCGCCTGCGCGCGCATTTCGAAGACCCGCTCTTCGTCCGCGAAGGCCGGGGCGTGAAGCCAACCGCGATGACTGAAGCGCTGATGCCTGCTGTGCGTGAGGCATTGGACAAGCTGCGCACCGGGCTGGAGCCGCGCTCCGTATTCGAACCGTCACGATCCACGCGCGTGTTCAACATTTCCTGCCGGGATGCGAGCGCGCATATCCTGGCTCCGCCGCTTGCGCAGAAGCTGGAAGCCCAGGCGCCAGGCATCCGCATCGCCTGGAGCCAGATACACAGGTCAGCTGTGTCGAGCGAGCTGGCGTCCGGTCGGCTGGATCTGGCGATCGACATTCACGATCTGCGCGGCCCGGAACTTGAACGCACGCTTCTCTCATCTACCGATTATGCCTGCATGCTGGCCAAGGATCATCCGTTAGCGGATAAACCCCTGACGTTGGATTCGTTTTTCGGACTTCGCCATATTGCCGTTTCCAGCCGCCGGGAAGGACGCTGCCTCATTGAGGAAATGGCGCGATCCAGGGGCTACCGGATCACGCCCGTTCACCGCCTGCCCCATTATATGCCTGCCATTGAAGTCGTTCGCGGCACGAGGCTGGCGCTGGTGGCGCCGCAGCCGGTAGCAGCGTCAGCCGGTCTTGCCGTGTTGAAACTGCCGTTCGAGTTCATTTCTCCCGGCTCGGTACTCTATTGGCACAGGGAATACGCTCAGGACCCGGCGCTGATGTGGCTGCGCAGCATCATTACCAATCTGTCGAAGACGCCTCACTAAGCCCGGCGGTACTCCTCATCCCGGACCAGCGCGAGCCTGTCGCGCACGGTTTCCGTATCATAGCCGAACGCCTCAAGCGCCATACCGGCCATCTGAAGGCCGGACTCTACCGCTTCTGGTACAACATGCGCCGCGCCTGCTTCTTCCAAGCGGCCCGCATGTTCACCGTCATGCGCACGCGCGAGGATCAACATTTCTGCATGCAAGCTGCGTGCGCATCGAACCATCGTCTCCGCGCGAACCGCATCATCCACGGTGACGATGAACTGGTCCGCTTTGCCGATGCCGGTCAGCTCAAGGATTTCCGGCCGCGCAGCGTCACCCACATAGGCCGAGAGACCGTCGAGCCGAGCCTGATGCACTTTGGCCGGGTCCCGATCGAGCGCAACAAGCATGACTCCCTCGCTGCGGAGCACATGAGCGACAGCCTGCCCGACACGGCCATACCCGGCAAGAATGACATGGCTTTCAAATTCCGCCGGTTCTTTGAGTTCCATTCCATTGGCGTCGGGCGCTTCGGTCCGGCGCAGAGCAAGCCGGCGGCCAAGCTGGCCTAGAAGTGGCGTCAGCAACATCGAAAGCCCGGCAACCGCCGAGACGAACGCGGCAAGATCCGGCGTAATCGCACGCCCAGCCTGGGCCGCCGTCAGCACCACGAACGCAAACTCCCCCGCTGGAGCGAGCAGCAGGGCCGCCTCTATCGAGACTGGATGCCGGCCCGCAAACAAACGGCAGGCAAGATAAGCGATGCCAACCTTGACGACGATCAGCCCGGCGAGTGCAGCAAAGATCCAACCGATCTGGCTGGCGATCGCAGGCAGGTTAAGTCCCATTCCAACAGTCATGAAGAACAACCCCAACAGCAATCCCTTGAAGGGCTCAAGGTCGACTTCCGTCTGGTGCTTGAACTCCGTCTCCCCGACCAGCAGGCCCGCCAAGAATGCCCCGAGCGCTACCGAAAGACCGGCGCTGTAGGTAATGGCACCGGCACCGACCACCGTCAGCAGGGTCAGCGCCATCAGGAAGTCCCTTCCCCCACTGGCGGCGGCAAGCCTGAACACGCGATCCAGCAGGAAGTTTCCAACGAACCATATGACCGCAACAGCAATCAGCCCCCGGATGAAAGCATCCAACAGGACGCCGCCCAGATTGGCGCCGCTCTTAAGGGTTACAAAGCCGACGAAGATCAGGATGGGCGCGACCATCATGTCCTGGAAGAGCAGAACGCCAAATGAGGCCCGGCCCGCCGGCAGGGCCGCGCGGCGTTCCTCCACCAGCACCTGCATGACGATCGCCGTAGATGACAGTGCCAGCGCAAGCCCGAGGATCATGGCCGTGGCAAGATCCAGCCCAAGCAACACGCCCGTTGCCGCAATTGCGACAGCGCTCAGAATCGTCTGCACAGATCCCGCTCCCAGCACGACCCGTCGCAGGGCCCAGAGACGCGCAAATGAAAACTCAACGCCCAGCAGGAACAACAGGAACAGCACGCCCAGTTCCGCAAAGGGCATCGCCGCTTCAGGCTCGGTGATCGAAAAGTATTCCAGAAACGGATAGTCCTGCGCAAAATGGCCGAGCGCAAAAGGCCCCAGCGCGATGCCGGCAAGCATGAATGCGATGATGGTCGGCATCTTTAGGAGACGCATGGCCGGAACAAGAACGCCGGCCGCAATCAGAAAGACCAGAAGATCCTTGATCAGTGTCGGGTCGGGCCCGTGTGCTGCGCCATGCTCCATAGGCGATCCTTCCCCTGTTGTGTGAGGCGATCACTATGGCAGTTCGGCGGGTGTCTTGTCAGCCCCGCCGGTTGCGGAAGAAGCTGCGAAGCAGATCGCCTGCCTCTGCGTCGTGCAGCGGGTCCTGGCGCCATTCAGGACGCCAATGGCAGGTCGGCTGCTCAAAGAAGCGGCCACCGTTCATCACCGCGCCCCCCTTCACGTCTTGCGCAGCAAAGACCAACCGGCTGATCCGCGCGAAGCTGATGGCGCCGGCACACATAGCGCAGGGCTCTAGCGTGACATAGAGGTCGAGCCCGGTGAGGCGATAGTTCCCGAGCTTCGCCGCCGCGGCGCGCAGGGCGATGATCTCTGCATGGGCGCTCGGGTCATGCGTTCCCACGGGACGGTTCGCCCCCTCCCCAACGATCTGTCCTGTCGCGGGATCGACGACGACAGCGCCGACCGGCACTTCGCCGTCCGCTGCAGCTTCACGCGCCAGTTCAAGGGCGCGGCTCATCGCTTCGATCTCAATAGTCATAAACAGGGAGATTGCGCCACAACCCCTGAAAGTAAAGGGAAGTTCGCCGACGAGCGTGCTCGGGCGACGTGCCTGCGCTGACAATCATCGGACCGGCGCGCCCACCTTGAGTTCAACCCGCAGCGCCACAAAGGGCTCGACGCTGCGGTTCTCGGCAGAAGGCGGCCTCTCTGGGGCAGCGCACTTCCCAGCATCGGTAGCCTCCAATAACACCGGCCAGGACCGTAACAATTACGGCCCTGGCTCAACGAAAACCTTATGTGTTTTCCGCCGCCGCCTAATCCACCAGCGTCGGTCGGATGGCATCAATGGCCGGTCGGCGCGCAAGAATCTTGTTCCGGCCATAGGCGGCGTTGGCAACGGGAAGCAGGCGCTCTGCGTCTGCCATTGCAGCGCTGAGAACGTCCGCCGACTCCACCACCCTGTCGAGCCAACCTACGGGCACTGCCTCATCCGGCGAATATAGCCGGCCCTGCACCATCGCCTCGGTCATGTACATCGGGTTCAGCCGGTCGCGCGGCATCTCGACGGCAAAGCCGGGCAGCGTCATCCCGATTGCCGTTTCATTGGCGCCGATCTTGTAGGGCCCCCGCGCGCCGATCCGCGTGTCCGCGCCCAGCAGGAGGAACGAGCCCATCGCGATAGCATGGCCGGTGCATGCGGCGATCACAGGCTTATCCAGAGTAAACAGACGGAAAACGAGCTTGCCGCCGCCATTGACGAGCCGCCGGACATCCTCCGGCTCGGCCGACGCAAGGAACTTTAGATCGAAGCCCGCCGAGAACTTTTCAGCCCGCCCGGCCAGCACGATGACCTTTGCCGCAGCCGCCTCGTCCAACGCGGCATTCAGCGCATCGAGCATGGTGAGGCTGATGGCGTTCGCCTTGCCGTCGTCCATGGTGATGAGGGCAATGTCGTTCTCGATTTTGACGGTGGCAGTCACAGAGCGTCTCCTTGGTTGCGCATCCAGACAAAACTCTAGCGTGAGTAGATATCAAGCCCTTGCGCAGGGTCAGGCGACTCACCGTTGTCATTCTGCCGGAGGCGCCCTAGAGGCTGGGACAAAGAGTGGAGGATCCCCAGCCCAATGCGCATCATCGCCGGACAGCACAAGGGCCGCAGCCTTTCCGCACCGAAGGGCATGACCACGCGGCCAACCAGCGACCGGACGCGGGAAAGCGTGTTCAATATTCTGGCCCATGCAGACTGGGCGCCGGACCTGGAAGGCGCGCGCGTGATCGACCTGTTTGCAGGCTCCGGTGCGCTGGGCCTGGAAGCAATGAGCCGGGGGGCGGCGTTCTGCCTGTTTGTTGAGACCGACCATGGCGCCCGCGGCGCAATCCGCGACAATATCGAAGCGCTCGGGTTGTTCGGAAATACCCGCCTGCACCGCCGCTCCGCAACAGACCTGGGCGAGAAGCCAGCTGGCGTTGGCAGCCCCTTTACGCTCGCCTTCCTTGACCCGCCCTACCACAAGAACCTAGTGCAGCCGGCACTGGATTGCCTGGTAAGCGGAGCATGGTTGACGGAAGATGCCATCGCGATTGTCGAAACTGGCTCAGATGAAACGTTGATGTTTCCCGGCTGGGAACTCATCGACACGCGCGACTTTGGCGCGGCCCGTGTTCAGTTTCTCAAGCAGGCCTAGCTAGCCGATCAGATCGCTGGCAATGCAGCGCTTCACGCCCCGCTCGATCTTGTTTGCGTGAAAGGTGCCACCGCCACCGACGGCGTAAAACATGTAGCCCTTGGGCGCCCTCTGTCCACGAAAGCAGGATGTGCCCGTTTCCGGATATGTGAAGCAAGCTTGGCCATCTTCCGTGATCTGAAGGAGACCTTCGGAAAACCCACCGCCAAACTCGTAGAGCGTCCTTCCGCCAGGCTCTACACACTCATTCCAGGGCTGACCGGTCTGCACGACGACCCCGGACATTCGGATGCCAAAGAGCTCCGCCTGCATTTCCTCGACGCTCAGCGGTTCATTCCCCGCCCGCTTCTGTTCGGCGTCAGCAATCGGCGCGAGAAAGGCCATACACACCATAAACGAGGCAAATAATTTCATTCGGCACACCCAATGGAAAAACACACCCACGCAGCAAAACCATTAATACTCAACCTCACCACGCTTGACCTATGCTTTAATTGAGGAAATTTGGATATTTAGAGGCGCTAAGGAACATTACTGAGACACTTTGCGCATGTTTAAGCACTGTCGCGGATGCAAACAATCCAACCGGTATTAACCGTCCTCCAATTCTCTTGGGCTATGAGACTTACCTTGAGAGATAGAGCGGACTACCGTCATGAGCCTGAACGTCGCTGAAGCCAAAACCGCTGCCCCCTCGCCCGAGGCAAGAGGTGGCCAGGAATTTCGTGACGCATGCAAAGCTGCGATCAGCGTTTTCCAGCTCAGTGAAAAGTACAAAACAGCTCCGTATCCGCACGCATATGCTGTCTGGTTTGCATATACAACCAAAGCGGACCCTGAACTTGTCGCTGAGATTGACGAGTTGCTGCTGACGAAAGACACACTGACAGGTTATGATATCGACCTGCTGTTCCAAGCCTATCTGATTGAAGATACCGGTGTGTTTGCAACCCATGATATTGGCCAGGCAATCGGTGATGAAATTCACGAAGTGCTCGGTGTAATCAGCGAGAGCCTGGAACAAACCAGCAGTTTCAATAATCGGCTTGCGCACTTCGAGCAGGATATTCCGCAAGCCCTTTCCGCCGAAAAGCTCAGCGCAGTCGTAACGAACCTGATCGAAGAAAATCGGCGCATGGCAGCGATCACAGACCAACTGAGTCAGGGACTCAGCCGGTCCCAAGAAATGATCTCCACACTGAATCAACAGCTCAACGAAGTACGCAACCAGTCGCTTTGTGATGCTCTTACCGGCGTTCTGAATCGCCGCGCCTTTGATCGGGCTTTGGATGAAGCCGTCGAACGCGCTGGCCGGCTGCACCAGCCGCTTTGCGTCGCAATGGCAGACCTCGATCATTTCAAGACTCTCAACGACACGCACGGCCATCTATCTGGAGACGCTGTATTGCAGGCGTTCGCCGGCGTCCTCTCCGGCGATATTGAACATCCCGAGGCGGTCGCCCGCTATGGCGGCGAAGAGTTCGCACTTATCCTGCCCGAATGCGATCTGATGACAGCCTATAACCGGCTTGTCTCCATGAAGCACAAGTTCAGCAAAATGACCCATCTTTCTGGGGATGGAAATCAGGTAATCCCGCCGGTTACGGCATCCTTCGGCCTTGCACGCCTGGAGCCTGGAATGTCAGCCCGTGACCTGATGCAAAAGGCAGATGCATACCTGTACGAGGCGAAGTCGAAAGGCCGGAACACGGTCAAAGCACAAGGTATCGGCTGAAGCGATCGCCTCCCCCCACAAAAGACAACGATGACGCGGGAAAACTGATCGCGCGAGCAAATCCGCGATGAAGGTTCCTATTCTACCTGCTGGGTCGAGCCACCTCGACTAGCCGTGCGCGAAGAGCCAGACGCCGCAGCGAAGGCCTGCGCCATGCCGCGGTAGAATGTGATGCGTTCTTCCGCTGCCGGATCAAGCAAAACCATCCGGTCTGCACCGAACAATTGCTCTGATTTCTTTCCTTCGTGGGCGATCTTCATGATGTCAGACCAGATATCTGCCGGCAAACCGCCGCCGGTAACCCGCTTCATCGGGCTATCGTCATCATTACCAACCCAGACGCCGCCAACATACGCTGCCGTAAACCCAACGAACCATGCATCTCGGGATTCCTGGCTCGTGCCGGTCTTTCCGGCAACGGACCAACCGGGGATGCGCGCGCGCGCGCCAGTTCCGTGAGCGGAATTTACAGCGCGCATCAGCATAGCATTCATTTCTGCTGCGAGGTCTTCAGCGTATACTCTGTCCCGCTCTGAAGCTGGGTGCTCATAGTACATGGCGCCGCGGGAGTCCGTGACCTTCTGGATGATATAGGGATCAAGCCTGTAACCGCCGGTCTGGAACACGCCATAAGCCCGCACGAGCTCCCACAGGCTGACAACCTGGCTACCGAGTGCAATGGAAGGATAAGGCTCCATCTCGCTCGTGATGCCGAACTTGTTCGCGAGTGAGACGATGCGCTCCGGATTGACCTCAACGCCGAGCTCGGCCGCAATCGTATTGGTCGACCTTGCGAAAGCTTCGACCAGCGTCATCGGCCCATGATATTCGCTGCTATAATTGGTCGGCTGCCATTTGCCGATCGTTATCGGGCGATCATTGAAAACATCATACGGGGAGTACCCGTCCTCGAGCGCGAGCGCGTAGACGAATGGCTTGAAGCTGGAGCCGGGCTGGCGCTTGGCCTGCGTCACGCGATTGAAGGGGGAGGCTGCGTAGTCGACGCCGCCCGTCAGCGAGACAACCGCTCCATTGCGGTCGAGGATCAGGCTGGACGCTTGCCCTGCAGAAACAGACTTCCCATCTTTCGCCATGCGGGCGCTGATCTTTGCCTCGACCCTCTTCTGAATCTTCGGGTCGATCGTCAGGGTAACGACGGCATCTCCCGGCACTTGCGGCAGCATTGCCTTGAGGCGTTCAGCAGCAATATCGAGCGCGTAGCCTAGCTCCACATCGTACTTCGGCGCATCAATGATAGTAATCTTGGCGTCGCGGGCCGCTGCGGCCTGCTCCTTGGAGATGAATTTCTCCCCTTCCATCTCCTTGAGCACGTAGAGCTGGCGCGATTTGGCGCCCTCAAGATTGTCGCGCAGGTTCAGTTTGGAGGGCGCTTTAGGAAGCGCGGCCAGAAGCGCGGCTTCGTGAATTTCAAGTTCAGCGGGCGGTTTTCCAAAATAAAAGCGCGAGGCTGCGTCGATGCCATAAAGGCCCGCGCCAAAATAAATCCGGTTGAGATAGAGCGACAGGATCTCGTCCTTCGACATCTTCTTCTCAAGCTGCCGGGCGAGCGTGATCTCCTGCGCCTTGCGCTGCATGGTCTGGCGCGCATCCAAGACCAGGTTCTTGATAACCTGCTGAGTGATGGTCGAGGCGCCCGATACGGTTTCACCGGCAGCCGCATTGGAAATGGCGGCGCGGGCAATGGCGGCCTCATCAGCGCCGTCGTGTTCGTAGAAGCGCTTATCCTCTGCCGCGATAAACGCCTGCGGCACATGCTTTGGCAGCTCCGCCACCGAGACGGCGCGTCCATAGCGCGGGCCCCGCACGGCGAGCGTGTTGCCTTCAATATCGACAAACTCGATGGCGGGCTCACGCTGGGCTTGCCAGAGCGCTGCCGGTTCCGGCAGTTTTGGCATGCCAGTGTGCAGGCTTTGCCATTTCCAGAAAGCCCAGCCTGCCCCGCAAAGCAGGATGAAGCCAACTGCCAGCAGCAGGATGCGGACGGGGCTCAGCTGGCGCACTTCCAGTGCCTGCGCGGGCACCCGGATAACACGGGGCATTCTGGGCGGATTGGGACTGTCCGTCATGGCGATTGGGCCCGGTCTGGCTACGCTTTTGTGCCTCGAAACCGAAACGTAACTGATAGAAGATTACGGCAGGGTGAAGGCATCTGCTGGCATAGGGACAATTACAGTATTTGCCTTGTTGCTGTCAGAGTGCAGGGTGAAGATACAATAAAATGCACACGCAGCCCCTTTGATTCTGCTGCCGGGAGGCCCAAACATGCGCAAATACCTGTTTCCCATCCTTGCCGCATGCAGCGCGCTGACACTTTCCGCCTGTGGTCAAAAGGCTGAGGCACCGGAACCCGTCGTTCCCGCAGAAGCCCCCGCTGAGCCCGATGGCCCGGCATTTGACGTTGAAGCGCTTGGCATCCCGACGGATGCGGACTCTATCGCGGATGGCCGGGTGATCGCCGAAACACATTGCGCAATCTGCCACGGCCTCGATCAGGATCCGCCACTGCGCACCGATGCGCCGCCTCTGCGCTATGTGCTGTCGCTCTATTCACCCGAAAGCCTGGCAGAAGACTTCCGCGCCGGCATTCATGTCGGCCATGAAGACATGCCCGACTTCGTGTTCGGCGACTTGGGCATGGATGTGCTGCTGGCCTATCTTGTGTCCATTCAGGAAACCCCACCCGCATCCGAATAAGGCTTCAGGCGAGCCCTGGCCGCCAGGCATCCTTCAGGTGGCCCGGTAATTTTCCTGGCGCAAGCACGATCAGGTCATAGCGCCAGCCGAAATCAGAGAACTTGGGCCGCTGTCCCATCCAGGCTTCAGCTGCGCGCGCAATCCGGTGCCACGACTGGACGCTGACGGATGCCAGCGCAACTTCCTGTCGGCTGCGGGCTTTCACCTCGACGAACGCGATCAGACGCCCCTTGCGGGCGATAAGGTCTATCTCACCCACGGGGAGCTTCACCCGTGACGCCAGTATCGAGTAGCCTTTGAGGCGCAGCCATAGCGCGGCGCGGCGTTCAGCCTGGCGCCCGCGCGCCTCGGCTGCGCGGCGCCTACCGTCAGCCGGCATTTTCCGACTTCAGCTGGAGCGCGCGCTGGTAAACTTCCCGCCGTGGCAACCCCAGCGCCTCGGCGACACTGGTTGCCGCTTCCTTGGTTGGCATTGAGGCCAGCGCATCGCGCAGCGCTGTATCGAGATCCGCCGCAGTTGCGACTTTCTCCTCCGGCGGCCCGGCCAGAATGACAATCTCACCCCTGGGCGGGCCTGCCTGTTCATAATGTTCGGCGAGCGCAGTGAGTGTCCCCCGCCGGGTTTCTTCGAACATCTTTGTCAGCTCGCGCGCAACGGCGCCGTCGCGGCTACCGCCCAGAACGCTCGCAAGATCTGCAAGGCTTTCTGCCAAACGCGGGCCGCTTTCATAGAATACGAGCGTCGCGGGCACGTGCTTCAGCGCCTCAAGCGCCGCTTTTCGTGCGCCCGATTTCGGGGGCAGGAACCCTGCAAACATGAACCGGTCACTGGGCAGTCCCGACGCAACCAGTCCCGCCAGCAAAGCAGATGCGCCGGGCACCGGGTAAACCTTCAGCCCCTGCTCCAACGCGTCGTGCACCAGCTTCCAGCCAGGATCGGACACCAGCGGTGTGCCGGCGTCTGAAATGAGCGCAATTCGCCCACCTTCGGCAAGACGGGAAAGGATCTGCGGTCTCCGTTCGGCCCCATTATGGTCATGGTAAGGGCTGAGGCGGGCTTTAATCCCGTAGGCGGACATAAGCTTGGCCGCCACGCGGGTGTCCTCCGCCAGCACCTCGTCTGCCGCGCCGAGAATATCGAGCGCACGCAGGGTGATGTCGCGAAGGTTGCCGATCGGAGTAGAAACAACATACAGGCCTGGCTGAACGGCAACGGGCTGTTGCCCGGCTGCGCGGGCGCCCATAGAGTCGCCACGGGCTGGAATCGAACTGGCGTCGGAAGGATCAGAAGATGACATTGTTGCCACCATTGCTCAGGAAACTCCGGGCGCCAAGCCTTGTGCTGGCCTCGCTGCTTCTGGCAACTGCATGTGCCTCCGCGCCCGCCCGCCCGCCGGTCTCGATTGGCACCGGCCAACCGCGCGTCGATCCGGTCACCGGCGAGCCTGTTCAAGCCAAGCCTGGTGAAGAAGTCGACGATCTGGCGCTGGAACCCTACCACCGAGACGATGGCGGCCTGACCCCTGATTTCATGGTTGGCAAGGATGTGAAGCGCGCTGCCGTGCTGCTACCCTTCTCTCACCCCAGCGCCAATGTGCGTACCGAAGCCGAAGCCATGTTGGCCGGCATCGAGCTGGCGCTGTTCGAACTCGCCGGCACAGATTTCATGATCCTTCCAAAGGACACAGCTGGGCGCGCCTCGACGGCTGAAGCCCGCGCAGACGAGGCCATCAAAGAAGGCGCAGACATTATTCTTGGGCCGCTGTTTGCGGCAAATGTCGGCGGCGTTAAAGATGCGGCAAGCCGCAAATCCCTCCCGGTCGTCGCATTCTCCAATGACAAGACAGTCGCCGGCGGCGGAGTTTACCTTGCCTCCATCATGCCGGAAGAGGAAGTCATCCGCGTGATGGGCTACGCCGCCAGCCGCGGCACCCGCACCTTCGTCTTCCTCGGACCCGACTCCACTTATGGCAAGCAGGTGGAAGCGGCGATGCGCGCCGAGGCGGCCAAGAATGGCTGGCGGATGGCATCGAGTGCCTTCTACCCCGCCGACAGCGGCGCAGGCGACCAGGCCCGCCAGATTGCCAGCGTGATCAAGGCAGAAACCGCTGTCTCCAGAGAGCGCATTGGCGTGATGATCCCGGAACGCGGCGTAAAGCTGCTCGCAGTCGCTCCGCTCCTGCCCTACAATGGCGTAGACCTCGGCAAGGTGCGGCTGCTGGGAACCAGCGCTTGGGACGACAGCTCCATCTGGCGCGAGCCGGCGCTGGAAGGCGCGCTTTTTGCCACGTCCGATCCCGACAATATGTCGACCTTCAAAGACACTTACCACCGGATCTATGGCCGCGCGCCATCTGACCTTGCGGCTGCGGCCTATGACGCCGCCGCGATGGCAGTAAGCCTTTCTACCGCCAGCAGGATCCAGCATTCCGGCGTGACCGATCCGAATGGCTTCATGGGGGTGAACGGCCTGTTCCGTTACCGTCTCGACGGCACCGCCCAGCGCGGCCTCGCCGTCAAGCAAATCAGCGGCTCTGGCGCGGCTGTCGTAGAGAAAGGTATTACCCAATTCCCCCCGGGTGGTAGCTAATTGGCCTGTCCCGCGGCTGATCCCAGCCCTTGCGGGCTGCGTTCAGGCGCCCCAAATGACCCCGCAACAGGGTGAAATAGAGTTCAGGCAGCAACTACATCATGAGCAAGCGCGACTATTACGAGGTGCTGGGCGTTGACCGCGGGGTCGACGAAAAGGCACTGAAATCGGCATACCGCAAGCTGGCGATGAAGTATCACCCCGACCAGAATGCGGGCGACCCGGCAGCCGAAGAGAAGTTCAAGGAAGTCGGGGAAGCCTATGCTGTTCTTTCCGATGCCCAGAAACGCGCGGCTTATGATCGCTATGGCCACGGCGCCTTCGAGAATGGCGGCATGGGCGGAAACCCGTTCGGCCAGGGCGGCAACCCTGAAGACATTTTCCAGGATCTCTTCAGCCAGGTGTTCGGCGGGGGCTTCGCCTCAGGCCGTAAGCGCGGCGGCCCGCAACGCGGCGCAGACCTGCGCTATGATCTCGAAATCACGCTTGAAGAAGCTTTCTACGGCAAGGATGAGACCATCCATGTGCCGCAGGCCGTAACCTGCCGCCCCTGCGACGGCTCAGGCGCCTCGCCTGGCACCAAGCCTGAAACCTGCGAGACCTGCGGCGGCCATGGCCGCGTTCGGGCGCAGCAGGGTTTCTTCACGATGGAGCGCACCTGCCATATCTGTCAGGGGCGCGGCCAGATCATCCGCAAGCCCTGCAAGAGCTGCGGCGGCAGCGGCCAGGTGAAGGAAGAACGCAAACTGCAGGTGAAAATCCCGGCAGGCGTCGAAAGCGGTATGCGTATCCGGCTTTCCGGCGAAGGCGAGCCCGGCACCAGTGGCGGCCCGAAAGGCGACCTCTACATCTTTGTCGAAGTCGTCGAGCACGACATCTTCGAGCGCGACGGCCCCAACCTCTATTGCCGCGCGCCCGTGCCTATGACGACAGCCGCCCTCGGCGGCGAAATCGATATCCCGACCATTGATGGCGGCCGCGCCCGCGTCGCCATTCCCGAAGGCGCCCAGACAGGCCGTAAGCTGCGCCTGCGCGGCAAGGGCATGCCAAGCGTGCGCGCAAACGCCCAGACCGGCGACCTCTATGTCGAGATGTTTGTGGAAACGCCTCAAAACCTGACAGCTCGCCAGAAGGAATTGCTGCGGCAGTTCTGCGACTGCTCCGGCGCCGATTGCCACCCCGAAAGCGAAGGCTTCCTTGGCAAGATCAAGCGTTTCTGGGGCGGCGACGGCGACGAAAAGCGCCCGATCTGATCCTCAACGCTGGCGAAGGCCATCCAGGAAGAGGCTGACTGCATCTTCCACCACGCTGTTTATTTCCTCCGCATCCGGAAAGTATCCGGGATTCAGCAGGGCGCGGTGCGCCATCGTTCCCCTGACCATTTCGAGGAAGAAATGTGCTGCGCGAAGCGGGTCGCGCAACTTCAATTCGCAAGCCTGCTCGCGATCGCGCAGGTATTCCGCCAGCGCATCGCGCACCTCGCTCAGTCCCTTTTCGTAGAACTGGCGTGACAACTCAGGAAACTTCGGCGCAAGCCCCAGTATGATGCGGTAAAGGCCGACTCCGGCAGGCGTGAGAAGCTGCGCGACGAAATTCTGACCGATGCGTCTCAAACCCTCCTCAGCCGGCGTATGGGCAGACAATTCCAGCGCCATAGCGTTGGACAGCTCCTTTACCCGACGCTCCACCACAGCCAGGAACAACCCTTCCTTGTCGCCGAACTGCGAATATAGCGTCGAGAGCGAGCCCCCTGCCCGCGAGACGATCTCCGCCATGCTCGCCGCTTCATATCCCTGCTCAAGAAAGACTTCCCTGGCCGCATCGAGAAATGCAACGCGCCTTTGCTCAGCCCGAGCCGAACGACCAGGCGCCGTGCTTTCAAGGGATTTGGCCTCTGGAGCAGACATCAATGCACTTTCACGCTTTGGTGTAATTGACATTACACTAATTGATAGTGTAATCAAGATTACAAGTCCGGCGCTCTCCCACGCCTGGCGGCAAAAAGCAGAACCAAATGCGTTCCCAGACACTTGCCTCGAAACCCGCCGCTCAACCGCTTCCTCCCAGTGTTGAGCCGGGCCCAGCGCCCTCCCAGACGCTTCCCCCCGATGCGACCGGCCCTGTTCCTCCCGTTCAGGCGCCGGCCGCATCGGCGGCTACTCGGCCCAGCTTCATCGAGAAGCACAGGAGGCCCATCATGATCGGCGTTGGCGTCGTCCTCGCCGTCGTGCTTGCCTGGAAAGGTGTTGAATGGTGGACGACTGGCCGGTTCGAAGTTGAGACCGACAATGCCTATGTCCGCGCCGACATCACGTTGGTTGCCCCGAAGGTTCAGGGGTATGTCGAAAACGTTGTTGTGAGCGACAATCAGGCCGTGAAAGCTGGCGACCTCCTGCTGCGCCTCGAAGGCGCGGACGCCGCCGCCAGCATGGAAGAAGCCCGCGCCACGCTTGCCGCGTCTGAAGCCGAAGCAGCCCGCGCCCGCGCGCAGCTTGCCTCCCTGAAATCCACTGCCGCTGGCGCCGCCGCCAGCCTCACCGCAGAAAACGACCGCTTGTCCGAACTGAACGCCGGCGCCGATGCGGCCAGCGCGAACGCACGCCTTGCCCAGGATGAACTCGCCCGCGACCGGCAGCTTGCTGAGCGCGGCTTCTTTCCGAAGGCCGGCATCGACACCGCAACCGCCAGGTTTGACGCCGCCAGCGCATCGGCCGAGCAGGCCAACGCCGCCGTCGTATCTCAAAACAGCCGCATCGCTGTGTCCCGCACAGCGCTCGCCCGGGCGAATGAAGACCTGAGCGCCGCTGAAGCCGCCATTGCCAGCGCGGACGCGCAAGTCGCGGCCGCCAGAGCGCGCGTCGACGCCGCAGCACTCAATTCCGGCCGCTTTGAAATCCGCGCGCCGGTTGACGGCATCGTCACCAACCGGACCGTGTCGCAAGGCCAACTGGTCAATCCTGGCCAGCAGACGATGGCGATCGTCCCCGTGCAGAACTCCTACGTCATTGCCAACTTCAAGGAAACGCAGGTCGGCAAGATGAAGCCCGGCCAGCCGGTTGAGCTGAGCATTGATGCGTACCCGGACATGAAAGTCCACGGCACCGTCGACTCGCTCGCGCCAGCCTCGGGCGGCCAGTTCAGCCTGATCCCGATGGATACGGCGACCGGCAACTTCACCAAGATCGTGCAGCGAGTGCCCGTTCGCATTTCCATTGCGGATGAAGCATTGGCGACCGGCCTGATGCGGCCCGGATTGTCTGTCGAAGCCACTGTCTCGGTAAAGCCAGCCCGGAACTGATGCCATGACTGCCGCGACGGCCACGCCCGGTGCTGGTGCCCCTGCCGGTGCAGGCGCTGCGCATGAGAAAGTGCCCCTGACACTTCACATTGGCTTCCTCGCCATGGTGATCGGCATGTTCATGTCGATCCTCGACGTGCAGATCGTGGCAAGTTCCATTCGCCAGATTCAGGCGGGCGTTGCTGCCAGCGGTGAAGAAATCGCCTGGGTGCAAACCGGATACCTGATTGCGGAAGTCGTCGGAATTCCGCTGTCAGGCTTCCTCAACCGCGTTTTCGGCATCCGCCGCCTGTTCATCATCTCCGCCGGCGCCTTCACAGTTTCCAGCTTTCTGTGCGCGCTTTCATGGGACCTTGACTCGCTCGTCGCCTTCCGCGCCATACAGGGCTTTGTTGGCGCCGCCATGGTGCCCACCACAATGGCGGCCGCCTTCACACTGTTCCCCGGTGGGCGTTCGATGACCCAGCAGGTCATGATCGGCATGGTAGCAACCCTTGCTCCCTCCATCGGCCCGACGCTCGGCGGATGGGTCACCGAACATCTCGGCTGGCACTGGCTCTTCCTGATCAACATCGTTCCGGGCATCGCCGCCTGCGTGCTGGTCTATTTGTTCGTCCCCAAACAAAAGGGTGATCTCAACCTTCTGAAACGGCTCGATGTGCTTGGCTTCTCGGCCATGGCGCTTTTCCTCGGCAGCCTGGAATGGGTTGTCGATGAAGGCCCTGCGGCGGGCTGGTTCAGCGATGGCGACATTCGCATTGCAACCGCCCTCTGCATCATCTCCGCAGCGATCTTCTTCTACCGCGCTTTTTCTTATCATACGCCGGTCGTTGACCTGAAAGTATTCGGCAACCGGAACTTCTGGTCGGGCTCCCTGCTCGCCACAATCGTCGGCTTCGGCCTCTATGGGTCGGTCTATATTCTACCGCTGTTCCTCGGGCAGGTGCGGGGCTTCTCCTCGCTCCAGATCGGGCACATCATGAGTATCTCCGGCCTCGCCATGTTCATCGGCGGCCCGCTTGCCGGCGCCCTCACCCGCAGGCTCGATCCGCGCATCGTGGTGGGCATCGGCATCGCGCTCGTGATGACCGGCCTTTGGGGCAACGCGCAGCTGACGCCGCAATCGGGCTTTGACGAACTCTTCTGGCCTCAGGCGTTGCGTGGCATGGGCCTCATACTGACCATGGTGCCGGTGTCGAACCTTGCGCTGGGAACCCTGCCCCCGCCACAGGTGGCGAATGCGTCGGGCCTCTTCACTGTCGTGAGAAACCTCGGCGGCGCGATCGGCATCGCAGCGCTGAACACGATGACCTATCATTTCACCGCCCTGCACGAGCAGGAACTCGGCAGCCGCCTCGACCCGTCTCGCCCGGAAGTGCAGGCCTTCCTGCAACAGGCAGAAGCCAACGCCGCCGCCCACGGTCTGGCAGACCCTTCTTCGACGGCAATCGCCCAGCTCGTCATGCGGATGAAACTTGAAGCGCTCACCATGACTTTCAACAACCTGTTCATGGCCATGGCGATGGCGTTCTGCTTCATCAGCCTGACCCTCCTTGTGCTGAAGAAGCCAATCAATGCGCCAGGCGGGCCGGCGCACTGAACAGCTAAACGTATGGCTCACCCTGCGTAAGCCAAAACGCATAAATCCCGCCGAAACTGACCCGGCGTCACGGCTTCCCATGCTCCTTACGCGCGCGTAAGCCTTTGGACAGACGACGCCAGAGCGCGCCTATCATAAGTCAGGGAGATACATCATGGCCGAAGCCTATATCGTTGATACCTGCCGTACGCCTCGCGGCGTTGGCAAAGTCGGAAAGGGCGCCCTCGCCCACATGCACCCGCAGCACCTTGCGGCGACCGTTCTCAGCCAGCTGGCCGAGCGCAACAAGCTCAACACCGAGACCGTTGACGACATCATCTGGGGCACGTCCAGCCAGCGCGGCGCGCAGGGCGGCGACATGGGCCGCATGGCCGCGCTCGACGCCGGCTACAATGTGAAAGCCTCCGGCGTGACGCTGGACCGCTTCTGCGGCTCGGGCATCACCACGGTTAACCTCGCCGCCGCGCAGATCATGTCCGGCATGGAAGACTGCGTCATCGCAGGCGGCTGCGAAATGATGAGCTACACGGCTGCTTCGGCGGATCCGAAAAGCCCGCCGATGATGGACGCTGGCAACCTGCGCCTGCGCGAACGTCACCCGCAATCCCAGCAAGGCTGCTGCGCGGATGCCATCGCGACGCTGGAAGGTATCGACCGGGAAGCCGTGGACCGCCTGGCTGTCGTCTCCCAGGAGCGCGCTGCTGTGGCCCTGAAAGAAGGCCGCTTCAACCGGTCCGTTGTGCCCGTTTACAACGTCGATGGCACGCTCGCCCTCGACCATGAAGAATTCCCGCGTCCGGGCACCACGATGGAAAGCCTGTCGGGCCTGAAAACCGTGTTCAACA
Organism: Hyphomonas sediminis; assembly: GCF_019679475.1. Taxonomy (NCBI): domain Bacteria; kingdom Pseudomonadati; phylum Pseudomonadota; class Alphaproteobacteria; order Hyphomonadales; family Hyphomonadaceae; genus Hyphomonas; species Hyphomonas sediminis. Next base: position 24,513 of record NZ_JAIEZP010000001.1, read on the forward strand.
TGTTCTGGAACATCCCGGTCGACGACAGAGGCACCACCTATGGCAGCCTGATCGAAAGCCGCTACCCGCAGCTCAAAGGCAGCATCCAGCACGTTCACCATGCCGGCAACTCCTCGGGCGTTGTGGACGGCTCGGGCGGTGTGCTGATGGCATCCGACGCCTACATGAAGAAGCATAACCTCAAGCCGCGCGCCCGCATCGTTGCCACGGCGAACATGGGCGACTGCCCAACGCTGATGCTCAACGCTCCGGTTCCGGCTGCCAAGAAAGTGCTCGAGAAAGCCGGCCTCTCCGTCAACGACATCGACGTCTGGGAAATCAACGAAGCATTCTCAGTGGTCGCCGAGAAGTTCATCCGTGACCTGAAGCTCAACCGCGACAAGGTGAACGTGAACGGCGGCGCCATGGCCCTCGGCCACCCGATCGGCGCCACCGGCTCGATCCTCATCGGCACCGCGCTCGACGAGCTCGAGCGCACTGAGAAGCGCTACGGCCTCGTCACGATGTGTGCCGCTGGCGGCATGGCTCCGGCCATCATCATCGAGCGCCTCAGCGCCTGATCTTCGCTCGAAGCGACACAGAATGCCCCGTCTGCCATCGCTGGCGGGGCTTTTTGTTTGGCCTCAAGTAAGCCTGCCCGCAGCAGCGCTGGTCGGATCGGGAACGGCAAATGCGCCTTCCCACAGGGCGCTGGGAAGGCTATCGCTCCGCGAATGATGGATCCTGTTGTCTTTGAAACCTTGCTGCTCGCCCTCGAAACCGAGGCTGTCACCCTGCCTGAGGATGGCCCCATCCTCGTGCTGAATGCCGAGCCCGGCCCCTGGCTGTCGCGCCTGCCGAAGGACCGCCTGGTCCTGCGGACCACCCAGAAACCTGCCCATGACGCCCTGACAGCTGCCGGTTACACCGTACTCGCGCCGGACTCGGTCGAGATCCCGCAAGCAAAGCTGACAATCGTCGTCCCGCCGCGTCAGCGCGATTATGCCCGCGCCCTGTTCGCCCGCGCCTTGCTGGCTGCGCCGGAGGGTGGCCTCATCCTCTCCGCCCTGCCCAATACGCTCGGCGCCAAGACGACCGACAAATCCCTCGCCGAGATCGCCGGCGAAACAACCAGCCTGTCGAAGCACAAGTGCCGCGCCTTCTGGGCAACCAAAGATACCTCCCGGATCAACACGGCGCTCGCAAAAGAATGGATCGCCGAAGATACCCCGCGCGAAATCGAGCCCGATCTCTGGAGCCGACCCGGCCTCTTCAGCTGGGACCGTGTGGACCCCGGCAGCGAGCTGCTGGCCGACAGCGTGCCCGAACATGTGAAAGGCCTCGGCGTCGACATCGGTGCCGGCAACGGTTTCCTCAGCCGCGAGCTACTCACTCACTGCCCCGCCATTGAACGCATGGATCTCTATGAAGCGGACTTCCGCGCGCTCGGTTGCATTCAGGGCACGATGAACGAGTTTGAAGGCCGCTTTCAGGCGCATTGGGCCGACGCGCTGAATGACATGCCCAAAGCGACCTACGATTTCGCCGTGATGAACCCGCCCTTCCATACAGGCCGCGCGGACAATACCGACCTCGGCCGCTCCTTCATCCGCGCTGCGGCGGCAACGCTGAAACCTTCCGGCACGCTGTGGCTGGTCGCCAACCGGCACCTTCCGTATGAGGCAGAACTCTCTGCCTGCTTCCGCGCCCATGAAATGCTGGAAGACGAGGCCGGCTATAAGATCATCCGTGCCGAGAAGCCCAAGCGGCAGAAGTGATTGCCCCATGAACGACACGCGAAAGCTGGCGAAATACCTTGCCGGGCTCGGTTACGGCTCACGCAAGGAGATGGAAATCGCCATCCGCCAGGGGCGCATCAAGGGTTGGGGTGAAGAGATTACCTTCGACGGTGAACCTCTGGACCCCGCCCCAGGCATGGTCATCCTGATGAACAAGCCGGCCGGCTTCACCTGCTCCCACCAGGATCAGGGCCGCCTTGTATACGATCTTCTGCCGCCCCGCTTTATTAAGCGCGATCCGAAGTTGTCATCGGTCGGCCGCCTCGACGCGCAGACTACCGGACTCCTTCTGTTTACGGATGATGGTGCCTTGCTGCACAAGCTCATTTCGCCAAAATCGGAAATCCCGAAAACTTATGAGGCAACCCTCGCCCGGCCGCTGGAAGGCCATGAGGCAGAGCTGTTCGCTTCCGGCACGCTGACACTGCGCGGAGAGGACAAACCCTGCCTCCCCGCCACACTGGAAGTCACCGGCGAGTGCACGGCGCGCCTGACGCTTACAGAGGGCCGCTATCATCAAGCCCGCCGCATGTTCGCCGCCGCCGGCAACCATGTCGAAGCGCTTCATCGCGCCAGATTTGGCGCCCTTGAACTTGGCGACCTCGCCGAAGGCGCATGGCGATTGCTGACTGATGCGGAGCGCAGCGAACTTGCCTAGGCAGCCTTGAAGTACGGTCGGTCACCAGCAATCGTTACCCGCTCCATCACGCGAACCTGCGGAAAGTAGTCGCTGGCTGCATAGTGCTGGCAGGCGCGATTATCCCAAAAGGCAATCGAGCCAGGTGCCCAACGGAAACGGCATTGGTATTCCGGAATTGCAGCACGCGAATACAGATATGCGAGCAGCTCATCGCTCTCTTTCCTGTCCACTCCCTTGATATAGTCCGTGAACGCAATATTGACGTAAAGCAATCTCTGCCCCGTCTCAGGATGAGTCCGTACGACCGGATGCTCCTGCGGCGGAAACCGTTTGTGCAGCTCGTCATTGTTCTTGTTCAGGCGCTTGGCAAAAACGCGCGCAATATCGTGCACGGCGGTAAGTGCGCACAAACGTTCCTGCAGGGCGGGATCTAGATCTTCATATGCCCGAACCATATTTGCAAAGAGGGTGTCCCCACCCACAGGCGGCAACTCGATTGCCCGCAAGATAGATCCAAGCGACGGCGCCTCACGCCATGTGACATCCGAATGCCAGAAATTTTCTTTCCCGCGGGAAGCTGCGCCGTGCGCGATACGCAGGATTTCCGGATTGTCCTGATCGTCTGGCGTTGCCGGATGGATTTCGAGTTCGCCGAATGCGCGGGCGAAGGCGATGTGCTGCGCCCGGGTTATGTCCTGATCCCGAAAGAATACGACCTGGTAGCGCAGCAGCGCAGCCCGGACCTCCAAAATCAGCTGCTCTGAGGGCGCCGCCAGGTTCGCACCAATCAATTCCGCCCCGATCGTCGGCGAAAGCGGGCGCGCCTCAAATTGCGTGAACCCTGCCTCAGCGTCTGAGTACGCCATACTTTTTCCTCCCATTGAATGCTTTTCGGAGATCGTAACAGCCTTTGGCCACAAAGGGGAAGCGGCTGCGCCCTAGCGCCGAGCCCCATCAGCGGCTATCTCCGCGCCATGGCACAGCCCCCTCTGATCACGCTCACCGATGTCCGCCTGTCCTTCGGCGGAAGCCCCCTGTTTGAAGGCGTTACCCTCGCCCTGTCGAAAGGCGAGCGCGCCGCGCTGGTCGGCCGCAACGGGGCGGGCAAGTCGACCCTGATGAAGATCATCTCCGAGCGCATCGAGCCCGATTCCGGCGAAGTCTGGCGCCAGCCTGGCGTAACCTATGCCAATGTCGCACAGGAGCCCGACCTCGCCGGCTACACAACCGTGATGGACTATGCCAGCGATGGCCTCGAAGCGACCTATATGGCGGAGGCAGAGCTGATGGAATTCGGCATCGATCCGGCCGCAGACCCGTCAACGCTTTCCGGCGGACAGCTCCGCCGAGCTGCCCTCGCCAAGGCTTTCGCGCAGGAGCCCACCATCCTGCTGCTGGACGAGCCGACCAACCATCTCGACGTGCCAATGATCGAGTATCTGGAAAGCCGCCTGAAGACTTTCAACGGCGTCGTTCTGGTCGTCAGCCACGACCGCCGTTTCCTAGAAAACATTTCGACCAATACGCTCTGGCTGCGCCAGGGCAAGGTGCTCAAGAGCCCGGAAGGTTACCTCAAATTCGATCAGTGGGCCGAGCAGATCGAGGAAGAAGACGAACGCCAGATGCGGCGCATGACGACGCACCTGAAGGAGGAACAGCACTGGCTTGCCCGCGGCGTCACTGCCCGGCGTAAACGTAACCAGGGCCGCCTCGCCCGCCTGAAGGACCTGAAGGTAGAGCACGCGCAAATGCGCAGCGCCCTGAACGATCGCAAGGCCGCCGCAACCATTTCGGCAGACGCGGGCGACTCCCTCAGCAAGAAGGTGGTCGAAGTCAAAGGCCTGTCGAAAACCTTCATCACGCCGGAAGGCGCGCCGCTCGTCATCGCAAAGGATCTGTCGTTGCGCATCCTGCGCGGAGACCGGATCGGCATCATCGGCCCCAACGGCGCGGGCAAGACGACGCTTGTCCGCCTGCTGCTGGGCGAGATCGAGCCCGACGCCGGCACGCTCTACCATTCCAAGACGCTGCAGGTGACCTATCAGGACCAGACGCGCGATACGCTGAACCCGAAGGACACGATCTGGGAAGCGCTTGCCCCTGAAGGCGGGGACTCCCTCATGGTGCAGGGCCGCCAGCGCCATGTCGCCGCCTATGCCAAGGATTTCCTCTTCAAGCCGGAACAGCTGCGCCAGCCTGTCGGCGCGCTCTCCGGCGGCGAGCGCAACCGGCTTGCCCTCGCCATTGGCCTTGCCCGCACGTCCAACCTGCTCGTGATGGACGAACCGACCAACGATCTCGACATGCAGACGCTGGATCTGTTGGAAGACATGCTCCTCAATTATGAGGGCACGCTGATCCTCGTCAGCCACGACCGCGCCTTCCTCGATGCGACGGTCACAAGCTGCCTCTCCCCGATTGGAGACGGCGAATGGATCCAGACCGCCGGTGGCTGGAGCGACGCGCAGGAACAGCTGAAGGATGTGCGCCGCAAGGATGCTGCCAAGATGCCCGCCGCCCCGGCGCGCGCGAAGGACGCCGCCCCTGCCCCCAAGGCAAAACCCCAGACCAAACTCTCCTTCAAGGACGAGCACCGGCTCAAGGAAATCGACGCGCTCATCCCCAAGCTCCAGGCAGAAATCGCCAAACTTGAAACCGAGCTCGCCGACCCCGGCCTCTATGCCCGTGATGCCGACGCGTTCAACAGGAAGTCCGCCCGCATCGGCGCTGCCCGCGACGAGCTGGACAACATCGAGATGGAATGGCTCGAAATCGAGGAAAAACGCGCCGGCCTAGCGGGCTGATCCACTGGTTTTCAGGGCAAACGCTTCGTTAACGCGGCAAACGTATCTTCAGCGCCGGATAATAGCCGGGAGTCTGAACCGATGCGTCTTGCCATGCTCATTGCTGCTGCCTGCCTTGGCGCGGCTGCTGTCGCCCATGCGGACGGCAAGGACGAGAAAACGCTCCTGGTGCCCCCCATTGCCCCGCTGGAAGCAACTGGCGCTGAAGCCGCGCCGCTGCCCGTCAGCCTCCCCCCTGGCCATGAACCGGAAACCTACCGTTTTGGCGCCACCTATTCGGTCACGGACGCGGTCTCCGCTCTTGCCTGCGAAGCGGCGTGCGATGATGCGCTGAGCTGCCAGGCATGGTCTTTCGTTGACACCTACGGCGCCTCGGCGGCTCGTTGCGAGCTTAAGCGTGGGCAAGGCCGCAAGGAAGAAAACCGCCTCGCAACCTCCGGCATCGCCATCAAGCTGAAAAACGCCACCCTCGGCGAACCGCCTGAGGCTGTCATGACGCCGGCGCCTGCTCCCGGCCAGCTCCAGGGCGGCCTGGCAGAGGCGGACGAAGCCGCCAGCGTCATCATCGAAACGGCAGACGCAGCGCTTACGCCAGCGCCCGCTCCTTCGTCGCCGTAAAGCGGATGCCTGGGTTCTTCTCCTGGGCATAGCCAACATCCCAGGCATTCTTCGCCAGATAGACCGGCGCCCCGTCGAGGTCAGTGCCTGAAGATGATTTGTTCTTTTCCATGAACTCTTCGAGCTTGTTCGGATCATCCGACGCCAGCCAGCGCGCTACATTGTAGGGCGCCTGCTCGAACATCACTTCGAGACCGTACTCAGCCGTCATCCGCTCGATCATCACTTCAAACTGAAGCTGGCCGACAGCGCCCACGATCATGTCCGAGCCGATCGACGGGATGAAGAGCTGGGTCACGCCCTCTTCCGCGAGGCCTTCGAGCGCCTTGCGCAAATGCTTGGCCTTCATCGGGTCTTTCACCCGGGCGCGGCGAAGCAGTTCAGGCGCAAAGTTTGGAATGCCACTGAACTGGATATCTCCGTTCTCGGAGAGAGAGTCGCCAACCCGCAACTGACCGTGATTAGGCACGCCGATCACATCGCCGGCATAGGCGGTCTCGGCGATTTCCCGGTCCTGCGCCATGAACATCAGCGGGTTATGAATATTGAGCTGTTTGCCAGCCGTCGTCTTGAGGCGCATCCCGCGGCGGAATTCGCCGGAACAGAGACGCACGAAAGCAACCCGGTCGCGGTGGTTGGGGTCCATGTTCGCCTGGATCTTGAATACAAATCCGCTTACGGATGGGTCCTCGCGAGAGATGGAAACAGCGGCGCCCTTGCGCACGGCTTTTTGGTCCCGCGGGCCCGGCGCATAGGAATGCAGCGTACGCAGGAGTTCGGCGACTCCGAAGTGGCGCAGCGCCGAGCCAAATACGACCGGCGTCATGTTCCCGCTCAGAAACGCGTCCCGGTCGAATTCCGGCAGCAGGCTTTTCGCCATTTCCGCGCCCTCGGAAAGCTCCGCATAGACGCTTTCGTCCAGCGCCGCTTTCAGCGCGGCCTCTTCATCAGGTACCTCTTCTGCCGCGCCGATGCGGGCAGGTTCTCCGGGGCGACGTTCATATTTCAGGAAGCGCGGCTTGGTCAGGTCCAGCATCCCGGCAAAACGCTGGCCGCTGGCCGCTGGCCAGTAAAGCGGCGCGGTATCGAGCTGCAGTTTGTCCTGCACTTCATCGAGCAGCGCGATCGGCTCGAGCGCCTCACGGTCCATCTTGTTGATGAAGGTGACGATCGGGATGTCGCGCATCCGGCAGACTTCAAACAGCTTCAGCGTCTGCGGCTCAATGCCTTTGGCCGCGTCCAGCACCATGACCGCGCAGTCGGCAGCCGTCAGCGTGCGGTAAGTATCTTCAGAGAAGTCTTCGTGGCCCGGCGTGTCGAGCAGGTTGAACATGTAGCCGTCAAACTCGAACGTCATCACCGAGGCCGAGACCGAGATGCCCCGGTCGCGCTCGATCTTCATCCAGTCGGATTTGGTGCGCCGGGTCTCGCCCCGCGCGGCCACTTCCCCTGCGGCCCGGATCGCGCCGCCGGCAAGGAGGATGTTCTCCGTCAACGTCGTCTTGCCCGCGTCGGGGTGGGCGATAATGGCAAAAGTGCGCCGCCGGGCGGCTTCGGTTACGTGCGACATGGGGATGGGCCGGTCTTGTCTGATCTGGGCGAGGCCCTAACCGATTTAGGCAATGGAATGAAGGGGCTGCCTGCCTTGAGGCGCCACTGGTTTGTTTGCCGGGGTCTGGGGTGTCAGGCCGCGCGGGTCCAGAAGGCGCTCGCATCAGCGCCCCGGCCCTCGGCCAGGCGTGTGCGCACGGCGTCCAGGATGGCTTCCGGCAGGATCGTCAGGCGCGCCTCGGCCACCCGCCCTTCATGCACCGGGAAGAGCGCAGCATTGGCGCCGGTCTTGGCAATAATGAGGGCGGCGAGATCATCGACCATCGCGCGGTCTGGCACCTGGCCCCGGTCATGCACCGCCTGCAACCGCCCGCGCGCCAGCTCCATCGCCTCGCGCGGGCGCAGTGCCTGCACGTCGCCGCCGAACACGGCTTCGCGCATCAGCAGCCGCATCTCCGGCGCTTCAATTTCGGTCACAATGTCATTCAGAAGGAACAGCATCGCCGCCCGGCCCCCAAGTCTTCGCCCCAGCGAGTCGAAAATGCCGGGATCAGGGTAAACAGGCGGTTTATGCCTGCCCGATTAGCGGTTGAGTTTCAGTCCCAGCCCGCCCAGCAACACGCCGGTGCGCGAATTGGCGCCGCAGGCGCCTTCATGTGCGGCAATGGCGGTCACCAGTTCTGCCTCGGCCGCGTCCCATTCGGGTTGCCGGTCGGTCCAGGCGAGCTCTGCCTTACGGATCGCGGCCTTGTAGCGGTCCAGCTCAGCCTGGCGTGCGGGGGTGTTGCCCTTGGCGTCGATTTCACGGCGCAGCTCGCCCCGCCCGGCTTCAGCATCCTCGAACTGGATCTGCACGGCCATGCGCTCATTGTTGGCCGCCTTCACGGCAAGCCCGGCCTTGTTCACATCGGCAACGTAAGACTCGCAGGCAAGCGCAGCAGGCGCAAACATCACGGCGGCGGCAATCAGGACAAAAGCGGGCTTCATGGAATCTCCTCCTGTTTGACGCGGAAGATGCCCGGCAGGCCGGCTTAATGCCAGATTACAATCGCATTAGCCGCTCAAGCAGCCGGATCACCTTCGACCTTCTCGGTCAGGAAGTGGCGCCCTTCCCGGTCTTCAATCTCGATGATCCAGAGGTCGCTGTCGCGCCCGCGGGCGCGCTGCACATAGGCATCCACCGAGGCCTCTTCCGGCCCGATACCCTGCACGATCAGATTGAGGAAAACGCGTTCCCCTTCGAGGTTCATCGACGGGGTATAGGCAGCCGCAGTTCCGTCGAGGCGGGCCACCTTGATCAGCACATCGCCGCGATCATCATCGCCGTGCTGCGTGACGAACGCGCTGGCCCCGGCGATACTCGCCCGGCGGATCAGCGCGTCCGCCCAAAGTCTGGCTGGCAGGCGTTCCATCATCGGCCCGAATGTGCCGTTTCACGCCTGCCGGTCAAGCATCAGCCGCCACCCATGGCGCAGCTCATGCCCACAGTCATCATGGCACCCATGATCTTGCCCTGCTCTTCTGCAGGCAGGTTTTCGATCATCTTCTGGCCGTCTTCCTCGCCCTTCGACATCGCCTTGGCGACCGTGCTGAAGGTTTTCGCATCGAGATTTTTCTCAAGACCATCTGCAAGGCAGGTGCACATCGCCTTGTCTTCACCGGCGTCCGAGCAGGCCTTGACCATAGCGGCCTTCGACGAGCCAGTTCCACCACATGCCGTAAGCGCAAGCGCCAGCGCGCCAGCAACGATTGCCATTCTCATTTTGAGATACCCCTTGACTGATAACAGTTCGCAGAACGTGACACGCTTTGCAGGGCAAGGCCACAGCTTTGTCGGCAGCTTTCTGTGAGCTTACTGCGCCGCCTCATCCAGCGGGAAAAGATCGGCCTCACTGGCGCGCGGCAGGATCACCTCGGCTTTGGTTCCCCGGCCGGGCCGGGAACTGAGACGCAATTCCCCGCCATGCAGTTCAGCAAACCGGCGCACCACAGACAGGCCGAGTCCGGTTCCGGGCTTCGCGCCCTTGGCCTGGGTAAAGGGTTGGGTCAGGCGGGCCAGATCGCTTGCCGGAATGCCCGCGCCCCGGTCCTGAACGCTGAGGATCGCGGCGCCATCCTCAAGGCGCGTCTCCAGTGTCACGGTCTTGCCGCTGCCTGAATACTTGATCGCGTTGGACACAAGGTTCTGCCAGATCTGGCGCACGGCGCGGGCGTCCGCCTCGGCCCACACTTCGCCGGTCGCCTTCAGCTTCAGCGTGACGCTCGCCCGGCTCGCATGGCCCGTCATCTGGCGGATCACCGACTCTGCAGAGGCCGTTAGGTCCACTGGTTCCGGATCAAGCCGCGGCTCGCCCGCCTCGGCGCGCGAGAGGTCGAGAATATCATCGACCATCAGCAACAGGTCCGTCCCGCTCTCATGAATGATCGCCGGATAATCGGCATAAGCTTCCGGCATCGGCCCCATCAGCTCCGCCTGCATCATCTCAGCGTAACCGAGAATTGCATGCAGCGGCGTGCGCAGGTCGTGTCCGAGGGAAGCAAAAAAAGCCGTCCGCCTTTTAAGCTCTGCCTCATAGGCTTCGCGTGCCTCCTCGCCCGGATCGGCAGGCAGGTTCGGCGGCGCGAAAAGTAGCAGCGCTGTGCCGCCCGTGCGGCGCTCGCCCGAGATCAAAACCCGCTGGCCCGTCACCAGCTTTGCCTCGCCCAGAATGGTCTCTCCGTCGGCCGTCATCCCGTCCGGCAGGCTGCCGGGCTCGAACAGCGCAGTCAGCGCTGTGCCGGGCCGCAGGGTCGTCATGCCAAACGTATCACCAGCCGCCGCGCGCAGGCGGCCTTCGGGGGTCACCTCGATGATCGCTGCGCCCTTGGCCGGTATCTGCGGCACCGGCACCGTGAGGCGCGCAGGCTCGATCTGGTTGGAGTTTTCCTGGTCGGAATGCCCGGCTCGTTGGAGGAATGGTTGGAGTTTTTCGGCCATGCCGGAATGCACCAGCATCCACACCATGAGCGCGGCCGTAACGAGGCCGGAGAACGCCAACGGCGCCGCCAGCGCGCCCGTCCATTCAGGCGGCGACGGCAGCCAGCCAAGACCGCCAGCGACCAGCGCCATGAACAGCGCCAGCGTCGCAAATACGCCTGCTTCTGCCGCCATTCGACGTGCGCCCGCCAGCAGTCCGGCCAGCGGTGGCAGCACCAGCAGCACGGTCAGCGGCGATACCCCGCCCCCGCTGAGAATCAGGCCAGCCAACGCCACCACCGTCCAGCAAATCACCACGATACCGCGCCCTGGCGTATCGCCAGCGGGCGTCGCGATTCCTGCGAATCCGGGAAGGACGGCGAACGCCGTGATCGCCAGCACCGGCCACACGGGCGCGCCTGCGATCAGGCCCGCAAAGCCGCTGCCTGCGCACAGGGCGAGCCAGGCAACGTGTACAAACTGTAATCGCTTCTGCGACATGCGGGGGTCCAAATGTTAACGCCCCAGTGAGATTTATTAGGCATTTTCTGCCCTACCGATCACCTGCTGTATTTGTAATGTTGCAAACAGACAAGGCGAGGTTCCCCCGTCAGGGAAGTTAAGGCATCACTATCGCGTGTCGCGTGAGGGAGAGAGAAAGATGGCTGCAGTGCGGGCGTTCGCAGCGGTTTTGGCCGTTGCTGGACTGGCGGGCGTATCAATCGCCCAGAGCAAGGACCCGGTCTCCGAAAAGGCGGCCGTGTACATGACCTATCAATCCGATGCCGACGAAGTTGGCGGCTCGCCGTTTAAGAATTCCGGCGACATCGATGACGCCTTGGCCACCCTCGGCTCCTATAATGCAGACCAGCTGACCCGTGGCTGGATCTCCTATTCTGCAATGGTCGCCTCGCAGGATCCCGATTTCCGCGCAAACGTGCGCGACATCGAAGCCTTCTACGGTCGCGACCGTGTCGTGAACAGCTTCGCAAACGGCGGCGGCTATGCCCGCTCTCTCAAAGGTGGCGATGATGCCGTCGGGTCGGCAATTGCCGTGACGGATGAAGATCTCGCCAAGATCTATTCGTCTGCCGCAGTCGTCAAAGAACAAGGCTATTCGCTGCAGGGTTATGGCTGGGCCAAGTCTCGCATCCGGGACGGCAACAAACGCGCAGACAACCTCAAGCTGATGCAGGGCAAAGGCCAGACGGCAGACAACCTTATCCTCGCTGCGCTCGCCGCGCCGAACGGGGCGACGCCGATTTCGGACACCAACGCCGCCAGCGTGACAGCCGCTGTCGCAACTGCTTCTGATGTGGCCACTGCAGTTCGCCTGCCCGCCTTCCTCTCCACCGGTTTCACCGGCGGCAAGAAGAAAGTGAAGTTCGGCAAGGAGCCGGTCGCCAACCAGATCGCTTCGGTCGCAGCGCTCCGCATCCTTGGCGCCGATGGCGTTGATGAAGCCAAGCTGAGCCGCGTTATGCTCGAGCCGAGCGTGCAGAGCTGCATGAAAATGCAGAACCTGCAGCTGCAGGGCTGCGTTGCCGGTGTCGGCCAGGAGTTCGAAGTTCCTCACTGCATCAGCCAGCACGCACTGGCCGAAATCGCAGACTGCCTTGGCGCCGTTTACAAATAACCAGCGCCCAATCTGCTCTCTCTCCGCCCCGGCACTGACTGTGCCGGGGTTTATTTTTTGCGCTGATTGGCCCAGATGACCGCCATGAGCATTCAGGACGCCGCCAGCGAAATCCGTGAAGAGTTCTCCTGGCTGGAGGACTGGGAAGCGCGCTATGCGCACATCATCGACCTTGGAAAGAACAATCCGCCCCTCGCGCCCGAAGAGCGCACAGAGGAGACCCGCGTGCGTGGCTGCGCCTCACAGGTCTGGATGGTGACCGCCATCGAGGGCGACCGCCTGACCCTGCGGGCAGAATCGGATGCAATGATCGTCTCCGGCCTGATCGCCCTGCTGATCCGGCTCTACTCCGGCGCAACGCTCAGGGATGCGGCAGAGTTCGATGCGGAAAGTTTCCTGGACGAGATCGGCGTGAAAGGCGCGCTTACCGCGCAGCGCTCCAACGGGCTGGCGTCGATGCTGGCGCGTATCCGGCGCGATGCGCAAGCAGCGCTCACAGGCTGAACCCCTCACGGTTGTTTGGACGTCAGACCGTAGAACGCTGCGAGCTGGCGCAACGCAGCGAGGCAAAGGGCCTCTGTCTCCCCTTCTGGGCAGCCGACGCATATCGCGAGGGATTGGAGCGCAAGCTGCTGGCACAGCAGTGCTTCCAGCAGGCGGAGCTGCGCCGGACCGAGCGCGCCCTCAAGACGCTCAAGCTTGGCACTGGCGGCACAGGGCTGCACATCTGCGGCGAACCAGCGGGCGGCGGTCTTGAGACGTGTGGCATCGGGCAACGCCGTTGTTGGACGCTCCAGCATCTGCGCCAGCAGGGAGACGGGTTTGCGGGGCTCTGCTGGCGAGAGGAAGCGGGATGGCAGCGGACCAGCGGGGCGATTGATGCGCTTCAGGCGAGCTGCATTTGCGATCAGACGAGCCGCGTCACCGGGCGCCTCCACCGCGATCGCCTCAGCGAGCAGGCGGCGAGAGATGAGCGGCGAGACGATGCCAGCCGGGCGCCGGCGGGCATCCTGGGTGCGGTAGGCACGCCATTCGCCGCCGGCAAAAACAAGCGTGCCGCCTGATGCCAAAAGGCGGCAAACCTGATCCTCACTGAGACTTCTTGGGGCAAACCGTGTCATTTTGGGGACTCTCTGTGTCAGTTTGCGGCTTCTGTGGCACGCAGAACGGCCACCGAGAGCAAACCCGCGGAGAGCTGTTCCAGCCAGATGTCGAAGTCGGGGTCCTCCCGGTAATCCTCAATGATCTGACAGGCATGGGACACGGTTGACCGGTCGCGGCCAAAAGCACGGGCAACGCGCGCAAGGCTCATCCCGCAGGCCGCATGGGTCAGGTACATCGCAATATGCCGGGCCCGCGCATGGACGGGCGTGCCGCGTTCGGCCGAGAGCACATCTTCCTGCTTCAGTCCGAGCGCATAGGCCACCAGCGCGCCCGCCAGATAGGCCCTGTCTTCATCTTTCCTGGGATTGAAATCCGCCATTCACCACTCCTCTTCGGGTTATGGTGTGACAATACCCGAGGTAGAGAGGTGTAGGATAAGTTTCCTATAGCCGCAACTGAACGCCCGGTAATTGCTGGGGATCAGGCAGCGAAACGCGACTTGGTTTGTTGGACAAGCCCATCGCCCTGAGGGCCGGGACGCAGCAGGCGGCGGCTTGGCAGAAGCTCGTCATGGCAGAGCACCTGGTTGAGCTGGCCATCTTCCCCTGCGAGCGGCAGGCGCAGCCAGGCATGGATACGGCCACCAGACTCGATAACGCCGCCGACAGGCTCGCCCCGCTCCAGCGCCGCAGAGAGGCCAAGAGCATAGCATTCGCCATGCACACCGGCGATCTCGGCAACGCGCATGCCCCGCACTTCAACCCCGAAAATCTCCCGCAGGCGGGAGCCGGCGATACGGAAGCGGCCATCGCCGTCCTCATCCGTCTCAACGATGGAGATACAGGCCAGTGTGCTGCGCAGGGCGCCGGGGTCAATATTCTCCCGGGCGACGCGGCCTTCGCCGTCGCGACGCGATTGCCAATGCCCGATCAGCATCTGCTGAGCATCGGTAACACCTGCAAAAACATTCTGTTGACGCATGAGAGCCGCCCCCGCGGTGATTCGACAAGAATCACCTATCGCGCGAGTGGACTCCGGGATCAAGAGTCAACGAAGGAATTTGTTAACACAGATTAGCGAAATATTTCATTTCGATTTCGCAACGACCGGCATTTGCTTGCGCTGTTCTTACCGTTCCTGGCGGCCAAGCCCCATCTTCTTGGCGAGTTTTGACCGCTGTGCAGAATAGCCGGGTGCGACCATCGGATAGTCTGCAGGAAGGTCCCATTTCTCCCGGTATTCATCCGGAGACATGTCATATTTTGACCGGAGATGGCGTTTCAACGATTTGAATTTGAGACCGTCTTCCAGGCAGATCAGGTAATCCTGATGAATGGATTTTTTCACCGAGACGGCGGGTTTCGGCTTTTCCGGCTCGATTTCCGACCCGCCCAATTCAATCAGGGAGCGGTGAACGGCGCGAATCAAATCCGGCAACTCAGCGGTTTGCACCGTGTTGTTGCGCACATACGCAGACACGATTTCTGTTGCATATACAACGAAATCCCCCGCGCGGACCGTTGTGTTTTCTTCTTCCTGCATGCCGACGCCCCGTACATTACTTGGAAAGCCTATGTCAGCGCATGCGAACGTCAAATACAGAAAAGCCGAGACCGCTGTAGAACAGTCTTCACTTGGCTCTTTATTGCATCGGAGTTGAAGTAGTACGGTTGAGCGGCCGGGCGTGCAGCACACGCCCGGCGATCAGCGTCAACTCGACAGGAAGGACAACAGCAGGACGGCCGCCAGGATCACGGCGGTCCAGATGGTGGCGCCCCCGGAAAGGCCACCGCGGGCAAGATCACCACGCGGGCTGAACGCGGCTTCAAGCCGCTTGTAGGTGCGCTCCGACAGGCGGGCGAAGATGCCCGACATCGCCGGGCCCAGCTTGCCCCAGACCGCGCCGGACCACTGAACGAAGCCGTAGCCCGCCTTGCGGTAAAGCCAGTCGGTATCGAGGATCGTGCCAGGCTTCTCTGCCGGATAAAGGGCGAAGCGCTTGAGCAGGATGAAAGCGAAGGTGGCGAGCACCAGGAGCTGCATCTGCGTGAGCACGTGATCGAGTGTAAAGGGCTGATAGCTCGACGCCTCGATCGGGTAAGGCAGCAGGCCGTAGAGCCACTGATAGCCAAAGCCCGGAATGATGGCCGGCAAGCCGACAGCGATACAGAGGAAAGCCGCCATCCCCATGGCAAGCAACATGTTGAAGGGCGCTTCCTTCACACGTTTGCCGCTGTCATGGCCGAAGAAGGCGAAATACGGGATCTTGATGCCGGAGTGTTCCAGCACACCCGCCGAAGCGAAGAGCAGCATCAGCCAGACCACAATCATGGCCGGATCATGCGCGCCTTCATAGGCAACCGCGCTCATGGTCAGCGACTTTGCAACAAAGCCGGAGAAGAGCGGGAACGCCGAGATCGACAGGCCGCCGATGATACAGAACACCGTGGTCCAGGGCATCGAGCGGTAAAGGCCGCCGAGTTCAGAGGCTTTCGTGGTGCCCGTCCGGTAGAGGACGGCGCCCATGCTCATGAACAGGAGGCCCTTATACATGATGTGCGCAAAGGCGTGGGCACTGGCGCCGTTAAGCGCGAGCGGGTTGCCGACGCCGGCAGCCCCTACCCCGATGGCGCAGATCATGAAGCCGACCTGGTTGTTCAGCGAGTAGGCCAGAACGCGGCGCAGATCGTTTTCGATGACGGCGAAGAAGACCGGGAAGACGGTCATGATAGCGCCAATCCAGATCAGCGCGTCAAAGCCGGGGAACAGCCGCGCAAAGCCATAGACGGCCAGCTTGGTCGTAAAGGCCGACAGGACAACCGCGCCGACAACCGAGGACTTCGGATAGGCATCCTGAAGCCAGTTGTGCATGAACGGGAACGCCGCCTTGATGCCCAGCGCGATGAAAATATAGATCGCGCCCGGATCGCTGAAGCTCTGGAACGCTTCAAGCGAAAGCGTGCCGTTATAGCGCCAGACATAGGACAGACCGTCGAGCAGGATTACACCCGACAGGATCTGGATCACCAGATAGCGCATCGAGGCGAAATAGGCCGCGCGCGTGCCTGCCTGCAACACCAGGAAGACGGACGTGATGGCCGTGATTTCCCAGAAGATGAACAGCGTCATCAGATCGCCCGCGAAGCTGGCCGAGACGGCCGCACCGGCATAGGCGAGGGCCATGCCGTCCTGACGGGGATTGTTCGTGTGCAGCGCGTAGATCGCGTTCAGCAGCGAGGCGATCAGGAAGGCGAGGCCGAAGATGAAGTTGAGATTATCGACCCGGTAGAAGCTGAAGGTGATGTCCAGCGCTTCAGCGGTGAGCAGGTCCACCTCGTGCGGGGCCATCACGAGCAGCGCGATGGCAATAATCGGCGTGCCAATGGTGAGCACCTGGCGCACCTGGCGGAACGGAATGAACAGGGCGACGATCCCGACAAGGATCATCAGCCAGCCAGGATTGAGGGCAGCAAGCCAAGCCGGCATCATTCTTCTCCCTCAAAGACTTTCGGCGCGCCCGCGTTCAGGCGGTCTGCGATGGCCGGATCAATGTCAGCGGGAGGACCGCTGAGATCGCCATAATAATTCTCGTCACGGCGCAGGAGGCGGGCCAGCGGCCAGCCCATCAGCACGACGAAGCTGAACGCGGCAAAGCCCCAGATGGCGTAGAAGCCGACAGCATTGGCGATGCCGATCTTCTCATGCCGGACCACGACGAGATCGAGCAGCACGAGGATCACCGACAATGCGGCCATTCCCCAGAAGATGATCGAGCCGATGCCCTTGGCTTCGGTCCAACCAAAGAGGACGCGCGACATCGGGTGGATGCCATCCTCTGGCGTGCGGGTCATGGCGTTGACCTTCTCTGCCGCCGTTTTCACGAAGCGGCCGGAATTGTCCCTGCCGGGAGGGGTCGTGTCGTTGCTCATGGCAGCGCAGCCTCCTGAACTGATTGTGTAGCCGCATCGAGTGCGGGCGCCAGGAAGTCACCCATCGGATCGATGAGCAGGAATAGCAGCAGACAAAGGATGGCCGTGAACATGGGCGCAGCCACTGTCAGCGCCGGGGCCCCGCCCGGACGCTTGAACTCCTTCACCGGCGTTTCCGGCGGCGGAGGCATCAGCGCGAGGATCGGGATGGGCAGCAGGTAAGCGATGTTGAGCACCGAGGAGGCGATCAGAATGAACGGTACCCAGTCTGCCCCGCGATCAACCGCGCCCTGCATCAGCTCATATTTCGGCCAGTCACCCGCAAAGGGCGGCACGCCGATGATCGAGAGCGAGGCCATGAAGAAGGCGATGAAGATCAGCGGCATCTTCCGGCCCAGGCCGCGCATGTCCGAGATGTTGGTGAGCCCCGTGGCGACATAGATGGCGCCGGCGCACATGAAGAGCGTGATCTTGGCTGCCGCGTGGGCCGCGATCTGGAGCGAACCGCCCATGAAGCCGGCTCGGTCGGCCAGCATCGCGCCGAGCGTGACATAGGCCAACTGGGCGACGGTGGAGTAAGCCAGGCGCGCCTTGAGATTGTCCTTGGTCAGAGCGATCAGCGAGGCGACGACAATGGTGATACAGGCCACATCCATCAGGAATTCACGCGAAGGCGTCGCGTTCAGCAGATCCGCGCCGAAGATATACATCGACACTTTGAGGACTGTGAACACACCCGCCTTAACGACCGCCACCGCGTGCAGCAGGGCCGATACGGGCGTGGGCGCGACCATCGCGTTGGGCAGCCAGAAATGGAACGGCATGAGCGCCGCCTTGCCGATGCCGAAGACAAACAGCAGCAGCAGCGCGCCAGACACCATCGGCGTGATGTCGACATTGGCCAGGAGGCCGCCATCGATAAAGTCGAGCCGCTGGCCGGCGATCACCCAGGTCCACATGATAGCGGTCAGCAGCAGGCCGATCGACGTGCCGAGCAGGGTCAGCAGGTAGATCCGGGCGCCGCGCTGGGCATTGGCATCGCCCTTATGGGCAACGAGCGGATAGGTCGACAGGGTGAGCACTTCATAGAAGATGAAGAGCGTGAAGAGGTTGCTGGCGGTGGCCACGCCCATCGCGCCGCAGATGGCGATGGCGAAGCAGATGTAGAAGCGCGTCTGGTTACGCTCGCGGTTCCCGCGCATGTAGCCGATGGAGTAGAACGAGTTCACGATCCAGAGGCCGCTGGCGACCAGTGCGAACAGGGCGCCGAGCGGTTCCAGCCGGAAGGCAATCGCCAGGCCGGGAGCCGCCTCTCCGATGAACAGTTCCGGCCGCGCGCCGCTGGACACCTGCATGGCCAGCTGGATCACGACAACGAAGAGCGCGATCGATCCGAGGATCGTCACCCCTTCCCTGACATTCGGGAACTTGCCAGTCGCGGCGATGCCCGCGGCGATCAGCAGGGGCAGGATGATGACTGCCGAAATGAGGGTTTCCGGGCTCATCGGAACGCCTCCAGACCAAGGGCAGCCACGGCCCCATCCTGAGCCAGGCTCAGCGGGAAGTTAGCGGCAATGCCGAAATAAAGATTGGCGAGCGCAAGGATCCATAGCGGAACGAGGATGAGCAGCGGCGCCTCCTTGTGCGTCTTGCGCGGGTTGACCGGCGGCTGGAAGAACGCCGCCTGCAGGATGCGGCCGACGTAGAAGACCGCCAGGAAGCTGGAGAACACGACGAGCAGAACAGCCCACCACCAGCCTTCGGCAAACAGCGCGTAGCCGAGCTGAAGCTTGGACATGAACCCTGCCGTGAGCGGAACACCGATCAGCGACAGGCCAGCGATGGCGAAGGCTGTCATCGTCCACGGCGCAGTGCGGCCAAGGCCGGCAAAGTCGCGGATCGTGGTGCCCTGATTGGACAGGCAGACACCGGCGATCGCCATGAACAGTGCGCCTTTCATCAGGGCATGGTTGAAGAGGTGCAGCAGGCCGGCGGCCACGCCGGGCGCGGTTGCCAGCGACACGCCGAGCAGCATGTAGCCAACCTGCGCGACCGAGGAGTAGGCCAGCACGCGGCGCACATCGGTCTGGAACACGGCCTGGAAGCTGCAGATCACCATCGCGGCAATGCCGAGCGGGGCGAGGATCCAGGAGAAGCTCGCCAGCTCGAATGTGTATTCCGGGCGGAAGATCGTGAACAGGAACCGGATCAGCGCGTAGAGCGCGACCTTGGTGGCTGTCGCCGCGAGGAACACGGTCACGAAGCTCGGGCTGTAGGAATAGGCGTTGGGCAGCCATTGGTGCAGCGGCCACATCGCCGCCTTGAGGCCAAGGCCGACGATGATGAAGGCAAAGCCCACCTGCACGGAGCGGCTGTCGGTCAGCGCCGGGAGGCGGTCAGCGATATCGGCCATGTTGAGCGTGCCGGTGGCCGCATAGAGGAAGCCGATGCCGATGATGTAGAAGCTCGCGCCCAGCGTCCCCATGATGAGGTAGTTGAACGCAGCCGGCAGCGCGCGCCGGTCGCGGCGAGCACCGAGGGCCACCATCACATAAGTGGCCAGCGAGCTGATTTCGAGGAAGACGAAGAGGTTGAACGCGTCGCCGGTGGACGCCACGCCAAGGAGGCCGGCAAAGCACAGCAGGAAGGCAGCATAGAACATGCCAAGCTTGTTGTGATTGCCGAGCTCGGACGAAATCGTCGGCCAGGAGAAGATCGAGGCGAGAAAACCGATGCCGGTAACCAGCAGCAGGATCATCGCGTTGAGCGCATCGGTCCGGAACTCGATGCCGATAGGCGGGGGCCAGCGGCCGATCTCATAGGAGAGGACACCGGTGGGATCAGACTGAACCAGGCCCAGCGTGACCATCGCCAGATAAAAAGACAGGCCTGTCACAAGGATCGAACCAAGCCAGGCGATGCGGCCATTGGGGATGATTGCCAGCAGCGGCGCGATCAGCATCGGCACGGCAACGATCAGCACCGGCGCATGCGCCAGCGCCCATGCGGGCGCGGAAGTCAGCACGGATTCAATCATCATGCCGACACCTCTTTGGTGTCTTTTTCCACTTCGAGTTCCTGAGCGAGCGCTGTCTGCATGTCGATGTCGCGGACTTCATCGGCTTCGATGGTGCCGTAGGCTTCGCGGATACGCACGATCAGCGCGAGGCCGAGCGACAGGGTCGCCACGCCCACGACAATCGCCGTCAGCATAAGGACATGCGGCAGCGGGTTGGAGTAGATGTGGTGAAGGTCGGCAAAGCGTTCGCCGCTCGCCGCAACCAGAGCGTCAGCGCCACTGGCAGCTGCGTGGCCGGCGCCATGTGCGTCGCCCATATCATCCGGCAAGAGGATGGGCGCGGTGCCGCCCTCGACCTTGCCAAGTGAAACGTAAAACAAGCAGATCGTCGTCTGAAAGATCGACAGGCCGACGAGCCGCTTGATCAGGTTTTCCGCTGAAAAGGCGATGTAGAGCCCGATCATCATCAGGCCGATGATCGCCCAGTAGCCGGCGCGTTCGAGAATGAATTCGACCATGGCTTACCAGTCCTCGTCGCGAATTTCGGCAACCCGGCCGGCGAGCGCATAGAAGATCGTGACCATCGCGCCCGCCACGGCGCACAGGACGCCAAGCTCAACGATGATGACACCGGCATGCTGGCCATGATGGCCGCCCGGGCCTTCACCGAACAGCGCCTGATACTCCAGGAACAGGCCGCCCTTGAGCAGCGCCCAGAAACCAACGCCGACATAGATCATCACACCCACCGCCGCGACCGTGCGGGCGAAGACCGGCGGAACCGCTTTCATCGTGCTGCTGAGGCCGAAGATCAGGGCGTTCAGGATGATCGCCACAGCGATAACGACCCCCGCCTGGAACGCGCCACCCGGCCCCACTTCACCGTGGAACTGGACGTAGAACCCGTAGATCATGATCAGCGGAATGAAGCATTTGGCGATGACGCGCAAAATCATGTGATGGTCGCTCTTCATGATGCGTCGCCCCCCTTGCCCTTTCCGCCCTTCTTCTTGTTGGAGCGAAGGGTTTCAGCCAGGGAGCGTTCTCCGAAACCGAGCAGCATGGCGACAGCGAGACCGGCCACGAACACCACGACCGTCTCGCCCATCGTGTCGAAACCGCGATAGCTGGCCAGAACGGAGGTGACGACGTTGGGGATGCCCATGTCGTACCAGTTGACGTGCATGTAGGTCATGCCTGCGCCTGTATTGGCCGGCGAGTTGGGATCGCCCAGGCCGGGCAGATCAACCGACGCATAGATCAGCATCACAGCAGTCGCGCCGCAGATGATGAAAGGCCCAAGACGTTTGAGCGGTTTTTCGGGCTTTGCCGTGCGCGCCGTCAGCAGCATCGCGCCGAGCAGCACAGCAGTAGACATCCCTGCCCCGACGGCCGCTTCGGTGTAGCCCACATCGACTGCATCGACGGCGATGTACCAGGCAGCAGATACAAGCGAGTAGACGCCCGAGAGCATCACGATCGCAAACAGGCTGCGCAGGCGGGCGATAGCGATGGCGACGATGAAGAGGATGGCCAGAAGCGTGATGTTGATCAACGCGGGGCCGGCATCAGCCGTGAACAGTTCCCTCATACATGGTCCTCCGGGTCAGCAACGCCGACGGGGCCGATGCGCGGCTGCAGGCCGGCGACATGCGCAGCGTTCACCAGCGCATGTGCCGCTGCGGGGCTGGTCAGGAACAGGAAAATGAAAATGCACAGCAGCTTCACCAGAACCAGCCAGCCTGGTGCCATCAGCGCCATGCCGATCAGCACGAGCGCCGCAGCGGAGGTATCGGTAACGCTGGCCGCATGAAGACGGGTGTAGAAATCCGGGAAGCGCAGGACACCGATCGCGCTGATGATGCTGAGCAGGCCGCCCGCAAGGCAGGCCGCCGCACCGAGCGGATGGCGCACCACTTCCCAGAAGCTGCCAAGATTTGCGAAGAATTCGGTCATCCTATTCGCCTCCCTTCGCAGCATCCGGCCGGCGCGTAAGCGGCACCTGGAAAGAGCGGTAGCGGAAGAATTTCAGGATCGCGATTGTCGTGACGAAGTTGATCAGCGTGTAGATCATGGCGATGTCGAGAAAATCCGGGCGGCCCATCACATAGCCGAGCAGGCCGATGACCAGAACGGTCTTCGTGCCGAACGCGTTGACCGCCAGGATGCGGTCATACAGTGTCGGCCCCAGCAATGAGCGCACAAGCAGAAGCACCATCCCGATCAGGATGGCGATCAGGGCCGCTGCAGTCATGCGCGCACCTCCTTGGGATCGCACGCAACAGCGCAGCGCTGATCCATTTCGATGAAAGCCTCCGGCTGGGTGCCATTCTCGTAGAGACCGTGCACGAGCAGCTTGTCGCCCTCGATCTCAACCGTGACCGTTCCCGGCGTCATGGTGATCGAATTGGCGAAGGTTACCTTGGCCAGATCGGTCTTGCAGACCGTCTTGATCTTGGTGAGCGTGGGGGTGATGTCGAGGTCTGCGCGCAGGCAGGCCTTGATGACCACCCAATTGGCCTTGACCACCTCGACGGCGAGCCAGGGATAATATCTGAGCAGTTGCGGCAGACGCACATAAGGCGCCCCTTCCCGGTCAACGATGCCGAGCCGGAACGACAGCACAAGCGTCAACCCAATGGATGCAACGGCAAAGCCGAGCATCAGCGGCGTGTAATGGCCGGAGTTTCCGAACCAGAAGGCGACAAGTGCCGCTAAAAGTCCCAAGAAATACGCCACAGCGCCCCTCAGCTCCGAACGATCCCGATTTGGTGAACGCCTCACCTAAATGCCCGGAGCGCGCTTGGGAAGCCCGCCAGCCCCGAAAATGACACTAACGCCCGAAGACGAGGCGCGCCGTTCGCTGCGCTGTAGAGAACTCTGCCTCTTCATTTGCGGGGTCACCGAGGGCTTGAGCGTGACGCAGCGCCGCAGGGGAGAACGCCGAAGACAGAGCCCAGTTCCAGTAACGCAGCGTCGTTTGCGCTTTGAGGACAGAGAGCACCTCATAGGTTTCCGCCACCAGCGCGAACTGGGGATGGGGGTGTCCGGGGTCCTGCTCCAACGGGCGGCCAAGGGCGCGCCAGAGGAGCGCGAGATATTCCCGCTTGAGGCCGGTCGCCTTGCAGAGCACGGCCAGCCCCTCCCCGCCCGCATCTGAAAGGATCTTGGCGGCAGTGACGGGCTTGATGCCAGAAAGATAGCCGATCTCCTGCGCCGTCTTGGCCTCCATGCCGGCTTCGGCAGCGGCCTGAACGGCGTGTTCCAGGCTGTCATACGGGCTGCGCGCAATGGCGGCGCGGTTGCGCTGGCGTCGCTCGATCATCTGCAGCGCCTTGCGGGCGACCCCATCCTGCCAGCCTTCGGCAGCAGCCATCTCGAATACATCGGAGCAGAGCGAGATCATTTCCTGCCGCTCGGCAGCGTGCCGGGTGAGGATCTTGCGGCGCGTCGGCCCATCGGCCCACCAGAACATCGCCATGGCATGCGAGGGTTTAAGCTCGATCCGCTCGACCAGCAGCGGGCAATAGCTCGGCTCGTCCCGCGAAGCCGCGATGAGACGGTCGATGGTGGTTTCAGCGAAACTTGCCGTCCGGTTGGCCAGCACTTCGCGGACAATGTGAGGCTCGGCCACCTCGGCAAGCACAGCCGTAACGGCGACGGACAAGTTGCGGCGGCGGGCAATGGTTTGCCGGTGTTCTGGCTGGGTCTGGCGGATGATTTCAGCCAGGTCGCAATCGTCGAACGCGTCGCTTTCCTCCAGCAGAGGCCGGGCCACCGGGAAATTTGCCTGCGCCAGATACCGCAGCAGCCGGCGCGGCGCTTCGCGGCTGCCGGCCAGGCGCGTGGAACAGATCAGACGGTCACGCTCGTCGGCATGGAACAGCATGTCGAGCAGGATATCACCCGCCATCTGCCGGTCCTGCGGCGGGATTCGGGAAGCAGGCATGGAGACGACATCCAGAATACGCCGCAGGAGCGCGTCTCGCGCCGCGCCCAGCGGAGGCTTTTTCTGTTC
Organism: Hyphomonas sediminis; assembly: GCF_019679475.1. Lineage (NCBI taxonomy): Bacteria > Pseudomonadati > Pseudomonadota > Alphaproteobacteria > Hyphomonadales > Hyphomonadaceae > Hyphomonas > Hyphomonas sediminis. The sequence goes on from NZ_JAIEZP010000001.1 coordinate 48,566, forward strand.
TGTCGCGTCGTTCATGCGCAATCCTCGGGGATTCTGCCCGGGAACGTTGCACCAAATCCTTAAGGAGAAATGGAATCCGGTTTACGCCTGACGCCAATACTGCGCCGCACTGAGTACGCGGGTTGTACGCGACTTGCCGGGATGGACGACCAGCAGCAGCAGGCTGATGGCCAACAGGATAACCGTGATCAGGAAATGCAGGCCGCCATCGGTGGTGCCGTCGGCCAGCGGGATTTCCCGGCCAAGCCAGGGCGAGAGATGCAGGCCAAGGCCGGTGCCGAAGATGATAACCGCCAGCACGGCGCCGACACGACGGCTGAACGGCAGCAGGATCAACAGGGCCGCCATCAACTCGAAGACGCCGGCAACAAAACGGCCGGCTGGCTCGAACAGTGTCATGCCGGATTTCTCAGCAAGCGCAGCGAACACGATATGCTGGCCGGGCGGAGAGAAGAACTTCACATCCCCCACCGGAGGGTCCGGAAGCGGGTGGAGTGTCAGATGGATGAACATCGCCGCCAGGGCGAGGGCGAGCCCCCAGCTGACCGCGTGCCGGAACGTCCTCATGGGATGTGACCTCGCCCGCAGGGTTAACCAAGGAAAAATCCTATCGGTACAGCCATGGCTTTGCAACCGCGCCCCGCTGCTGCTAGCGGTCGCGTTTCTTTGTCAGCGGTGATGTAACAATGTGCGCTGCGTGGGGACGAGTTAAGTGACAGACCAGACCGGAAACAGCCCAGACGAACCGGCGAAAGAGGCGGGCGCTGAAACCTCCGAAGAGGCAACGGCCGACGCCGCCGTCAGCATTACGTCTCCCGTCAGCGGTGTCAGCGAGGCGATCACTGCGGGCGCCTCATTCCTGGCCACCGCCACGAACTGGCGCGCGCGCAAGCTGCGCCGGGGCGTGAAGATCGAGCTGCCGGCCTATCTGGGCGTCCAGTGCAGCTGGTTCATGGCATTTGGCCTGCAACTTGTGCTGTTTCCCTATCTCATCACCGGCCGGAACCATCTGCATCTCGACGGGCTTGCGCTCGGCCTTGCCAATATGGCGCTGTCGGCGCCGTCAGTTGTCTTCCTGCTGATCGGCGGCGTGGTCGCAGAGCGCGCCGATGGGCGCCGCCTGCTGATCCTCTTGCACCTTCTGGCCTCGGTCCCTTCCCTGTTCCTCGCCTATTCACTGTCGCACGGCCAGCTGAGCTATCCGGCGATGATCCTCTATGCTGTGTGCATCGGCACCATTGGCGCCTTCATGATGCCGGCGCGTGACGCGATCGTGAACGAGGTTGTCGAGCGGCGGATGCGGGTCGGCTCGGGCGTGACATTGCAGCTGGGCGTGACGCTTGCGACGATGGCGCAGTTTCTGGCGCAGATCGCAGGCCTGATCCTGGCAGGCTATGCCGACAAGGCGACACAGATGCCGGCCTGGCTCGGCGGGTTCTCGATCGGCCCGATCAGCGCCGCAACGCTGCTGACTGTGCAGGGACTGGCGCTGGCGACCGGCGCAGGCTTTGCCCTGCTGATGGCGCGGGGGCGGCAGGTGCGCACCGGGCGCAAGGGCATCGGCGCCACCTTCGGGGACATTCTGGACGGCATCCGCGCCGTGCGCAGCGACGGCAAGCTTTCGGCCATGACGCTGCTGATGTTTGGCGTCGGCGTGTTCGTGATCGGCTCCTTCCTTGTGGTGCTGCCGATCGTGAACCGGGACGTTTATCATTTCGGCTCCTCCGGCATCCGCGACATGTTCGTCACCTTCTGGATGGGCGCGTTCGCCTCCTCTGTGGTTCTGGCGATCTTCCGCCGGATCAAGCGTCAGGGCCGGCTGCTGCTGATCGCGCAGTTCATTGCCTCGGCCGGCATGATCCCGATGCTCTGGATCGTGCCGCACTGGGTGTTCCTCGTGATCGTGTTCGTGTGGGGCAATGCGGCGGGCATTTCCATCGCCATGAGCCGGTCCATCGTTCAGGACGCCGCGCCCAAGCACCAGCTCGCCCGCGTCCTCTCGATCTACCAGCTCGGCTTCATGGCAGGCGCGCCGTTCGGCGCAGCGATGATGGGCGCGCTGGTGGACCTTTTCGGCCCGCAGAAGATCGCCATCGTGCCGGCAGGCGGGATGATCCTGCTGATCCTCTGGATGGTGTTCTTCACTCCGGTCTGGAACATGAAAGGCTCAGCCTGGCTGGCACATCACCAGAGCGGCAAGCAGGCAGGATGACAAGGCGTTGAAACTCGCCTAGCGGTGGGCGCATGACCCTTATGCCCCATGCCACCGTGATGACCGGCAACATTGCGGACAATTGGAGAACTCTGGACGCCCTGCACCCCGGCACGACAACGGCTGCGGTGGTGAAGGCGGACGCCTATGGCCTGGGCGCGGCGCGTGTCGCGCGCAGCCTCCGGATTGCCGGATGCCAGACCTTCTTTGTTGCCTATGCCGAAGAAGCCCTTGTGGTGCGCAAGGCCGCCGGGAAAGCGGCCCGCATCTTTGTACTGAACGGCCCCGTGCGGGGCGAAATGGCGCTTTACCGGGACGCCGACCTGACCGCCGTGCTCTCCAGCGAGGCCCATGCGAAGCTCTGGGCCAACGCGCCCAAAGGCTCCTGCGCGCTGCATTTCGACACCGGCATGAACCGGCTGGGCCTGCCCGCCGACATGACGGAAAAGGATCTGGCGGATTTACGCCGCCTGCAGCCCGTTCTGGTGATGAGCCATCTGGTCTCCGCCGATGAGCCGGACAATCCGGTCAACGCCGCCCAGCGCAAGGCGTTCAATGAAATTGCCGATGCCTTCCCCGATACGCCAGCCAGCCTTGCCAATTCCAGCGGCTGTTATCTCGGCAAAGGGTTTGCCTACGACCTGACGCGGCCAGGCCTTGCCCTCTATGGCGGGACCGAGCCGCCGGAGAAGGTGAAGCTGAAACCCGGCGTGATGCTGGAGGCCACGATCCTCGCGACCTTCAAAGGACGCGCTGGCACTCAGGTTGGCTATGGCGGCGCATATACGCTGAGCGAAGACCGCATGCTGGCGACCGTCGGACTCGGCTATGCCGACGGTATACCCCGCGCCGGGGCGAACCGCCTGACCGGATGGCTGCAGGGGAACCCCTGCCCCGTACTCGGACGCGTCTCCATGGATATGATGACTTTGGACGTCACTGACTGCGCAAAACACGCCAAGCCGGGCGCGCGGGTTGAATTTCTGGGTGAGAACGCCAAACTCGAGGCGCAGGCAGCCGCCTGCGGCACGCTGGGTTATGAACTGCTCACGGGCCTTGGCCCCAGGGTGCAACGTGTCTACCGCTGAGGCCAGATGATGCCTAATCCCCTCCAACTCATCGGCCGGGCGACGCTTGGACTGTTCACCGAGGTCGGCCGCCTGACGAGCTTTGCCACCCAGGTCAAAGCGGCGGCCTTCACGCCCCGCTGGTATGGCGGCGAAATCCTGCGCCAGATGGTGCGGATCGGCTTCTACTCATTGCCCGTTGTCGGCCTTTCTGCCGTATTCATCGGCGCCGCGCTCGCCCTCAACATCTATGAAGGCGGCAGCCGCTATGGCGCTGAGCAATTCGTACCGAGCATCGTGGTGCTGGGGATCACGCGGGAACTTGGCGTGGTAATCACCGGCCTGATGCTGGCGGGCCGCGTCTCCGCAGGGATCGCCGCCGAGATTGGCGCCATGCGCGTGACTGAACAGATCGACGCGCTGGAAACGCTCTCCGCCTCCCGCTTCCGCTACCTCTATGCGCCGCGCTTCCTTGCAGCCCTGATCACCCTGCCGATGCTGGTCGCGCTGGCCGACATTATCGGCGTGATGGGCGGCTGGCTGGTCAGCGTGTATGGCCTTGGCTTCGACTCGACGGTCTACCTGCGCAACACGCTCGATTTCGTGACCCGCAACGACATTCTTGCCGGCCTGATCAAGGCCGTGGTTTTTGGCGCCGTGATCGCCGTCATGGGCTGTTATCAGGGCGACCGCAGCCAGGCTGGCGCAACCGGCGTTGGCCGCGCCGCGACCCTTTCGATGGTAGGCGCAGCGGTCCTCATCCTCGCCTTCAACTATGTCATGTCCACCCTGTTCGTGGAGATCGGCCTGTGATGACTGATGCGGCACACCCCCTGCTGAAACTGGAAGGCGTCGAAAAATCCTTCGGGACGAAAACCGTCCTGCGCGGCGTGGACATCGATGTGGCCCCTGGCCAGAGCCTTGTCGTGATCGGCGGCTCGGGCTCGGGCAAATCGGTGATGCTGAAGAACGCGCTCGGCCTGATGACACCCGACAAGGGACGCATCCTGTTCGACGGCGAAGACGTGACCAATGCCAGAGGCAAGGAACGCGAACGGATGCGCGCACGCATCGGCATGCTGTTCCAGTCCGGCGCGCTGTTTGACTCCCTCACCGTGTGGGAAAACGTCGCCTTCCGTCTGATCAATTCCGAAGGCATGAGCCGCAAGGACGCCAAGGAACGCGCCATCGACACACTGAAGAAAGTGCGCCTTGGCTCTGATGTTGGCGCGCTCTACCCGGCAGAGATTTCCGGTGGCATGCAGAAGCGCGTCTCGCTCGCCCGGTCGATCATCTCCGAGCCCGACCTCATTTTCTTCGACGAACCGACGACGGGCCTTGATCCGATCACGGCCGACGCCATCAACGACCTGATCCTTGAAATGGTGCGCGGCCTTGGCGCCGCGGCCGTGACGATTACGCATGACATGGCCTCTGCGACCAAGATCGCCGACGAGATCGCCATGCTGTTCGAAGGCCGCATCATCTGGCGCGGCGCGGCAAAGGATGTCTATTCCAGCGGCAACGACTATGTGGACCAGTTCGTGAACGGACGAGCCGAAGGGCCGATCCAGCCGGCAATCTGATACCCGGATGGGGGCTACATGCAGCTTGTTCACCTGCCAGCGTCGGAGCGAAAACCTGCACCGTGGAAGAATGGCGGCGGAAGCACTGAAGAAGCCGCGGTTTCTCCGGCTGGCGCGTCAATGGACACATTCGACTGGCGCATAAGCATCGCCACAGTCAGCGAAGCCGGAGACTTCTCGAAGTTTGAAGGAATTGACCGGCACCTGACGCTTCTGCGGGGGAAGCTGCTTCTTACTTCTGAAGGACAAACCCACACGCTGTTGCCAGGTGAGAGCCTTGCCTTTGATGGCGGCGCGCCCTTCCACGGAGACCCCGGCCAGGCCCCAGCCATGGATCTCAACATCATGACTCGCAGAGGCAGCTTCGATGCGGAAGTTGCGCGATTGTCTGACAGCGAGGCCCACAATCTGGCGCCCGGATCTGGATTCTTCTTCGCATTGGCCCCCGCGATCGTTGCAGGCAGACAATTGGCAGAGACCGACCTTCTGAGATTTGAAACGGATGCCCCGGAGAGTATCCGCATCGCGGGCGGCCCCGTCTTGCTGATCAAATTCTTGCCCCAACAGCCCGGCCCATCGCCAGACAGGCCGTGAGCAGATAGCCGCCGGTCGGCGCGTCCCAGGCGACCATCTCTCCAACACAATACGTACCCGGAATGTCCCTCAGCATCAGCGTGTCATCGAGCGCGCTCCAGGAGACACCGCCGGAGGTCGAGATAGCGGTATCGAGCGGCGCCGGGCCATGCAGCCGCAGCGGGAAGGCTTTCAGGGTGCTGGCGATCTGCGCAGGATCACGCATCGCATTGCCCCGGAACAGTTCCTGAAAGAGTGCGATCTTTGGGGGCGGCAGGCGCGCGGCTTTCCGCAGGCGGTTGGACAGGGATTCCTTTGCCGGCGATGATGCGAGCCGGCTTGCCAGATCCGCTTCGCCTGCATCCGGCAGAAGGTCGATCATCAGCGTTTGCGGATCGCCCCGGCGGGCAGCAGCGGCAAGGCTGGCCGCAAGGGGATAAAGCGCGCCGCCTTCGAGGCCGCGTTTCGTGATGACGAAATCGCCCCGGCTTTCCTGCCCGAAGGCTGAGAGGCGCACACCCTTGATGGAGGCGCCTTCATGCGCCTTCAGCATGTGATCTGACCACGGAATATGAAATCCGCAATTGGCAGCGCCGAAGGGCTCGATCTCCACGCCGCGCGCGGCCAGCAGCGGCGCCCATCCGCCATCCGAGCCGAGGCGCGACCAGCTTGCCCCGCCAAGCGCGAGGATGGCGGCGTCAGCCTCGACCGTTACCTCCCCTTCCGGCGCGCGAAAGCATAGCCGTCCTGACCGGTCCCATCCCGTCCAGCGATGGCGCGTATGCAGCGTTGCTCCGCCTGCGCTGAGCCGGGCAAGCCAGGCACGCAGCAATGGCGAGGCCTTCATGCCGACCGGGAACACCCGGCCGGAGGAGCCGGCATAGGTCTCGATGCCCAAACCCTTCATCCAGGCGACAATCTCTGCCGGGCCGAACGCGTCGATCATCGCGGCGAGCCGGCCATCGGGCGCGGTATACCGGGAACGGAACAAGCTCTCGTCTTCAGAATGGGTGATGTTGAGGCCGCTCTTGCCGGCCATCAGGAATTTGCGCGCCGGGCTGGGCATCGCGTCATAGATAGACACCTGCGCGCCGCGCGCGAGGGCTGCCTCAGCCGCCATGAGGCCCGCCGGCCCTGCCCCGATGATCGCAACGCGTTTCATCCCGCCCCTTTAGCGGCTGGTCGCGCGGGTCGCCAGCTTTTGCAGATTTTCTGTCCGTCAGGTGGCCAAGGCATTTGCGCCGCTTTGCCTGCCCGCCTAGACTCCGCGCCTCATACTCAGGGTTCCGATTCCTTATGGCCAAAACCTCCACCTCCGCTTTTGTCTGCCAGGCTTGCGGCGCCGTGCACGCCAAATGGGCCGGGCGCTGTGAAAGCTGCGGCGAGTGGAACACGCTGGTGGAAGAAGCTGTCTCCGCCCCGCCCGGCGCGCTGAAGGCCGAGAAGGCCGGCACCAAGCGCGGCCCGAAGGCCGAGTTCGTTGCGCTCGACGCCGTGACCGAAACGCCCGACCGGATCGTGATCGGCGTCGATGAACTCGACCGCGTATTCGGCGGGGGCATCGTGCCCGCCTCTGCCACGCTGATCGGCGGCGACCCCGGCATCGGTAAATCCACACTCCTGCTGCAGGCGGCTGCGCGCCTTGCGCGCAATGGCGTGAAGACGGTCTATGTCTCCGGCGAGGAGGCCGCTGCGCAGATCCAGGAACGGGCCAAGCGGCTGAAGGTCGCCAACTCTCCTGTCCAGCTCGCCACCGAAACCGATCTTCGCAAGATCCTCTCGGCGCTGAAGGAAGCTTCGCCCGCTTTCGTGGTAATCGACTCGATCCAGACGCTCTGGTCCGATGGACTGGAAGCTGCGCCGGGCTCTGTGGCGCAGGTCCGCGCCTGCGCGCAGGAACTTGTGCGCTGGGCCAAGAAATCCGGCGCTGCGCTGGTGCTTGTAGGCCATGTCACCAAGGAAGGTACGATTGCCGGCCCACGCGTGGTGGAACACCTTGTCGATGCCGTGTTCTATTTCGAGGGCGAGCGCGGCCACCAGTTCCGCATCCTGCGCGCGGTGAAGAACCGGTTCGGGCCGACGGACGAGATCGGCATCTTCGAAATGCACCAGTTCGGCCTCGCCCCGGCAAAAGAACCCTCCGCCCTCTTCCTCTCGGCGGATGACGAGCCCGGCGGCGGCACAGCGGTGTTCGCCGCAATGGAGGGCTCGCGCCCGGTTCTGGCGGAAGTGCAGGCCCTTGTCGCCAAGAGCCCGTTCGGCACGCCCCGGCGCAGTGTGATCGGCTATGATTCCGGGCGTCTCGCCATGCTGCTGGCCGTGCTGGAGGCGCGCTGCGGTATCAATCTGGCGGGCATGGATGTCTATCTCTCGGTCGCGGGCGGCTACAAGATTACGGAACCGGCGGGCGACCTTGCAGCAGCCGCGGCACTGCTCTCCTCGCTCTCGGGCAATCCAGTTCCCAACCGCTCGGTGTTCTTTGGCGAAATTGCCCTTTCCGGCGCTGTCCGGCCTGCGCCCCGCATGGATCAGCGCATCAAGGAGGCAGCCCGGCTCGGCTTTCGCAACGCTTTTGCGCCCGAGGGGGTAACATCAGCAGAGAGCGGCTTGACGGTGGCGCCGATTGCAAGGCTTATCGGCCTCGTTGATTTACTCGCGCCGGACGCGCCTGATGCTTGAAAACATTTCAGCTTTTGACGGAATCGTCGTCGGCGTGATTGTCGTTTCCGCGATCATGGCGTTCGCGCGCGGCTTCCTGCGGGAACTGGCAACGCTCGGCGCCTTCATCGGCGCGCTCGCCGCCGCCTATTACGCCCGCAAGTTCCTCTCCGGCACGGTTGCCCAGATGCTGCCGGACGGCACCCATCCGCTGGCGCCGGACGTGATCCTCGTCGTGACGGCCTTCCTGATCGTCTATGTGATCGTCGCCTGGTTCGGGCAGAGCCTGTCGAAATCTATCATGACGAATGGCGAAATCGGCCTGTTCGACCATATTGCCGGGCTCGTCTTCGGCATTTTCCGTGGTTTCATTGCGCTGGTCTTCTTCGCCGTGCTGCTGAACGTCGCCGTCGAGCATGACCGCGTGCCGCCTTTCATCGCCGAGAGCTTCACCTACCCCTATCTTGAGCAGATTGCCGACGGGGTGACGGGCGAAGCCGAAGAAGCCAGCCGCGAATTGAGCGCCGTGCGCGAAGATCAGCGCTAGAAGCTCGTCCAGCGCTTGCTTCGGCCCGTCTGGTGGCTAGGCTCCTGTTTACTGATCGTTTCAGGGAAACTCCGATGCTGAATTTCGATGGCAGAACGCCAATCGCTGCTTTCTGCGGCGCGCTGATGCTGGCAGCCTGCGCGACGCAGGCGCCCTCGCCGCCATCCGTAAGCGTCGAGACAGTCGACTCTGCCGCCAGCCTTCTGGCACCGCTAAGCGTGCCGGTGGCCACCCTCTCGGCGGACGATCCGGGCATTCAGACATTGGCGAAGAAGCTGGAAGGCACTGCCCAGGTCAGCTTCGCTTCAGGCTGGGAACGCTACCAGGAAGACCAGCGACTGAAGTCTGCGCTCACCGAAGCCCTGATCGGATCGGGCGCAGCGGGCCTGCTCCTGCTCAACGTTCCCTGCGAGGGCGCCGGCATTCTGGATCAATACGCCAGCGGCGCCGCAACCAGCGATCTGGCGGCAGATGTGGTCCGTGCGGCGCCCCTCCCGGACAGTCAGAAAACCGAAGCGCTTGCCGATGTGCTGACCGTCGCGCGCGGCTGGAACGCGGTGAACCTTGACCGTCCCCTGAAGATCTCCGGCGTGCATTGCGATGCGGCTGCCTCTGCCGAGTCAAACCGCACGGTCATCTTCTGGGGCATGGAACAGCTCGCCTCGCAGGAAAGCGAAAAGGCCGTCGCGGCTGAAGCGCGCACACCCGGCGTCCCTGCCCGCCCACATGTCTGGCTTGCACAAGCCTCGGGAAGCGCACTCAGCGACATCATTCCAGCAAGCGGCTGGCTGGACCTTCGCGACCTTCCCGCAAAGCCCGCGATCGCCGCGTGGCGCGCTGAAAAAGGCCTCGAAGTGCCTGCACTCCTCGGCGAGAAATCCTGGTCGGCGGACATCGTGTTTCGCCATACAGCCTCGACGCCGGCAGTGCCGTTCTGACACACAGCCTGTGATTTGATGACAGGAATGTCATTGCCGGGCTTTCGCCGCCGGACAAACAGGCCTATATCGGCCGCAAGCAGCCCCGCCCCACATAGCAGAGCCGGAACGTCCGATGGTCTACTTCGATCATGATGACGACAAACCCCACGAAGAGTGCGGGGTTTTCGGAGTCTTTGGGAGCGCCGAAGCCAGTCTTTTGACCGCGCTCGGCCTCCATGCCCTCCAACACCGTGGACAGGAGGCGTGCGGCATTGTCAGCTTTGACGGCAAGCGCTTCGCCTCCGAACGCCATATGGGCCTCGTCGGAGAGAGCTTCGGCGGAGACCTTCGTCAGCGCCTTCCCGGCCATGCCGCGATCGGCCACAACCGGTACTCCACGCAGGGCCGGCCGATGCTTCGCAACATTCAGCCGATCTTCGCAGATCTTGATACCGGCGGGTTCGCCGTTGCTCACAACGGCAACCTGACCAACGCCCGTATCCTGCGCAAGGAACTGGTCCGCAGCGGCGCGATCTTCCAGTCGACGATGGACACTGAAGTGATCCTCCACCTCGTCGCCCGCAGCCCTAAGAAAAAGTTCGTCGAACGCCTCGTCGATGCGATGCATCAGATCGAAGGCGGCTACGCGCTCGTTGGCATCACTGGCAAGAAACTGATCGGCGCACGCGATCCGATTGGCCTGCGCCCGCTCATCCTTGGCCGTCGCGGCAAATCCTATGTGCTCGCGTCTGAAACCTGCGCGCTCGACATCATCGGCGCTGAGTTCGTACGCGAGATCGAGAATGGCGAATTGGTCGTCATCAGCGAGGAAGGCATCGAGTCGATCCGCGCTTTCCCGCCGCGCCCGCCAAGCCCGTGTATCTTCGAATATGTCTACTTCGCCCGCCCCGACAGCTTCATTCAGGGCCGCTCGGTCTATGAAGTCCGCCGCCGGATGGGCCAACAGCTCGCCGCCGAAACGCCTGCGGATGCTGACGTGATCGTGCCGGTGCCGGATTCCGGCGTGCCGGCCGCACTCGGTTTTTCCGAAGCCTCCGGCATCCCGTTCCAGATGGGCATCATCCGGAACCATTATGTCGGCCGGACCTTCATTCAGCCGACGCAGACCGGGCGCCAGACGGCCATTTCCAAGAAGCACAGCCCGAACCGCGCCGTGCTTGAAGGCAAGCGCGTTATCCTGGTCGACGATTCCGTTGTGCGCGGGAACACGTCCAAGAAAATCGTGCAAATGGTGCGCGAAGCCGGCGCGCGGGAAATCCACTTCCGCTCGGCCAGCCCGCCCATCGTGAACCCGGATTTTTACGGCATCGACATGGCGGCAAAATCCGAACTTTTCGCCGCCATCCACACGCACGAGGAAATGGTACGCGAGCTGAAGGTCGAAAGCCTCGGCTTCCTGTCGGTGCCGGGTCTCTACAAGGCCATCGGCGAGCCGGTGCGCAATGGAGCCCAGCCGCAATTTGCCGACCACTGCTTCACGGGCGACTATCCGACCCCGCTGGCAGACCATCAGCGCGATCAGGCGGACAAAGAGCGCCAGCTCTCCCTGCTGGACGACGTGTAACGGGCGCGCTAAACGCCCGGCATGTCCGAGAAACCCAGACTTGTTCTTGTTACCGGCGCGTCGCGCGGCATTGGCCGTGCGATCAGCCTTGAGCTTGCCCGGCAGGGCAATGTTGTCGTGGCTGTCGCCCGCTCCAAGGCGGCGCTGGAAAAGCTTGACGATGAAATCCGCAAGCTTGGCTCAGAAGCCGTGCTGGTGCCGATGGACCTCAAGGACACCAAGGGCATCGAGACGCTTGGCAAGATTATCTCCGAGAATTTCGGCACGCTCGATGGCTTCGTTGCCAATGCCGGCCTGCTTGGCACGCTGGGCCCGCTGGAAACCTGCGGCCCGCGCAGCTTTGAAGAAACGATTCAGGTGAACCTCACCGCCAACGCGCACCTGATCCGCGCGCTGGGACCGTCCCTGCACCGCGCGGAAAGCCCGCGCGCCGTGTTTGTCACGTCCGGCGTGGTGCCCCGCCCGCGCGCTTTCTGGGGGCCTTACCAGGCTTCCAAGGCTGGCCTCGAAGCACTCGTCAAAGCCTGGGCCGACGAGAGCGAGAAGATGGCGCTGCGCGTCAACCTGTTCGATCCCGGCGCCGTGCGCACCGGCATGCGCGCCGAAGCGATGCCGGGCGAAGACCCGATGACGCTGCCGACGCCCGAGGAAGTGGCCGCAGAACTGGTGAAACTCGTCGCGCCGGAAGAAACGCGCACAGGCGCGCGCGTCGTGTTCCGCGAGATCGCGCGCAGCTAACGTCTATTTTGCCGGAATGGCGGCCAGCACGCTGGCCTCTGCGGCTTCTGCCATCGCAACGGCGGCAACGGCGCCGTGGGCCGGAACCGGGCTGCGCGCAAGGCCAAGGCAGGCGGCGTAGAAGCCTTCATCGGCTGCGCCCAGCGGGTCCGGCAGGTCAGCGGCGATATCCACCTTCACTTCGTAAGGTGTCGTATTTTTCAGACGGCGCGTGAGGAAGTCGATGTCGATCTCGCCCGAGGGATAGACAACACGCATCGTCCGTTCCCGGAACTCTGCAGCGCGGCTGGCGCGCAGCTTCGCCTTGCCGCCGCTGGCATAGTTGAACACCGCTTCGGCCTCGTCGATCTTGCCGGAATGGACGATGCGGCCGGTGGCTTCGACCTGCGTGAACTCACGCCCCAGCATCATCGCCGCCAGATCGAGATCGTGGATCATGAGATCCCAGATCACCGATACATCCCCCGCCCGCCCGCCGGGCGTCGGCGGGCCGGAGCGGACCGACTCGATCAGGGTCGGCGTTTCCTTGATCGCCAGCACGCCCATGGCCATGGCCACGAAGCGTTCCTGGTGGCCGACCTGCAGGATGCGCCCGCGGGCAGCAGCTTCATCGGCCAGGTCGCGCGCAGCCAGGCCTGAGAGCGCCAGCGGCTTTTCGACGAGGACATGGCAGTGCGCCTCAATGGCTTCACGGGCGAGCTTCTCGTGCCAGGTGGCCGGAACGGCCACCACGACAGCATCGCACTGGCTGAGGAATTCACGATAATCAGCGAAGCCCCGAGTGCCAAAGGTATCGGCCAGCTTCTGGGCGCGGGTGAGGTCTACATCGAAGATGCCGGCGAGGTCTGCGCGCGCCGAGGCGGCGGCTTTCTGCGCGTGGTAATTTCCGAAAACGCCGGCGCCCGCGACGCCCACTTTCAGCCTGGTCATGCCTGCCCTTGTCCTTTTTGTTGCAGCCGACATGACATTGGCGGGCGGGAACGGCAAGTCTCGGGCTGAAGCTGGCCGGAATACTGCGCGGCGGGGGATTCTTCGGGTCACCCCTTCACAGGCCGGGCCTGGCAGGTCATCTGATGGGGCAAAGTGTGTATTTTTGAGTACGAACCGGGACAGATCGCATCAAAAAGCGTCCGGAATGAACCAGGGAAGGACTTCGCCATGTCTAAACTGACTGCCACTGAGTGGACCCTCGCCGCGCGCCCTGTCGGGATGCCCAAACTCTCCGACTTCGCCGCCCGCAAGACCGAGATTGCCGATCCGAAGGACGGCGAGATCCAGGTGGTGAACACCTGGATGTCTGTTGACCCATATATGCGCGGCCGGATGTATGACCGGGAAAGCTATGTGCCGCCCTTCCAGATTGGCGAGCCGCTGCAGGGCGGCGCCGTGGGCCGCGTGACGGCCTCGGCCCATCCCGACTTCAAAACCGGCGACCTTGTCTCCTCAATGCTCGGCTGGCGCACAGCCTGGGTGGCGGCGCCGCAAGCGGCGATGGTGCAGAAGCTGCCCGCCAGCGGCCTTCCGGAGAGTGCGTATCTGGGCGTTGCCGGGATGCCGGGGCTGACGGCCTATGCCGGCCTGCTGCGCGTGGGCGAGCTGAAGGAAGGCGACACGGTGTTCGTTTCCGGCGCAGCCGGCGCGGTTGGCTCGACCGTGGTGCAGATTGCCAAGATCAAGGGCGCGACCGTGATCGGTTCAGCCGGCGGGGCGGACAAATGCGCGGTCGTGAAGGCACTCGGCGCCGATCATGTGATCGACTACAAGCAGGCCAAGGGCTTTGACGGCCTGGTGACAGCGCTGAAGGCTGCCGCGCCCAAAGGCATCGACGTGTATTTCGACAATGTGGGCGGAGATCACCTGGCCGCCGCAATCGAAGCGGCCCGCCCGTTTGCACGCATGGCGCTTTGCGGAATGATTGCGCAGTATAACGAGACCGGCAAACCGGAAGGCCCGCACAACATCATTCAGGCGGTGGGCAAACAATTGAAGCTTCAGGGCTTCATTGTTTCCACACATGCCGATATGACGCCCGCCTTCCACGCCGACATGGCCAAATGGATTGCCGGCGGGAAAATGAAATATGAGGAAACCGTGATGAACGGGATCGAGAAGGCGCCAGACGCGTTCCTCGGCCTGTTCACCGGTGCAAACACCGGCAAGATGCTGGTTAAACTGGGATAGACATGGCTGCTCTTTTTGACGCCTACATCATGGTTGACTGGAGCGCGGCGTCAAAGCCGTCGCTCGGCGCCAATTCGATCTGGATCGGCATCCTGGCGAAGGATGCCCGACTGAAGCTGCAATATCGCGGCGTGAACATCGACACCCGCCTGAAGGCGCGCGCCTTCATCGAGGACATGGTGGCCAAGCTGACCAAGCGCGGCGACAAGGTTCTTATCGGCTTCGACTTTGCGCTGGGCTTCCCGGCAGGCACGGCGGCAGCGCTTGGCCTCGACACCTCGGCGCAGGCGCCGTGGGCGGCGATGTATGCCCACCTGGCCACCAAGATGAAAGAGAAGCCGGACAATTCCAATGCGCGGTATGCCATTGCCGCCGGCATGAACTACGCCATCTCCAAAGGCCCGTTCCCCTTCTGGGGCGCCCCCACCCGCGATGTGGTTTCGACCCTTGCGGCGACGCGACCGGAATTCGAGGGCGCGGCACTCGCCGAACACCGCCATTGCGAAAACTACCTTAAAGAGAACAAAATCGGGCAGCCGAAGTCTGTCTGGCAGCTCGCTTATGCCGGTTCCGTCGGCAGCCAGACGCTGACCGGTATCCCCCATGTGCATGCCCTGCGGCAGGCCTGGCCGACATCCCGCGTGTGGCCCTTCGAGCTCGGCACCGAGCCCCTGACCCGCGATGCCCTGGAGGGAATCAGCGTCGTCATGGCCGAGATTTACCCCGCCCTGGTCAAGGCAAAGCCAGAAAAAGGTGAGGTCGCCGACGAGGCCCAGGTCCGCCAGATCGCCCGCCACTACGCAGATCTGGACGAAAAAGGCACACTTGCAGCGTCTTTTTCCACAGCCAAATCACTTTCCCCTGAACAAAACAGGGACGTGGCCGAAGAAGAGGGCTGGATTCTCGGCGTTTAGCCCGTGTTTATTGGGCCCTCGACGTATTCACGGCCTACGAATCGTGGGTAAGTCGGCCCAATGGCGCGCAAGCGTCATTTAACCTAGAGGAGAACCCCTATGAATAAGGGTGAACTGACCAAAGCGGTGGCAGCGGCCTCCGGCCTGTCTCAGAGCGACGCCGGCAAAGCCGTCGACGCCCTGTTCGAGACCGTCGCTGGGGCAGTGAAGAAACGCCAGCAGGTTGCAATCGCAGGCTTTGGCACTTTCTCGGCCAAGACCCGGAACGCGCGCGAAGGCCGCAATCCGGCAACCAAAGAAACGATCAAGATCCCTGAAAAGACCTCGATGGCATTCAAGCCGGCGTCGGCTCTGAAAGACATCTAAGGGGACCGTCCCCTCTAGGGGACCGATCCGGATCAGGCGGCGCGCTTCACACCGGAGCGCGCCGCTTTCAGTTCCAGCAGGATAAGCTGCAGCGTTCCGGCCACGAAGACGCCGATGAAGGCCCCTTCCAGCACGCCCGGTGCGCCCCGCTCCAACACGATGGCCAGCAGGTAGCAGACCGGGATCATCACCACGAAGAACGAGCTGAGATGGATGGCGCTGGGCAGCCAGACCATGCCTTGTGCGCGCAGCGCAAAAGACGCCGTGGCCTGAAGCCCGTCAAACACCGTCGCCGCTGCCGCAAGCCAGAGCAGGCCGGCAATGGCAGGCGCAATCGCCACGCCGCCGATGATCGCATCTTCCCGCACCAGCAGGCGAGAGATCGGCCCGGCGAAGCTGACCAGCAGTACACCCATCACGATGCCCATGACGAACGTAGCCGCGACGCCGAGGCGGCCCGCATTGCGGACTTCATCCGGATTGCCCCGGCCCATGGCCTCGGCCACGCGCACGGACGTAGCCGTGGCAATGCCGAGATAGAACATGAAGCACACGCCCATCACCTGAACCGAATAACCATAGACGGCGTTGGCCGCGATGGAGACCCAGGTGGCAATAATGAAGGTGACGTTGAAGCCGCCCCATTCGGCAACATTGGAGATGGCCGTACCTGTGCCGACGTCGAACTGGCGGCGCGCCTCGCCCGCCTCTGCCGGCGGCGACCGGCGGAAGCCCGGCGTAAGCGCGGCGACGAAGATGAGCATGATGATAGCGATCAGCCAGCGCGTGACCGTAGTGGACCAGGCAACGCCTTCTGCGCCCATCTGGGGGAAGCCCCACCAGCCCGCCACAAGGGCGAGGTTGCCGAAAATGTTGATGACCACGCCGGTATACATGACGATGGTGACCAGCAGCGGGCGGCGCAGCGCTTCCAGGTAGTAGGAGCAGGCCTGCGAAACCATGTGGCCGACCAGGCCGAACGCCAAGATGCGCGTGACCGCCGCCGTGGACGACGCCACGACATCGGGCGGCACAGCTTGGCCGGCCCCCTGCCCTTCGGGCGCGATGGTGACGAAGATCCAATGGAAGAAGGGCTGCGCGAAAGGCACCAGCGCCAGCGTGAGCAGGGCGCCGAGCACAAGCGACCACCAGAGCCCGCGCCGGAAGATGCGGCCCGAGCCCGCCTCACGGCCTGTGCCCAGCATTTCGGAGGTCAGCACCTGCACACCGAGCAGGATGCCGATGCCGAAACCGAGCGACACACCGATCGGCAGCCAGGCGGACAGCACAAAGGCAAGCTCACCCGGCGCATACTGGCCAAGCACGATCGCATCCGTCAGGCCCATCAGCATCATCGCCATACGGCTGACAGCGATCGGCACCGACAGGCGGATCAGGTCCAGAATATCTTTTGCCCGCGCCCAGGCGGGCAGGCGCGAAGTCGCCGTCATGACTGCCCTCCCTTGGTCTTTGTCCAGGCTGATGCCTGATTTTTGAGCAGCCGGGCGTGATGCCCGAAACCCCACTTCAGGGCAAGCCATCCGGACAATGAATTTTTTGCGTCCGTGCATTTTCCTCTGCAGGCGGATGCGCCGCAAACACTGCAGATCGCGCAGCGGTTAGCGCGCGGTTAGCCAAGGCGGCCGGGATTTGGGGTTGATCAGGCTGGCGGTGTCAGTCAGTCTCAAATGCAAATTCAGGCTCAACCGGCACTTTAGGGGATGGAACGATGCCGCTTGGACGATTGATTGCAGCCGTCCTTCTGGGGGCGCTTATTGCCGGATTTGCATTCGCCGAACCGGGCACGCCGCCGGGCGACGAAATCAAGGCCGAGAAGCTAGATTATAAAGACCGTCCGGATAAGGACGGGCGCATGGCGGCGACCGAAGTGACGGTCGGAGAGACGCCTGTGCGCCTTTATGTGCGCGGCACCAATGTTTCGGCTCCCTTCTCCGTGCAGGTGATTGCGGCGGCCAAGGCGCGGCCGCTGGAGGTGACGCTGCACCGGCAGAACTGGGGCAAGGCCGTGCAGACAGGCGATACCGGACGCGACGGCACGTTCGCCTTTGAGGGCCGGGCCTATGGCGATGTCGGCGTGCAGCTGACCTCGCCCGATGGTCAGCCAGCGCGCGCAACCGTGGTTTTCTGGGAGGGCACGCCTGCCCTGCCGAGCCTGGCGACGGTTTACACCAACACCGCAATGCAGGGAGGCGGCACGGCCAGCCCGAACAGCGCAGGCGGCGCAAGCGCCCCGGCAACCGGCGGCACGCCAATCATCATGTATGTGATCGCGGGCCTGCTGGCGGTGATCGTCGTGTTCCTCGGCCTGATGGTGATGCGCCGGGGCAAGGGCGGGGCAGCAGCGCTGCTGATCATCGGCGGCCTGACGATGGCAGCGGTGCACGAGCCAGCACCGGCCATGGCGCAGGGCGAGACCGGCCCGCCCGATGGCGGCATCAACCCGTTCACCGGCGATGGCATCACGCGGCCGGGCACGCCGCCGGCAGAGCCGAAGCCGGGCGAAGTGGCCAATCCCTTCGATGTCGACAAGCCGCCGCCAGAAGTGCCCGGCGACAAGGACAAGGACGCCACCGCGGGCAAGCCGGACGAAACCCCGAAGGACAATCCGTTCGCCGGAGAGGGCACGACAACCGCAGGCGGGCCGGTGGAGCTGAAACCGGAAGACTTCGATCCCAGCAACGCGCCCAAGGATGACGCCGATGCGCCGGTGGACGCCGACTATGCCGAGCGGCTGGACGCGGCGGAACAGCGGATCGCGGACCTCAACCGGCAGGCTTCGGCCAACCGGGCGGAGATCGAACAGCTGCGGATGCTGGTGGAATCTGACCGGAAGAATGAGCCCGACCCGTCCAACCTGCCTCCCCTGCCACTGAGCTGCCGCCCGCCGGCCATCGACCGCAGCGAGGCGGACGCCGCCGTGGAAGCGGGCTGGGAGAATTTCGAGGCGTGCAAGGCCTGCTTCAGCGCGCCGCTGACGGAGCTGGACGAGCTGATGCTGAATTATGAGCGTCTGCGGATCATCCTGATGAGCACTGCAGAGTTCGTGAACACGGCCATCACGATGGGCGACACGGTGCCCAAACCGCACCAGTTTGTCGAAATGTCCTGGGCGAAGGAAAAGGCCGGCATTCAGAAGAGCTTCCAGGGGACAAAGGACGCCTATGATGCCAAGCGGGCCGAGTTCAATGACAAGCTGAGCGGCATTCTGGACGAGCTGGGCAAATGCGAAGCCGATCTCAACAACAATCCGATGTGGCGCAGCACTGATGGCCAGCTGTTTTACCAGACCATGAAGGCCAGTTATCAGAGGGCGAACTAAATGGCACAATTGAAACGGATGCTGGGCGCAGCGGCACTGGCGCTGGTGGCGGCGTGCGGGGCGCCGGCGACCGCCTCCCCCGGCGACACCCCGGCCAGCCAGAGCGCGCAGCCTGAAGGCCTGCCTGCCGACGCCGTGAAGCTCAGCAGCACCGATGGCAAGGAATATTGGGGCGTGCCGCGCGAGGATGGCCGCATCCTGCTTTATGAGACGATGGCGGATGGCCAGATGGCCGCGACCGCCGGGCCGCTGAAAGACCTCGAGACGATTTACACCTGGGTCGATTTCGCGCCGCTGAAGGAGAAGATGGAATGAGATTGACGGCTTCGATCTGCGCGCTGCTTCTGGCGGGTGTCGCCGCTTGTGGTGGCAGTGAACCTGCCGCGCCTGCCGAGGCGCCCGCAACGCCGGAAGCGGCACCTGCCGCCACCGAGCCCGGCCAGCCGGCGACGCCCGTGACGGCAACGGGCAGCTTCGACTGGGACAAATGGGCAAGCGTGGTGAATGAAAACCCCTGCAGCTGGCTGAGCGCAGAGGATCTGGCTGCCCTTGGCCTGCCCGCCACCGGCGACGCGGCAACCACGGCGACGGAAACGAGCTGCGTGTGGAAAGACGCTGACGGCGCGCAGCTGTTCAGCGCCAATGTGGTGACCTGGGACAGCGCAGAAAACCTTGCAGGCGAGCGCGCGGAACAGGTGAAGCTTGCCGCAGAGATGGGCGGCTTCATCCAGGTGGGCGATGGCAGCGGCACGGTGACGGCGATTTATCGCAAGAGCCGCGGGAGCCTCGTGATCTTTCCGAACTCGGACGATGAGAGCGCTGCCATTACGCTGAACGCGAAGAAGACCGCGCGCGATGATGAAGCCGCCAAAGCGGCGAAGGACGAGCGCGCCCTCGCCTTTACTACCAAGCTGATCGAGACTTACGGGCTCTAACGCTTCAGAACAGCGTCGAGGCGTCGTTGGCGATATTGTGGGCGATCTCCGGCAGGAGCAGGCTGCCGGGGAAAACTCATCGCGTGACAGTGAGCTGCACGGGCCTCTCAAGAAGTCCCTCTGCTCCGAAGGCGACCACGACATAATCGCCCGGCATCAGGATCAACGGGATCTCTTCGCCGGGGCGTAGCAGCAGGCGGTCTGAAGGGACAATTTCATCCCCCTCCCCGGCACGCCGCGCCTCGATGATCGCCAGGCCGGATACCGGACGAAGCGCCTCGGGAACGGCAATGTCTTGCGTCTCGGCGCTACGCCGATAATCCGGCCGGTTTGAGGTGAACGTCACTACCGGCATACGGGCCACCAGATCTGTTCCCGGCGCCCAGGGATTGCCCCTGAAGGTCACCTCGCCCGCCAATACCGGCGCGGCGCCACCAGGCTTGCACGGCGTCAGATCAATCGTCAGCGGATCAATGCCGGTCTTCGCTTTCAGGCGGGCTGCCATCCACACACTCGGCTGGCCATTGACCATCTCATACACATGCGCATGCCCGACATGGATGATGATCCGGGTTTCCGGCGCGCGTGCAAACACAGCTTCGATGAGGTTGTTTGCCTGGGCTTCTTCGCGCGCATTGATGGACTCGTCCATGGAAGCATCGTCCGGCGCGCGCTGTTCAGGCCGCTGCTCATATTGAACGAGCGTCGTGCCAGCCGCGCGCAGCTCCGCAAGCAGAGCCGCCAATTGCGGGTCCTGCGTGTACCAGCCATCGCTCACCCGCGTGGCGTGATCGTCCCTCGGCGTCACAGCGTCCGGATACATCGCCTCGGCGGCATAATGCGTGAAGCCGGATGCAGTCAGTTCACGAACAAGGCCCGCAATCACGCCGCGATGCTGGGGAACGGCGTGATCTTCGTTGACGATCACCACAGAATAGGCTTCGGCGCGCCGCACGATTTCGCCAATCGCATCGCCTGCGCCTTCAGCACAATCGGATTTCGGGAACCAGTTTGTAGATTCCGGAATGAGGGCCTGCAGGTCTTCCCGGCCCAACAGGGCGATCGTCTGCTGGTGCCAGCCCCGGCTGGTATCCGAACCGGGATCAGCAAGGAACGCCCCGGCATGTTGCAGGTATTCCCGCCGCGCATCCTGCATTTCTTCAGACACCACATAGGGCGGATCAGCGGCCGCACCCTGCTGCCCAGGCGCTTGTGAAGCGCAGGATGCCAGAGTCAGAGCGCTCGCCACCAGCAGGGCACGGACCATACGAAAACTCCCGGAAGTTGCCTTCCGGGAGCTTAGGGGAATTCTACCTTGAAGTAAAACTTCAGCCCGCCTTGCGGGAGCCGGCAGCGTCGGCTTCAGCTGCCTGGAGTTTTTCGGCCACGAGGAAGGCCAGTTCCAGCGCCTGTTCGCCATTGAGACGCGGGTCGCAATGGGTGTGGTAGCGGCTGGAAAGATCCTCTTCGGAGATCGCCTGCGCGCCGCCGATACATTCGGTGACGTTCTGACCGGTCATCTCGAAGTGGACGCCGCCCGGATAGCAGCCTTCCGCCGACAGAACATCGATGAACTGGCGCACTTCGGAGAGAACGCGGTCCACAGGGCGCGTCTTGAAGCCGGTGCCGGTTTTCAGCGTGTTGCCGTGCATCGGGTCGCAGGACCAGACGACCGTGCGGCCGGATTTTTTCACGGCGCGTGCCAACGGCGGCAGGCCGGCCTTCACGCCTTCAGAGCCGAAGCGCGAGATCAGCGTGATGCGGCCGGGCTCGTCTTTCGGGTTCAGCGTGTCGATGAGGCGGAGGAGTTCGTCCGTCTCCATGCCGGGGCCGCATTTGATGCCGATCGGGTTTTTCACGCCTTTGCAGAAATTGACGTGGGCATGGTCGATCTGGCGCGTGCGGTGGCCGATCCACAGCATGTGGGCGGAGGTATCGTACCAGTCGCCGCTGGTGGAATCGATGCGCGTCATCGCTTCCTCATAGCCCAGCAACAGCGCTTCATGGCTGGTGTAGAACTCAACTTGTGCCATTTGCGGCACGGTTTCAGCGTTCAGGCCAACAGCTTCCATGAAGCGCAGCGAGGCGGAGATCTGGTCCGCCAGCTTCTCATAGCGCTCGCCCTGAGAGCTGCGATCCACGAAGCCGAGCATCCAGCGATGCACATTGGCGAGGCTGGCATAGCCCCCCTGGCTGAAGGCGCGCAGCAGGTTCAGCGTCGCCGCTGACTGCGAATAGGCCTGGATCAGGCGTTCGGGGTCGGGAATCCGGCTCTCCGGCGTGAACTCCATGCCGTTGATGTTGTCGCCCCGGTAGGACGGCAGCGTGACGCCATCGATCGTCTCGGTCGGCTCGGAGCGCGGCTTGCCGAACTGGCCGGCAATGCGGCCGACTTTCACGACTGGCTTGGCCGCTGCAAAGGTCAGCACGACCGCCATCTGCAGGATCACGCGGAAGGTGTCGCGGATGTTATCCGGGTGGAACTCCTTGAAGCTCTCCGCGCAGTCCCCGCCCTGCAGCAGGAAGGCCTTGCCGGCGGCCACGTCGGCCAGGCGCGACTTCAGGCGGCGGGCTTCACCGGCAAATACCAGCGGCGGAAAGCTCTTCAGGCGGGACTCCGCGGCTGCCAGGGCAGCGGCATCGGGATAGTCCTGCGGGATATGCTTTGCGGGCAGGTTGCGCCAGTCGGAAGGTTGCCAGGTCATTGCTCGGTCTCACTACAAGTTTCGCGGCGATAAAACATATGAGCGCCCCTTGCTCAAGTTTCACCATAATTTCACTGCAAGAAGATGGCGGAATCGCCGGTTGGGCCGCTAAAAGGCCCTTCCAGACACCAGATTCATGAGGCGCGGGGCCACATGTCGCACGTATATATCAGCCATTCGGGCAAAGACCCGGACGCCCTGCTGGCCTTGCACGAGGCCCTGCGGGCGGCTTCCGTAACGGTATTCTATCCCACGGGCGACACGACGCGCGAGGAAGCGGACGCGGCCATCGACCGGTCCTTCGCCGTGATCGTGCTCGTTTCGGCTGAAGCGGTTCGCTCGCGCCGGGTGCGCCAGGATGTTGAGGCGGCCAAGGCGCTGGGCCTGAAGCTCATCCCCTACCAGGTCGACAAGGCGCGCCTCAACGGCTTCTTCAAGCAGGAAGTCCAGCCGGCCTTGCGTCTCTCCTCGGCGATGCCGGACGGGCTGGATCAGCTCGTGTCCGAGACGCAGGAAGCCTACCGCAAGAAATGCCCGGTCATCGCGGTGATGAACCTCAAGGGCGGGGTCGGCAAGACGACCGTGACAGCGCAGGTCTTCGGCGCGTGGCAGGAAGCCTTCGGCGGCCGCGTCCTGCTGATCGACCTCGACCCGCAATATAACCTCACCCAGACTTTTTACCCGATGGAGACAGCCGACGCCTCTTCGGCGCAGGACCGCTCGGTAATCTCGCTCTTCGAACGCTCGCGCCTGCATGCGCGCGACGCGGCTTCCCCGGCGGAGAACTGGCTGGGCCTGACAACACAGCCCTTCACGCCCGCCCCGCGCGACCAGTTTGTTCACCCCATCCTCGGGGTCGATGGCCCGCCCGGCCGGCTCGACATTATCTCCGGCCAGTTCGAGATCTCGAAATACGCCTTCGCGGCAGACCCCGACGCGCTGGCCGCGATCAAGCAGCATTTCCTGCGCAGCGTGGAGCATTACCGCAGCGAGTATGATCTCATCGTGTTCGATACGAACCCGAACGCCACCTTCCTGACGCGCTGCGCGCTGGAGGCGGCAGACCGGGTGATCGCGCCGATGCATGCCGACATCTATTCCCTGCGCGGCGTGCGCCTGCTCGCCCAGGTGATCCGTAACCAGATTGAAGAGCCCAAGCGGCCCGAACTCTCGATCCTGTTCAATGCCGTGAACCGGAATGAGCAATCGACCTTCGAGGCCGACGCCCGCAATGGTGTGTTCGACGAGATAGCAGGCTTCACCCTGTCACATTCGCTGATGACGGCGGCCCTGCCCCGCTCGGCCCACTTTGCTGTCAAGGCGCCCCAGGATGGCCAGCCCGCCTGGCGCCAACTCGTCATCCATGCCGGGCGCGGCGGCGGCCTGAAACCCATCCGCGAAAGCCTGAAACAGGTGGCGCTGGAGATCCGTGATCTGAATGAGGGGAAGAAGGGGCACTAAACCCGCCCCTTCACGCGCCCCCATGCGCGCCGTCATCCCGGATATTTGCTATGCAAATTCCGGGGTGACGAAAACGGAAAGGCCCGGCTTGAGGCTTAAACCCCTTCCGGCACCCATTTCGTCCGCATCGTGACGAGCTCTTCGGCGGCGGATGGGTGCAGCGCGCAGGTCTGGTCGAAGTCCTGCTTCGTGGCGCCCATCTTCACGGCAATCGCGGCGGTCTGGATCATCTCGGCGGCGTCATCGCCCACCACATGCACACCCAGCACGCGCTGGTCTGAGGCGCGCACGACAAGTTTCATGAAGGTGCGCGTCTGGTCGCCGTTGAGCATGTTCTTCATCGGGCGGAACTTCGTCTTGTAGATATCGATCTCGCCGAAGGATTTGCGCGCTTCGGCTTCGGAGATGCCAACCGTGCCGACTTCCGGCTGGGTGAACACGGCAGTCGGGATATTGGCGTGATCCATCTTCCACGGCTTGCCGCCAAACTCGGTGTCGGCAAAGGCGTGGCCTTCGCGGATTGCGACGGGCGTGAGGTTCACGCGGTCGGTCACATCACCCACGGCCCAAATGTTCTGCACATTCGTGCGCGACCAGTCATCGACCAGCACTTCGCCCTTCTCGCCCAGCTTCACGCCGGCCTTGTCGCAGCCCAGATCATCCGTATTCGCACGGCGGCCCACCGCCATCAGCACGACATCGGTTTCGATCTCATGCCCGCTGTTCATTTTCACAGTGAGACCAGACGCGCCTTTCTCGATCGACTTGAACACGCATTTGGTGACGACGCGCACGCCGGACTCTTTCAGGCCCTCATGCACGGCGAGGCGGATTTCGTCGTCAAAGCCGCGCAGCACGGTTTCACCGCGATAGACGAGCGTAACTTCCGTGCCGAGCCCGGCAAAGACATGCGCGAACTCGACCGCGATATAGCCGCCGCCCGCGATGACCATACGCTTGGGCAGGTCCGTCATCTCGAACACGCCATTGGAATCGATCACATGCTCGACACCCGGCAGTTCTTCTGCCGACGGCAGCCAGGGGCGCCCGCCCACCGCGATCAGGATCTTGCCGGCAGTGATCGTCTTGCCGGATTTTTTCAGGCGCAGCGTATGCGCATCAACGAACTCGGCGCGCTCATCAAACACATCGACGCCGGCATTCTTCAGGTTCCGGTCATAGATCGCCGACAAGCGCTCGACCTCGGCATGAAGCCCATCCATGAAGCGGCCATGCTCGTAGGAGACTTCCCCGACATTCCATCCGTATCCGGCGGAAAGCTCGATATCCTTGCCATACTTGCTGGCATAGACCATGAACTTCTTGGGCACGCAGCCGCGCACGACGCAGGTGCCGCCCATCCGGTATTCCTCAGCCAGGCCCACCTTCGCGCCCGCCTGCGCCGCGATCCTTCCGGCGCGCACCCCGCCAGAGCCGCCACCAATCACGAACAGGTCATAGTCGTAGGCAGTGTCGGTCATGGGAATTTCCTTGGATTTCAAATGGGTTTCCGGCCCGGAATGTGAGGCGCCCGGCTCAGTATTCAATGATGTGGGCGCCATTTTCCTCGCCGATGATGACGGTGCGTGCGAGCCCGATGAACAGGCCATGCTCCACAACGCCCGGCACGGCGGAGAGATAGGCGGCTGCCTTTGCGGGATCGGGAATGCGCCCGCAATGGCAATCGAAGATGAAGTTGCCGCCATCGGTGACCAGCAGGTCCACGCTCTGGGGCGCTTTGCGCAGCTCTACGCGGGGACGGTCCACGCCGGCCGCGGTCAGCGCGTCGTGCACCTTCTTGGCGGTGATCGTGTAACCGAACGGCGTCACCTCCACCGGCAGCGGGAACGCGCCGATATGGGGCACCTCCTTGGAGCTGTCGGCAATCACGGCCATGTGATCGGAGGCGTTCGCGATGATCTTCTCGCGCAGCAGCGCCGCCCCGCCGCCCTTGATCAGCACGCCGCCGGGGCCAACCTCATCGGCGCCGTCCACGGTCAGGTGAATGCGGTCCACCTGCTCGAACGGGATCAGCGGAATGCCAAGGCTGCGGGCGAGATCGCGCGTCTGGTTGCTGGTCTCGATGCAGCGGACGATCAGCCCATCGGCGATTTCATCGGCCAGCATCTCCACGAAAAACTTCGCCGTGGAGCCTGTGCCGAGACCGATGGTCATGCCCTCTTCGACAAACTCCATCGCAGCGGCGGCGGCATTCTGCTTTTCAATGTCGTTTGCCATGAGCCCGCCTCAGCCCTTCTTGTCCTTGCCTGAGCCGCGCGCGGCCTTTTCGGCGGCCTTCTTTGTACGGAACTCTGCGCCCCAGCCTTCGCGCTCCATCTGGCGCCCGCGCGCAACGGCGAGCGCGTCGGCGGCCACGTCTTTCGTGATGACGCTGCCCGAGCCGATATAGGCGCCATCCCCGATTTTAACCGGCGCAACGAGGGAGGAGTTGGACCCGACAAAAGCCCCCTCGCCCACTTCGGTATGGTGTTTGAAGAAGCCATCATAATTGCAGAAGATCGTGCCTGCGCCGATGTTGGCGCCGGCCCCGATGCTGCCATCGCCGAGATAGGCGAGATGGTTTGCCTTGGCGCCTTCGCCCATTTCCGTATTCTTTGTCTCGACGAAATTGCCGATATGGACATTCGCCGCAAGCACCGTGCCCGGACGAAGCCGCGCATAGGGGCCAACGCTGCAGCCTTCGCCGACGACGGCGCCTTCCAGATGGCTGAACGCGCGGATCTGCGCCCCGCCTGCCACGCGCACGCCGGGGCCGAACACGACATTCGGCTCGATCACCGCATCGGCGCCAATCTCGGTATCATGCGACAGGAACACGGTTTCAGGCGCGACCATGGTAACGCCCGCGTCCATCAGCGCGCGGCGGCGGCGGCGCTGGAAGATGGCTTCAGCCTCGGCAAGGTCGGCCTTGGAATCGCAGCCGATGAGATCGTCTTCACCCGAGACCGCCGCGGCGCAGCGGATGCGTTCGGCGCGCGCAAGGCCCACAAGGTCTGTCAGGTAGTATTCGCCCTTGGCATTGTTGTTGGTCACATTCGCCAGCAGACGGAACATATCCTTGGCGCGGCCCGCCATGACGCCGGAATTGCAGAGGCGCACCTGAAGTTGCTCGGGGCTTGCCTCGCGCGCCTCGACAATCGCCTCAAGGCTGCCATCGGCGCCGGTGATCAGCCGGCCATAAAGGCCGGGCTCATCGGCCTCGAAGCCCAGCACGCCAAGGCCGGTCGTCTCCGACAGGGTGGCGAACAGGCCTTCGATAGTGGCGGCCGGCACCAGCGGCGAGTCGCCATAGAGCACGGCAAGATCGCCCTCAAAGCCTGCCAGCGCGCCTTCGGCGCAGCGCACGGCATGGCCGGTGCCCTGCGGCGGGTCCTGGAAGGCAATCGCCACATCGGCATGATGCTTCTGAAGGTGCGCGATGAGCACATCCTGCGAGGGATGGACCACGGCAACGATGCGCGCGGCGCCCACAGTGCGCGCAAGCTCGATCGACCAGTCCACCATCGGCCGGCCGGCGACGGCATGCATCACCTTCGGCAAGGGCGACTTCATCCTCGTGCCCTTGCCGGCGGCTAGGATTACGGCGGCGCGCTGTCTCTGGCCTTGGGTCAAATGCGGGCTCCCTCTCGCTTTCCTCTACCCCATCGCCTAGACGAAACCCCGCATCTTGGCGAGGGCGAAGGAGAATTCCGGATGGCTGAAATCAGCAGTTTCGAGGGCTGGACCGTCGCATTCGATCTGGATGGAACGCTGGTTGATACCGCGCCGGACCTGCTGGGCGCGCTCAACCATGTGCTGACCGATGCAGGCCTGCGCCCGGTGGACCTGCCGACCGTGGCCACGCTGATCGGCAGCGGCGCGCGGGCCATGATGGAAAAGGGCTTCGGCATTCAGGACATCACGCTACCAGCCGCGGAAATGGACGCTGCCTTCGAGAAGTTCATCGCCTATTACGTCGCCAATATTGCGGTTGGCTCGCGGCCATTCGAGGGCTGTGTCCCGGCGCTGGATACTCTGCTGGAGGCGGGCGCAACGCTCTGCGTGTGCACCAACAAGCGGCAGGATCTGAGCGAACAGCTGATTGGGGAGCTGGGCATCACCAGCCGGTTTGCCGCGATCCTGGGCGCCGACCGGGCAACCAACAAGAAACCCCATGCCGACCATGTGTTCGAAGCCGTGCGGGCTGCTGGCGGCGATCCGGCGCGCGCCCTGTTTGTCGGCGATAGCCGGACAGATGAAAGGGCAGCCCGGAATGCCGGGCTGCCCTTCGTATTCGTGACCTTTGGCTATGAGCAGGAAACCGTCGAAGAGATCGCGCCCGATGTTACGATCGGCCACTATTCCGAGTTGTTTCCGGCTCTTTCAGTCCTGAAAAATCAGGCGGTCGCTTCACGGCTGGGACGGTAGGTCGGACGCGCGGCGCCCGCCTCGCCCACCGCGCGGCGGCGGGGCATGCCATTGACCATGTTCGAGCGCACGTCGCAGCGGGCGCTCCGCATTGCGGGAACAAAGCCTGCGTCCACAAGGTTGACGTCAACCTCATAACCACGCTCTGCCCAATACGAATTGATTTTTTCGCGGAGGCGCTTCGCGCCTTCTTCGTCACACCAATCTTTCACTCTGCTCTCTCCAGGCGATTTTTTTCGTTCTAGAAGTTAAGACAGCCGTGGCTGTCTGTGCCTGTCCTTCTTAGGTTCATCACGCGGACCTTGCCGACCCGTCTGTGTATGTCGGCTAAATGACAATGTTTGAGGTGTTTCTCAAGAGTTATTCTATATAACATTATCTTAATCAACTAATATGAACAAACGTTCATTATGAACAGACATTCATTTTGCGTTCATCCCATCGCCTTGATTTTTCGAATGCTCTTGAAATTGCAACCGGTTTCAGGCGCCCTGCAAATCCACAACATTCCGCTGCGTCCACTCGTGAGGCGCGCGCAGAAATGTGAGACCTGCTTCAAATATGCATAATCGCATGGCAACTCACCCCACCCATGCGTACAAGTCTGGCGACTTAACCATGGAAACACCGTTCTGACCATCATGCATATGCTTTGCGATATGTGCTTGACCTGATTGCGCACCAGCTTTACCCACCCCGCTCGCGGTCGGGCGATTAGCTCAGCGGTAGAGCACTGCCTTCACACGGCAGGGGTCACAAGTTCGAACCTTGTATCGCCCACCACCTTCCCGACTGCACCTCCTCTGAACTCCGCAATGGCGCCTCCACCGAAGCGCAGTATAAGCCGCCAGATGAAAGCGTTCCTCCGCTCCGCCCCTGTTGTCGCCGTGGTTGGCTGGCTCATCTGGGCCTGGATGGTGCTGGTTGGGCGCACCGTGCGCTGGACAATCGAAGGCGAAGCCGAAGCCCGTGCAAGCCTGGCGGATGAATGTCCCGGCCTTGTGGTCGCCTGCTGGCACGAGACAATCCTTCTTATGCCCTCGGGCTGGAACCGGGCCATACGCCGCTGGCCGGAACGGCGGGAGCGCGCCGCAATGATGATTTCCCTCTCGCCAGATGGCGAATCCGTCGCCCGCGCCATCAAGCACCTGGATCTGGATGTCGTACGTGGCTCGAAAGGCAACAAGAAGAAAGCCAATAAGGATAAAGGGGGCCTGCGCGCCATTGCCGAAGCCGCCGGCCGGCTGCGCGAAGGCGGCTATATCTGCATGACGCCGGATGGCCCGCGCGGTCCGCGCCGCATCGCCAGCCAGGGCGCCGTCACCCTGGCCCAGCGCAGCGGCACAAAAGTGCTGCCCTATGCCATTTCCACCCGCCCCGCGCCGCGCCTCAATAGCTGGGACCGCTTCATCGTTCCCCTTCCCTTTACGCGGGGTGCCATTGTTTTCGGCCCGCTGATCGATTGCCCGCGCGATGCCTCGCCCGAAGCGTTGCAAGACGCGCTGCAACGCGGCATGGATGAAGCAACCCTGCGGGCCGAAACGCTGGCAGGTTATGCGGTTCAACCCACACAAGCCGGAGTTCGTGACTGAATGACGCCTGCGTTGTTCGCCTACCGGCTGGCCACTTATGCCGCTTCGCCTTTCCTTGGCTTCGTGCTGAGCAAGCGCGCAAAGGATGGCAAGGAGGATTATCTCCGCCTGCATGAGCGCTACGCTAAGCGCCTGCCGCCGCGCCGCCCCGGCCCCCTGGTCTGGCTGCATGGCGCGAGCGTCGGCGAAAGCAGCCTGCTGCTGGAGCTTGGCCGCCGCCTCATTGCAGAGCGGCCCGGCGTGATGCTGGTGTTCACCAGCCAGACGGTGACCTCCGCGCGCCTGCTCGGCCCCCTCCTGCCGGACAACGCCATCCACGCGATGGCCCCGCTCGATACCCCGCAAGCCGCCCGCCGCTTCATCCAGCACTGGAAGCCGGATCTCTGCGTCTTTGCCGAAGGCGAAATCTGGCCAAACCTCATCCATGAAGCGCGCAAGAATGGCGCGCGCACGGCACTGGTGAATGCCCGCATGACGCAGAAATCTGCCGACGGCTGGCAGAAGGTGCGCGGCCTCTTCCGCCAGCTTGTCGGCGGGTTCGAGATTGTGCTCGCTGCAGACCTCGACACGGGCCAGCGTCTTGAAAGCCTGCTCGGCCGCGCGGTGCGCGCTGCGGGCAATCTCAAATCGGCGCTGCCCCCACCGGCCGCCAATGATGTGGAGCTGACGCGCCTCACCAATAATTTCATCGCCGGGCGCCGCTGCCTTGTCGCCGCCTCAACTCATCCGGGTGAGGAGGAAATCTTCCTGGATGCAGCGGCAACGCTGGACGAGGATGTGGCCCTCATCATTGCCCCGCGCCACCCTGACCGCGGCGACGAGATCGAAGCCCTGCTGAAGAAGCGCAACCTGCGCCATGCCCGCCGCTCCAAGGGCGTCCAATCAGATAAGCGCGACCGCGTGCTGCTGGCCGATACGATGGGCGAGATGGGCACCTGGCTGCGCATGGCCAATGCTGTTTATCTTGGCGGTGGCCACGCCGAAGGCGTCGGCGGACACAATCCGCTGGAGCCGATCCGCCTCCACCGCCCCGTCGCCTCCGGCCCGCGCGTGCATAACTTCGCGGACCTGATGGCAAGCCTTGAGGCGAGCGGCCTTGTGAATCTTGTGGCCGACACTGCTGCCCTCGCCGCCTTCTTCAAGGAGACGCCGCCTGTGCCGGATGCCGCCCTCGCCGCGCTTGCCGCAGAGGCTGACCAGCCGATGCTCGTAACGCTCGGCGCGCTACTGCCGCTCGTGCCCCGTCCACTGCTTGAAGCATCGGATCGCCAAAAGTGAAGGCGCCGCATTTCTGGTCGGCGGGACTTGATCCCAAATCCCGCGAAGCTGCCCCGCTGACCCGGCTCCTGCTGACGCCGCTGTCCTGGCTTTACCTGAAGGGCCTCAAACGCAAGCTCGCGCGCACGCTTCCGGAAACCGCGCCCGTCCCCGTCATCTGCATCGGCAACCTGACCGCCGGCGGCGCCGGCAAGACGCCGGTCACAGAAGCCATCCGCAACCGGATTATCGAAGGCGGCCTCCGCGCCGCCAGCCTCTCGCGCGGCCATGGCGGAACCGAGCGCGGCCCGCTCTGCGTCGACGCGGGCGCCCACACCGCGCAGGAAGTCGGCGACGAGCCCCTATTGCTGGCCGCCAGCGGCGAAGCCTGGATCGGGCGCGACCGGCCCGAAGCGGCCCGCGCGATGGCCGTGGCCGGGGTCCAGGTGATCGTCATGGACGATGGCCACCAGAACCCCTCGCTGAAGAAAGACCTTACGCTGATCGTCATCGACGCGGAGGCGCCCTTCGGCAATGGCCACGTCCTGCCCAAGGGACCGCTACGCGAGAAAGTAGCCGATGGCCTCGCCCGGGCCGATGCTGTCATCCTGATGGGCGCAGGCCCCGTACCGCCGGAAGTGACCGCCAGCGGCCTGCCCGTGCTGCGCGCGCGCCTGGCCCCGGTGGCCCCGCCCCCGCCCGGCCCGCTGGTCGCATTCGCCGGCATCGGCCGCCCGCAGAAATTCTTCGACAGCCTGGCCGAGGCCGGCGGCGACGTTCAGGACGCTATCCCCTTCGCCGACCACCACCCCTATTCGCCCGCCGACATCAAATTCCTTAAAAGCCTGGCGGCCCGTGATCAGGCCCGCCTGATTACAACCACGAAAGATCATGTCCGCCTGCCCCCGGAAGTGCGGCAGGAAATCCACGCCTGGCCGGTAACCGCAGTGTTCGAAGACACCGCCGCGCTTGACGCGGTGCTCGCGCCGATCTTCAAACGCTGACATTGAGGTTGGATAAATGTTTGTCGTCGAGAGCGTTGATGATCTGTGGAACCATATTGCCTATGTGATGGCATACGCTCCTGATCAATTTCCTTATCGAGACTTCATTCCGGAAGATCATCAAATGAACCTTGACCGCGCGTTCGAACAACTCCGGCAAGGCGTGGAGATCGCCTATCCGGAGGCATCATTTGCTGAGAAGCGCAATCATCTGAATGGCATTCTGGATCGCTCTTATACTGCCTATCAGGCGGGTGATGACATAGCGGCAGGACATCTCCTGAATGAGTTTCAGGACAATATCTTCAAGACCGAGTAAGCGTCTATTCTTTAGATCAAGCCCATGAACGACGAGTCCCCCACCGCCTATGTCCGCCCGAAGGACATCGATAACCGCGCCACCTTCTGGCAGCGAGTGCAATGGCGGCTGGAAACGATCGCCTGGGATCTGATCTACTGGGCACCGGTCAAGGCGATGGGGCCGGACAAGGCGTCAGACTTTGGCGGCTGGCTGCTGAAGAAGATCGGCCCGCGCCTCTCCCAGCACAAGACGATGCGGCGCAATCTGCGCCTCGCCTTCCCGGACTGGACCGAGGCGCAGATCGAACAGACCGCCATGGCCGCTTGGGAAAGCGCCGGGCGCACAGCGGGCGAGCTGCCCCATCTGCCGAAGATCGATCCCTACACCTCCGGCCGCGTCGAAATCGTCGGCCTCGACGTGCTCGACCAGATCCGCGACAGCGGCAAGGGCGCGGTCTTCATCTCCGGCCACTTTGCCAATTGGGAAATCATGCCCGCAGCCATCACCAAGCGCATTCCCCATGCCGTGATGACCTACCGTGCCCTGAACAATCCCCATATCGACAAACGCATCGCTGACCTGCGCCATGATTACGGCACAGCGGTCAACGCGCCCAAGGGCATCGGCACGCGAGAGCTGATGCGCGCCCTGGCCAAGGGCTCGCCGATCGCGCTGATGAACGATCAGAAGTTCAATGAGGGCATCCCAGTTCCCTTCTTCGGGCATGAAGCGATGACCGCGCCCGGCCCTTCGCGCCTCGCGCTGAAATACCAGGTGCCGATCGTGCCGGTCTCCACCACGCGCACAGGCCCGGCCCGTTTCCGCATCGAGTTTCACGCGCCCTTCGTGCCGGAAAACACCGGCGACCAGGACGCCGATGTCCGCCGCTCGGTGGAGCGCATCACCGCCTTCATCGAAGCGCAGGTGCGCGCCCATCCCGGCCAATGGTTCTGGCAACACCGCCGCTGGCCGAAGGACGCCTGGAAAGAAGCGGGTGTCGTCTGATACAAAAAAACTCCAACGCGGTTGGAGTTTTTGGTCCCGCCGTTGGAGTTTCGGTTGGAGTTTTTTAGCGGGACTTATCCACGCTTTTCCGGCGAGTCAGACTTCGCCGGAATTGATCGCCTTCATGATCGAAAACCGCTTGGTGAAGGGGTTGGGCGACTTGCCTTCACAGTAAAGCTTGCGCAGCCGGTAATGGGCAATCGCCGGGCGCATCTGCTTGGGCGCGGGCGAAACGATCGGGCCGAACGCCTTGGACGCATGCCGGCGCGAAGCCGCATAGGCCGCCGCCACCCCTTGCAGCTCGCCGGCCCAGTTGTGGATCGGCAGCAGCACATTGGCAGCCGTCAGGCCAAGCCAGCCTTCAGGTTCCTTGGCGCGGTCATTGTCCACGAACGCGGTCTGATAGCCATCGACCAGCTTTTGCAGCGCGCCCGGCTTCAGGCGGCCCGCGCCGATCTCTTCGGCCAGCGCCAGACACACATCATGGCCCCGTGGCGGCTTGCCTTCGGCAATCTCCTGGATCGCCTCGCGCCACCATTGGAAGCGGATAAGTCCCAGCGTCTCCTCCGACACCGCATCGCGCACCCGGACCAGCTCATACGCCAGAGCATAAAGCGCGATCAGGGCGCGGCGTTCCTTTGCGGGGGCAAACCGGCTGGAAATCCAACGGTCCTCGTCCACACGCCGGACTCTTTTATCAATTTCTTCCCAGGGCGTTTGGGTCAGGGGGGTGGTCTCGTTTGACATGAACCCCATATGTGCGAAACCGCTGCTGAGCGAAAGAGACCAAAAACGCGAGATAAGGACACCGCCATGGCCTTCACCCTTCCCGAGCTTCCCTATGCCCGCAGCGCCCTGGCGCCGCACATCTCCGAAGAGACCCTGAACTTCCACTATGGCAAGCACCATCAGGCCTATGTGACCAACCTCAACGGCCTTGTTGACGGCACCGACCTTGCCGGCAAATCGCTTGAGGAAGTCATCAAGATTTCGGGCGCCGACAAATCCAAGGCCGGCATCTTCAACAACTCCGCCCAGGTCTGGAACCACACCTTCTACTGGCACTCGATGAAACCGAATGGTGGCGGCAAGCCGACCGGCAAGGTCGCTGAGCTGATCGAGCGCGACCTCGGCGGCTACGACAACTTCGTCAAGGAGTTCAAAGCCGCTGGCGCAACCCAGTTCGGCTCGGGCTGGGCCTGGCTGTCCTACAAAGGCGGCAAGCTGGTGATCTCCAAGACGCCGAACGCCGAAACCCCGCT
Source organism: Hyphomonas sediminis (assembly GCF_019679475.1). NCBI lineage: Bacteria > Pseudomonadati > Pseudomonadota > Alphaproteobacteria > Hyphomonadales > Hyphomonadaceae > Hyphomonas > Hyphomonas sediminis. Next base: position 83,203 of record NZ_JAIEZP010000001.1, read on the forward strand.
GACCGAGGAAGGCACCACCCCGCTCCTGACCATGGACGTGTGGGAACACGCCTACTATCTGGACTTCCAGAACCGTCGCCCGGACTACATCGACACGTTCCTCAACAGCCTGGTTAACTGGGACTTCGTGAACGAGAACCTGGCCAAGGCCGGCGCGTAAGCCGTTAAGAATCTGCACGTAAAGAGAACGCCCGCCCTTTCCCGGCGGGCGTTTTTGCATTATGTGCGCCGCATCAATCGCTCCGGGCATGGGATTCGCCCGGCTGTGACTGGCCAGACATGGGGTCTGGCAGACGCAGGACGAGAGCCGCCAATCCGGGCGGCCAGGCAAATCAACCAGACATCCCGGAGACCATTCATTGACCGACACCCCCACTGTAAAATTCGCTGATCTTGGCCTTGCCGAGAACATCCTCAAGGCACTGACCGAAGCGGGATACGATATCCCGACGCCGATCCAGGCTGAAGCCATTCCGCACATCGCCATGGGCGGCGACGTGACCGGCATCGCCCAGACCGGCACCGGAAAGACGGCCGCCTTCGTGCTGCCGATGATCCAGCGCCTGTCGACCGGCCGCGCCCGCGCGCGGATGCCCCGCTGCCTCATCCTCTGCCCGACGCGCGAACTCGCTGCGCAGGTCGCCGAGAATTTCGAGAAGTATGGCAAGTATCTGAAGCTCACAATGGCGCTGCTGATCGGCGGCGTCAGCTTCAAGGATCAGGAAACCCTGCTTCAGCGCGGCGTGGACGTGCTGATCGCAACGCCGGGCCGCCTGATGGATCAGTTCGACCGCGGCAAGCTGCTGCTGATGGGCGTTGAGACGCTGATCATCGACGAAGCCGACCGGATGCTCGACATGGGCTTCATCCCGGACATCGAGAAGATCTGCACCAAGCTGCCTGCCAACCGCCAGACCCTTCTGTTCTCTGCAACCTTCCCGGCAGACATTCAGCGCCTGGCGAAGAACTTCCAGCGCGATCCCAAGAAGATCGAAGTGGCCCGCCCTGCGCAGACTGCCGAGACGATCACCCAGCATGTCGTCAAGCTGCCCGGCAATGACGCGAAAGCCCGCCGCACGGCGCTGCGCCGCGTGATCGAGGCTTGCGGCGAGGTGAAGAACGGCATCGTCTTCTGTAACCGCAAGGTGGAGGTGGACATCGTTGCCGCGTCGCTCACCAAGCATGGTCATGATGCTGCGCCGATCCATGGCGACCTGCCACAGAACGTCCGTATGGAAACACTGCAACGCTTCCGCGATGGCCACCTGAAACTGCTGGTCGCATCGGATGTTGCCGCACGCGGCCTGGATATTCCGGACGTTGGCCATGTCTTCAACTTCGCGCCACCGCCGAAGGATGAGGACTATGTGCACCGGATTGGCCGCACCGGCCGGGCCGGGCGCAAGGGGGAAAGCTACACGCTGGTTTCGCCAGATGACGAGAAGTCCTGGGGCTTCGTGCTGAAGATGATCAAGAAGGACGTTCCGGAATTCATGCCGGAAGGCCTGCTTGACGAACTGGCCGCCCTGCCGCCGGAAGAGAAGCGTTCGCGCGGACGCGGCGACCGGGAGCGTGGCCGGGGTGGACGCGGCGAACGTGACCGGGATCGCGGCCGCAGCCGGGGCCGCCGGGAGCGCGAAGAGGCAACCGCCGAGATCGACGCGCCCGAGACCGAAACTGTTGCCGTTGCTGCAGTGGCGGAGCCGGTGGAAGCTGTTGCCGTCGCCGTTCTTGAAGACCGCCCGAAGCGCGAGCGCCCTGCCCGCAGCGAGCGGAACGAGAAACGCCGCGAGCGCAATGACGACCAGCCGCGCGCTGAGCGGGGCGACCGCAGCGAGCGCAGCGAGAAGCGCGAGCGGCCCCAGCGCGACTACAAGCGCAAGGATGACGACCTGATCCTCGAGCCGGCGCCTGACCGCGTGATCGGTTTCGGCAAGGACATTCCGGCCTTCCTCAAGCGCTGACAGACACAGGTACAAGGCCGGTCTTTTCGGGGCCGGCCCGTATCAAACAGTGTCAAACCGGATCATTTCGGGGACAATCGGTGTCAGATCGGGCACTTTGCGTGCCTGATTACGCCCTTTATGGCCCAAACGGGCCTGCCCCTTTCCCCCCGCCCCAATCCTGATTAGGCTTCCCGCCAATCGAGGGATTGTTTCCGGGGTGCTGTCATGAAAATCCACCATAGCCTGCTCGTTGCCGTTTTTGCCCTGGGCCTTGCTGCCTGTGGCGGAGAGAAGACCGATGGCGGCGACGCGCCGAGCGAGCTGCGCCCGGATGAGGGCGCGGTGGCGACAACCGCGAGCACAGCAGTGACCGGCATGCCGGTTGGCGAGCTGCGCGCCGCCGATCCCAGCCTGATCGACATTTACAAACACCTCCACTCCAATCCCGAACTCTCTTTCCGCGAGGTGGAGACTTCCAAGCTGCTGGCCGGGGAGCTCAACGCGCTCGGCTTTGAAGTGACCCAGAATGTGGGCGATGCCTGGGTGCGCGAGAAGGCGATGAAGGATATCGGCGAGGTCAAACCCGGCGTGGGCGGGTATGGCGTCGTCGGCGTGTTCCGCAATGGCAAGGGACCGACGGTGCTGATCCGCGCCGACATGGACGGCCTGCCTGTGCCTGAACAGACCGGCTTTGACTTTGCCTCCAAGATCGCCTCGCAGACCTGGACGGGCGTGGACAGCCCGGTGATGCATGCCTGCGCCCACGACATTCACATGACGGTCTGGGTCGGCACGGCCCGCGAGCTGATCAAGAACAAGGACAAGTGGAAGGGCACGCTGGTGATGATTGCTCAGCCTGCTGAGGAAATCGGCCTTGGCGCGCAGGCGATGCTGGCCGACGGGCTCTATAGCCGCTTCCCGGCCCCGGACTTCAACATTGCACTGCACGTTTCGGCGAGCGCGCCGGCAGGCACGGTGGAATACTCCTCCGGCTATGCCCTTGCCAATGTCGACAGCGTGGACATCAAGGTGAAGGGCGTGGGCGGGCACGGCGCCTATCCCCATTCGACCCGCGACCCGGTACTGATCGGCAGCCATATCGTGGTGGCGCTGCAGAGCCTTGTCTCGCGCAATGTGAACCCGCTGGATTCGGCCGTGGTGACGGTCGGCTCGTTCAAGGCGGGCGCCAAGCACAACATCATTTCGGACGAGGCCGAGCTGCTGCTGACGGTTCGCTCTTATGATGACAAGACGCGGCAGATGCTGCTGGACGGCATCAAGCGGATTGCCGAGGGACAGGCCGCCTCCTTCGGCGCGCCCGCCCCGGAAATCACCATCGAGCGCGACTATACGCCGGCGACCTTCAACGATCCGGACCTGACCGAGCGGGCGATGAAAGCCGTTGCCAAGAAGCTGGGCGAGGCGAATGTGCGCGCCGTGCCGCCGGTGATGGGCGGCGAAGACTTCGGCCAGTTTGCCCGCACCGACGAGAAGATCCCCGGCCTGATCTTCTGGCTGGGCGCGGTGGACCCGGACCGCTACGCCGCCTCCAAGGTCGACGGCATGCCCCTGCCCTCGCTGCACTCGCCGCTGTTTGGCCCGGACTACGACCCAGCCATCGGCACCGGCGTTGAAGCGATGACGACAGCGGCGATTGATCTGTTCAAGGATTGAGGCGGAGCGCGGCGAAAGCCCGCTCTATCCTTCGATCTCATCCTGAGCCCGGCGAAGGACGCTCAGGATGAGCTCATCAGACCGGCATGAAACCGGAAGGCTTTGCCGCGCCAGCAGCTTTGGCCGGACGCAGCTTGCGCTGGCCGGTGGTGGGGGCTGGGTTCGGGCAGGTTTGAGCGTCAGGACGTGTCGGCGGCGGGCGCCTGGACGATGACCGCGCTGAGGCGCGGGCGGCGCGGGGCGGCTTCCGCAATTTCGAAGGCGGCAAAAAGGCCAGGCGCCGCGTCCGCAGTGAACACCGCAGGCATATCGCTGGCCCAGGCCGGATCGGACCAATGGGGACGCTCGCGGGGCACTGGTTTGTAGGCGGAAGGATCTTCCTTGCGCGCGCCGGGATAGAGGATTTCCACCCCGCCCCACCAGCGAATGCGGATCAGCGCATTGGTGTAGCCGCCTTCAGAAAGGCGAAGGGCGGCGCGCTTCAGCTGCCAGTAGAGAATGGCCCAGAACAGGGGATGCACACACTCAAAGTAGCAGGCGAACACGGGGTTCCGGGCGAGGCTGGCAAGATTGACCATGAGGCGCAGTTTACGCCCGCCCCCGCGGGCGTGGATAAGCGGCAGGCGGATTATTTTCAGAGCGCTGGCAGGATTGGGATTTTTGGGCGGCGGGGGCCGGGAGTTTGTTGGATAGGGGGCGAGGCGGAAGCCCGCTCTATCCTTCGACTTCGCTCAGGATGAGGTCGAGGGATGGGCGGGAAGGAAGGCTGGGTCCCGGTCTTCGCCCCGGATCAAGTCCGGAGCAAAATCGGGATGACGGGAATGAGGCGCCCCGCGCGGCGCAGATTCAATAAAGGCAGGAATAAGGCGCCGGGGGTTGCGTTTGGGGCTCCGATTCGGTAGACACCCTTTTGCTCAGACTGCGCATAAGGATCACATCCCTGTCGCGGAAGAGCCCTGGACCGGTAAGCATTTTGAGGGCGCCCCTTGAAATGCTTCTTTTCAGGCCTAACTTATACTCAAATCGAGCATAAATAGCTCGGTTGGTCGAAGGAGGTACATTATGGCGCGTTTGATCGACTCTGGTCCCGGCTGCCCGACCCCTACCCCGCTGCGCGGCAAATCTGCCGCTGAAACGCGCGGTCTCTTTTATGATGATGCGGTGAAAGCCGAAACCGACCCGCTTTACCCGCTGGTCCAGGACTTCATCACGCCGATGGAATGGCCCGCAATTGCGCCGCTGGTGGCCGGTATCAACCGGCTGAAGCGCGAGAAAAATGCGGTGATCCTGGCGCATAATTACATGACGCCGGACATCTTCAGCCTGGTGGGCGACTTCCGGGGCGACAGCCTGCAGCTGGCGCGCGAAGCCGCGAAAGTGGAGCAGAGCGTGATCGTTCAGGCCGGCGTGCACTTCATGGCCGAGACCTCCAAGATCCTCGCGCCGGAGAAGACCGTGCTGATCCCCTCGCTGGAGGCAGGCTGCTCGCTGGCAAGCTCGATCACGGGCGCCGATGTGCGCCTGATCAAGGAGAAGTTCCCGGACTATCCGATCGTGACCTATGTGAACTGCACGGCGGACGTGAAAGCCGAGTGCCACATTACCTGCACCAGCTCCAACGCGGCGCAGGTGGTGGAAGCCATCGCCAAGGAATGGAATTCGGACACCGTGATCCTGGTGCCCGACCAATACCTGGCCAAGAATGTGGCCGCGCAGACGGGTATCCGCATCCTGACCTGGCCGGGCGCCTGCGAAGTGCATGAGCAGTTTTCGGCAGAGGATGTGACGCAGCTGCGCGAAGCCCATCCGGGCGTGATCGTGCTGGCCCACCCCGAATGCCCGCCCGACGTGCTGGAGGCCGCCGACTTTGCCGGATCGACCTCAGCGCTGGCGAGCTATGTGGCGGACAACAAGCCGTCCAAGGTGGTGCTGCTGACCGAATGCTCGATGAGCGACAATGTGGCGGCGGAAAATCCGGGCGTGAACTTCATCCGCCCCTGCAATCTCTGCCCGCACATGAAGCGCATCACGCTGGAAAACATCTATGACTGCCTGATGACGGGCGAGCATGAGGTGACCATTCCAGAGGATGTGCGCGTGCACGCGAAAGCGGCGCTGGACGCGATGCTGGCCCTGCCGAAAATGGACAAGCCGCTGGCATTCAAGACCGGCCTCAAGCCAATGGAACTGGAACTGGTTATCTAGTGCGGAAACCGGGTTGCCAGAGGGGGGCCTCAGGGATGAACTGGACAGGCGTGTTCAGGAGGGATGTCCATGCTTAAGTTCGGCGGGCGCGCCGTTGCCGCGCTGGTTCTGGCGAGCCTTGTGGCTGGCTCGGCGCTGGCCAACTCCGGCAAGGACAAAGGCACGGGCAAGGACCCGAGCGATGTGCTTGGCGCCTGGAGCTTCCAGACCAGCCCCTATCGCGGCGGGGAATGCGTGATGAGCGGCACCATGCGGCTTACCCCGCACCCCGATGAAGGACGCTATGCCTGCGAGCTGACCGCCGTGGAAATGTGCTCCATGTGGGGCCGCTCCGTTGTGCGCCAGTCCTGCGAGGCGCGCCGGTTTGGCGACCAGGTGTCGATCCGCTCCACCATCGAGGAGATGCTGGAAAGCAAGACCGAGGGCCTGCTCTATGTGCCTGACAATTTCACGCTGACGATCCAGTCGCACGAACGGATGTTCGGCGCGCTCGTCTCTGCCGTCACGGCTCCGGTGGAGTTCCGCCGGGCGAATGACGGTATTTCCTGATCGGATCTGACCATGTTTTCAGGGGCTGATAACCGCCTGCCGGCCGGCGCCGGAGCCGTGACCGACGTGCTGATCGTCGGGGCGGGCCTGGCCGGGCTTTTCCTGGCGCTGAAGCTGGCGCCGCGCCCCTGCGTGGTGGTTTCTCCGGCGCCGCTGGGGCAGGCCTCTTCCTCCGCATGGGCACAAGGTGGCCTCGCGGCCGCGCTGCATCCGCTCGACTCCCCTGCTCAGCATGCGGACGACACGGTGGCCGCGGGCGCCGGGCTGGTGGACCCGCTGGTGGCGCGCCTCATCGCCGAGGAAGGCCCGGCGCGTGTGCGCGACCTGATCACGCTGGGCGTTCCGTTTGACCGCACGCCGGACGGACAGCTTGCCCTGTCGCTGGAAGCGGCCCATTCCCATCCGCGCGTGGCGCGCGTTTCCGGCGACCTTGCGGGCAAGGCGATCATGGACGCGCTGGTGGCTGCCGTGGCCGCCGCCGACCATATCGAACTGATCGAGGGCGCGCGGGCCGAGAGCCTGCTGCAGGACCGCAATGGCAGGATCGCGGGCGTTGTGCTGCGCGGAACGACCGGGCGGCCATACGTGAAGACGGCGCGGGAAACGGTGATGTGCACTGGCGGCTCGGGCGGGCTTTACCGCGTGACCACCAATCCGAAGGAAGCCCAGGGCGAGGCCATCGCCATGGCGCGCCGGGCCGGCGCGCTGATGGCCGACCTTGAATTCGTGCAGTTCCACCCGACCGGTATCGACATTGGCCGCGACCCTGCCCCACTGGCCACCGAGGCGCTGCGCGGGGAAGGCGCAACGCTGCACAATAGCGACGGGCGCGCCTTCATGGCGGACTATCATCCGCTGGCGGAGCTTGCCCCGCGCGATGAGGTTGCCCGGGCGATCCATGCCGAGCGGGCCGCCGGGCGCGGCGCATTCCTCGACTGTACCAAGGCCGTGGGCGAGGCATTCCCGCACCATTTCCCGACCGTGTTTGGCGCCTGCATGAGCGCGCGGATTGACCCGCGCACGCAGATGATCCCGGTCGCCCCGGCGGCGCATTACCATATGGGCGGCATCGTGGCGGACCTCTGGGGGAAATCGACGCTGGAGGGACTTTCCGTCTGCGGAGAATGTTCCGCTACCGGCGCGCATGGGGCCAACCGGCTTGCCTCGAACTCGCTGCTGGAAGCGGTGGTGTTTGCCGAGCGGATTGCGCGGCGCCTGCGCGACGCTGACCTTGCCGAAGCGGGGGCGAGCGAAGGCTATACCACGCCGAGACTGGCCGAGGCGGACATGCTGAGCTTGCGCGAAGCGATGTCGCGCGAGTGCGGCGTGGTGCGCAATGCAGCGGGGCTGACGGCGCTGCTGGACCTGATCGAGCGGCTGGAGACGGCGGCGCCGGGCGCAGCGGCGCTGACGGCGGCGCGCCTGATCGCGAGCGGGGCGCTGGCGCGCACCGAAAGCCGCGGCGGGCATTTCCGCTCCGACTATCCCGAGACCGGCGCGCCAGAGCGCCAGTTCCTTCTACCCCCAGCCCGCGAGGCGCTCGTCATATGACCTACATCCCTCCCCTTTCGCCGATCATCCTTGATCCGATCGTTCGGCTGGCGCTGGCCGAAGACCTTGGCCGGGCGGGCGACCTGACGACGGACGCGACCATTCCGCCGGAGACACAACTGTCCGTCGTGATCGCGGCGCGCAAGCCGGGCGTGATCGCGGGGCTCGACGCCGCCGCTTATTCGGCGCAGCTGGTGGACCCGGACCTGAAACTGCAGATCGAGAAGCCCGATGGCAGCGCGCTGACGCCGGGCGATGTGGTGGCGCGGCTGTCTGGCTCTGCGCGCTCCATCCTGATTGCCGAGCGCACGATGCTGAACTTCCTGGGGCGGCTTTCCGGCGTGGCCAGCCTGACGCGGCAATATGTGGACGCTGTTTCCCACACCAAGGCGCGCGTTGTCTGCACACGGAAGACGACGCCGGGCCACCGGGCGCTGGAGAAGCGGGCCGTGCGCTGTGGCGGAGGCACCTCGCACCGCTATGGCCTGGATGACGCAATCCTCATCAAGGACAATCACATTGCCGCCTGCGGCGGATCGATCGCGGCGACGCTGGCGCGGGCGAAAGCCTATGCCGGGCACCTGCGGATGATCGAAGTGGAGGTCGACACGCTGGCGCAATTGGAAGAAGCGCTGAAGCATGGGCCGCATGCCGTGCTGCTGGACAATATGAACCTCGACCAGCTGCGCGAGGCTGTGCGCCTGACCGCCGGGCGGGTGACGCTGGAGGCTTCCGGTGGGGTAACCCTTGAGACGGTCGGCGCGATTGCCGAGACGGGCGTGGACTTTATTTCGTCCGGCGCGCTGACGCATTCTGCACCGAACCTTGACCTGGGGCTCGATGTCGTCTGACAGTTGCCGCCGGAAAGACTGGCATGACCAGTGACAAATAAACCGGCGGGAGGACAGACATGGCGCGCGCAAACGGCCGCAAGGCAATCTTCATCACAGGCGCAGCCTCAGGCATCGGCGCGGAAACGGCGCGCTACTTCGCCCGCAAGGGCTGGTTCTGCGGCCTCTATGACCTCAACGAAATGGGCCTGAAGGCCGTTGCCGCCGAAATCGGCGCCGACAATTGCCATATGGCGAAGCTGGACGTGACGCAGCGGGCCGACTGGACCGCCGCCATGGCCGGCTTCAGCGAGGCGACCGGCGGCAAGATGGACGCCCTGTTCAACAATGCCGGGATTGGCCGCCATGGCTGGTTTGAGGACATTCCGCCCGAAGATTCCGACCTTGTGATCGACATCAATGTGAAGGGCGTGATCAATGGCGTGTATGCCGCCCTGCCCCTGCTGAAGGCAACGCCAGGCGCGCGCATCGTCAACACCGCCTCTTCGGCTGGCATCGTCGGAGCGCCGCAGCTGTCGGTCTACTCCGCCTCCAAATGGGCCGTACGCGGACTGACCGAAGCGCTGGACGCGGAGTTCCGCGACCTTGGCATTCGCGTGACGACCCTGATGCCCTGGTTCGTGGATACCCCGATCCTTGAAATGGGCAGCAAGGAAGGCGCGAACGAGAAAATGTCCGACCAGATGAAAGCCAATGGCGCGAAGGTTTACCCCGTTTCCATGGCGGCAGAGAAAGTGTGGGACGCCGTGCATGGCGACGACATCTATTACATGGTGGGCGCCGAGGCCGACCGGGCACGCTTCATGACGCGCTGGCTGCCGGGCATGGTGCGCAAGGCGATCCGCAAGAACGTGCCGCCACGCGCCTGATCAGCGCCGGCGCGCGAGGGCAAGGCCATCATGCCCCTTGATGCCGACCTGCTGTAACACAATGGATTCAAATTCCGGATGGGCGGCGAGCGCGGCGAGGAATTGCGCCGCGCCGTTTGCCATCGGATCATCCGCTGGCGGATCAAGAACGGCGCCCTTGCGCACGACATTATCTGCCAGCAAGAGCCCGCCCGGCCGCAGGAGGCGCGCGGCCTCGGCAAAATAGGCCGGGTAATCATCCTTGTTCGCATCCAGGAAGACGAGATCGAACGGCCCGATCAGGCTCGGCAGGTTTTGCAGGGCCGGACCGGTGAGAATGACCGTCTGCCCACCCAGGCCTGCCTCATTGAAGGACGCGCGCGCAAAGGCGGCGTAGGCTTCGGAAAGCTCCAGCGTCACCAGCTCGCCCTCGGGCGGCAGCGCGCGGCCAAGCCAGATGCCGGAATAGCCGCCGAGCGTGCCGATCTCCAGAATGCGGCGGGCGCCGATGAGCTTTGCGAGCAGGTAAAGCAGCTTGCCCTGCCCGGCCGACACTTCGATGTGCGGGAGGCCTTCTGCAGCGGCCCGCTGGCGGAGGCGGCGCAGGGCGGCGTCTTCGGATGCAAAAAGGCCGTCGATGAACTGATCGACGGCCTCAAAGGTCTGATTGTCAGGCATGGGCCTTATTGGCCGGCGGTTGCCCGGGCCTGGGCGATCTGGCGGGCCATGTATTCGTCCACGACGACAGCGGCGGGAACTTCTGCGCCTGCCTCTGCGTTTTCCTGAACCGGCGCCGGGGCAGCCTCGGCAACAGCCGGCTTCACGGCAGCGTCTGCCTTGACCGTCTGGACCGACATCAGGCGCGGCGCAGGGGCCTGGACTGTGCGGGTCGAGGTGGTGACGCCGGCGGGCGCAACGGTCGGGGTGACGGTGTAATAGGTGTCGTCTGCCGCGCTGGAAGCGTCTGCGAAGAGCAGGCCTTCATCAAGGGCGGCCATGTCGGCTTCCTTCGCCGCGTCCAGCGCTGCCAGGCGCAGCTCGGTCTGGCGTTTGCGGGCTTCGAAGTTGCGCTCCACGCTCGCCCATTCGGCGCCGCGCGGGAAGCGGTAGAAGATGTGCAGGCCGACCTTTTTGGTCTTGATCAGGCCAGCATTCCAGACCGGATCAACATAGGTGGCGTGATAATGAGTGGCGCCGTCGGTGCGGTCTTCATTCAGGCCCATCATGACATGGGCGGCAACGCGCCTGGAACGCTCCCAGGCTTCACCGACCGGCTGTTTCTTCATCGCGCCATCGCACGTGAAGGTGAACTGGCAACCGGTGGTGCGGGTCGCGCCCTGGAAGACCACATCGCAAACCGTGTCAGGATAGCGATGATCGCGGACACGGTTGGAAATGACTTCGGCAACGGCAAGCTGGCCTTCGACCGGCTCGTGACCCGATTCATAATAGACAGCCTGCGCCATACACATCAGCTCGGCATCGATGGTCTCGGCGCGCTGGATCTGGTCAGGACGGAAAGAGGCAAGCGAGGCAAGCGCCGCGCCATCGCGGTCGCGCATCGCATAGCGGCTCATCGAAGAATCGATGTCGCGCTTCAGGGTGTATTCGACGGTGCGCAGCCAGGGCGTGTCGAGCAGGCCCGGCGTGTGGCTGGCCGTGCGCACGGCAAGGCCACCATCTTCATACATGGCCAGACGCCCCGCCTCGGCGCGGAATTCCGCGTCGGCGCGCAGGTCGGCCTGCTGTTGGGAAATTGCGGGAAGAGAAACGGACGCAGTCACCGCGACAACGGCAATCATGCCGCCGCGGATGAAGACATCACGCTGTTCCTGGTCAGTCATACCGAGCCACCACCGTGTGAGCTTTTCACGCAGCCCATTAACCCGGAATACACTGGCCCGGCCTGGTTTAAGAAACCTTAACATCACCGCTCCTCTTTCCCCGGCCGGCAGTTATGCTCTGCCTCGGACCCCGGGGTTTTCGAGATTTATTCGTTTCTAATGAGGCCGCATGTACCCGGCCGGCCCCGTTCGGGACTGGAGGGAATTGGCCCACCCGCAACTATCTAGCAATATTTCAGCCAGTTTCCTGAGTGACAATTCAGATAGCCTTGGGGCTGAGCCGAATCGCGGATTTCGCGCGACGCGTGAATAATTCGATGTAATTATCTGAAAAATAAAAGAAAAACGGGGCCACTGCGGACCCCGTTCATCTTCAACTCACTGGAAGATTGTTGCTGAAATGCAACGATCAAGCGGCACGGATTCTTGAGCGGAATCCCGGAAATGTGCCTATTTTTTTGCCTCGCGGACGGCCGCCTGTGCCGCTGCGAGACGCGCAATCGGCACCCGGTAAGGCGAGCAGGACACATAATCGAGGCCCGCACGGTGGCAGAATTCCACAGAAGCCGGATCTCCGCCGTGTTCACCGCAGATTCCGAGCTTGATATCGGCCCGAGTCTTGCGGCCGCGCTCGGCTGCGATCTTAATAAGTTCCCCTACGCCATCCTGGTCAAGTGTTACGAACGGGTCCTTTTCGTAGATCCCCTTCTCTGAATAGGCAGGCAGGAATTTGCCGGCATCGTCGCGGGAAATACCCAGCGTCGTCTGCGTCAGATCGTTGGTGCCGAAGGAGAAGAATTCAGCCGCTTCGGCGATCTCGCCCGCAGCCAGCGCTGCGCGCGGCAGCTCGATCATCGTGCCGACCATATAGTCGAGCGTGACACCGGTTTCAGCGAAGACTTTCCTGGCCGTTTCGTCGACCAGCTTCTTCAGGATGTCGAGCTCGCGGTGGGTGGCCACCAGCGGGATCATGACTTCCGGAACCGGCTTGAACTCGCCTTCTTTCGAGACATTGACCGCCGCCTCGAAGATGGCGCGGGCCTGCATCTCGTAGATCTCCGGATAGGTGATGCCGAGACGGCAGCCGCGATGGCCGAGCATGGGGTTGGACTCATGCAGGTCAGCCGCGCGGCGGCGCAGCTCCTCGGCGCTGAGGCCGGAAGCCTTGGCAACACCGGCGATGTCTTCATCGGTATGCGGCAGGAATTCGTGCAGCGGCGGATCGAGCAGGCGGATGGTGGCCGGGCGCTCGCCCAGGATGCGGAAGATTTCCTCAAAGTCGGACCGCTGCATGGGGAGCAGCTTGGCAAGCGCCTCGCGGCGGCCCGCCTCGTCATTGGAAAGGATCATCGTGCGCACCGCCGGGATGCGCTCTTCCTCGAAGAACATGTGTTCGGTGCGGCAGAGGCCGACGCCTTCGGCGCCGAACTCGACAGCGGTGCGCGTGTCCAGCGGGGTTTCGGCGTTGGCGCGAACCTTCAGCTTGCGGCGCTTGTCGGCCCAGCCCATCAGCTCACCGAAATCGCCGGAGAGATCCGGATTGATCAGCTCGACGCCGCCGGCAATGACGCGGCCATTGACGCCGTCGACGGTGATGAAGTCGCCCTTCTTGAAGGTGCGGCCACGGGCGGTGAATTCGCCTTTGGCGACATCGATGCGCAGGTCGGACGCACCGCAGACGCAGGGCCGCCCCATGCCGCGCGCGACGACGGCAGCGTGGCTGGTCATGCCGCCACGGGCGGTGACGATGGCGCGGGCAGCGTGCATGCCCTTGATGTCATCCGGGCTCGTCTCGACACGGACGAGGATGACATCCTCCCCCTTGGCAGCGAGATTGAACGCCTCTTCGGAATCGAACACGACGCGGCCAACCGCAGCGCCAGGGCTGGCCGGCAGGCCCTTGAAGGCCACGTCATAGGCCGGTTTGCCGGCTTTCTTGTTCTCGTCATCCGACGGGATGCGCGGGTGGAGCAGCTGGTCGAGCGCCGCCGGATCGATGCGCAGGAGCGCTTCTTCTTCCGTGATCAGACCTTCGCGGACCATGTCCACGGCGATCTTGACGGCGGCGGCGGCAGTGCGTTTGCCGTTGCGAGTCTGCAGCATGTAGAGCGTGCCGTCTTCGACGGTGAACTCGATGTCCTGCATGTCCTTGTAGTGGCGCTCCAGCGTCTCGGCGACGTCGATCAGCTGTTTGTAGACCGGCGGCATCGCCTCTTCGAGCGGGGCATCCGATGAACCAAGCGTGTTGGCGCGCTCACGCGAGATCGGCGCCGGGGTGCGGATGCCCGCGACCACGTCTTCGCCCTGCGCGTTGATCAGGTATTCGCCATAGAAGATGGGCGAGCCGTTGGACGGGTCGCGCGTGAAGGCAACGCCCGTGGCCGACGTGTCGCCAAGGTTTCCGAACACCATGGACTGGACGTTGACGGCCGTGCCCCAGCTTTCGGGAATGTCGTTCAGCTTGCGATAGATGATCGCGCGATCGGACATCCAGGAATTGAAGACGGCCGAGATGGCGCCCCAGAGCTGTTCGCGCGGGTCTTCCGGGAACGGACGGCCGAGGACTTTCAGGACGGCGTCCTTGTAGCGGACGATGACTTCCTTCCAGTTGTCGGCGGACAGGTCGGTGTCGAGGTCGAGGCCCTCGCGCTCCTTATAGTCGTCCAGGATGTGTTCGAACTCGTCATGGCCCATGCCGAGCACGACGTTGGAATACATCTGGATGAAGCGGCGGTAGCTGTCATAGGCGAAGCGTTCGCCTGCCTTGCCAGCGAGGCCGGCGGCGACTTCTTCATTGAGGCCGAGATTGAGGACCGTGTCCATCATGCCCGGCATCGAGGCGCGGGCGCCCGAGCGGACGGAGACGAGGAGCGGGTTTGCCGGATCGCCGAAACCCTTGCCCGTCTTGGCCTCAAGATCGGCCAGCGCGGCGGCGGTCTGGGCTTCGAGCGTGGCGGGATAAACCCGGCCCGTTTCATAATAAGCGACGCAAACCGCCGTCGAAATCGTAAAGCCGGGGGGCACTGGCAGGCCAAGCTTTGCCATTTCGGCAAGGTTGGCGCCCTTCCCGCCCAGAAGGTTGCGCATGGAGGCATCGCCATCTGCGGTGCCACCTCCGAAAGCGTAAACCCATGTTTCGTCAGCGTTTTTTACTGCGGCGTTGCTCATACGAAGCGTTCCCCGTGTTCAGCTTTGATCTTCCGGCCACCGGCCCCGGTAGCCAGCCTGCAAGTCCTATGCTGCAACAGCGAGCGAAATGCCAGTCACGCAATCGTCACGGGAGCCCATGACGCAGGGTGACAAGGTTGCCGCCCCCTTTTCAGCCCTCAATCTTCGAGAAATCGGCGACCTTGTGCAGCGCGTCGCGCACGGCGACGAGCAGCGCGAGGCGGTTTTCCCGCACTTTGGCATCCGAATCGTTGACCATCACGCCCTCGAAGAAGGCATCGACCGGCGCGCGAAGGACCGAAAGGACCGACATGGCCCCGGCAAAGTCCTCTGCGGCGAGCGGCGCGGCGAGCTTGCCTTGGGCCACTTCCAGCGCGCTCCAGAGCGCCTGTTCTTCCTTCGGCCCCTTGCCGATGAGGGCGGGATCGACCTTGAGCCCCTCGGGCAGCGCGCCCTTCTTCTCTTCGGCCTTCAGGATGTTGGCCGCGCGGCGATAGCCGGCGAGCAGGTTGGCCCCGTCATCGGTCGCCAGGAAGGCGGCGAGCGCCTCAACCCGTTTGACGATGAGGACGAGATCGTCCTCGCCGAGGGCGAAGACGGCGTCGATCAGGTCGTGACGCTTGCCCTGGTCGCGGAGGACTTGCTTGAGGCGGTCGGCGAAGAAGAACTCAAGGTCATATGCCTTGCCAGATTTGAACTCAGGGAATTCCTGACCTGCCGCCTTCATCGAACTTCTAAGAGGCAGTCGTATTTCGGCGTCGAGAATAGAACGAACAACACCCAACGCCGCTCTCCGCAGCGCAAACGGGTCTTTCGAGCCCGTGGGCTTTTCATCAATCGCCCAGAAGCCGACAAGGGTGTCGAGCTTGTCGGCCAGCGCAACGGCGATGGAGACCGGCTCTGCCGGAACGGAGTCGCTGGGGCCTTGGGGTTTGTAGTGGTCGCGGATGGCGTCGGCGACGCGTGGGTCTTCGCCTGCGGCGAGGGCATAATACCGCCCCATGACGCCCTGAAGCTCCGGGAACTCGCCGACCATTTCGGAGACGAGGTCAGCTTTTGCGAGGCGCGCGGCGCGTTCGGCCAGCGCCGGGTCTGCGCCGACTTTCGGGGCGAGTTCGCGGGCGAGCGCGGCGACGCGCTCCACCTTGTCACCGAGTGAGCCGAGTTCTTCCTTGAAGGCGATGGTCTTCAGCTTTTCGCCCATGACTTCGAGCGGGGTTGCCTTGTCCTTCTCCCAGAAGAAGCGGGCGTCTGACAGGCGAGCCGACAGCACGCGGGCATTGCCCTCAGCAATCTTCACGCCGCCATCGCTGGCGGTGATATTGGCCACGACGATGAAGTTTGGCGCCAGCTTGCCGGTCTTCTTCGTGTTGGCCGCAAAGTATTTCTGGTGGGTGCGCATGGAAAGCGTGATGACTTCCGGCGGCAGGTCCAGGAACCCTGCGTCCATCTGTCCAAGGATGACCACGGGCCATTCGGCAAGGCCGGTGACTTCTTCCAGAAGCCCCTTGTCCTCGATCCATTCAAGGCCAGCATCGGCGCAGACTTTGGCGATACCATCAAGAATGGTCTGGCGGCGATCATCGCGGGAGAGGACGACATGCCCCTTCCCTTCAAGCTGGGCCTTGTAGTCCGCCCACCCCGTAACCGTGTACGGACCACGGCCATGGACGCGGTGGCCTTCGGTCGTGTTGCCGCTGGCAACGCCGCCGACTTCAAACGGGACGACCACGCCATCGAGCACGCAGACGATGCCTTGCAGCGGGCGGACCCAGCGCATCTCGCCGGTGCCCCAGCGCATGGATTTGGGCCAATGGAAATCCCGGATGATGGCGGGCACGGCCTCGGCGATCACGTCCGTGGCGTTGCGACCCGGCGTTGTGATGTAGGCGACGTAGAAGTCGCCCTTCTTGGGATCGGAGGCGATTTCCGCTTCGCTGATGTCTTTCAGGCCGGCGCCGCGCAGGAAGCCCGCGATGGCCTGTTCCGGCGCGCCGACCTTGGGGCCTTTCTTCTCTTCGCGCACATCGGCGGAGTGGGCGTCGAGCCCCTCGATCACCGCCGTGAGGCGGCGCGGGCCGGATACGGCGAAGGCATTCTTCCAGCCAAGGCCAGCCTCTTTCAGCTTTGCCGTGAGCGCGGCCAGCAGGTCGGCCTCGGCCTTTGCCTGCATGCGCGCGGGGATTTCTTCGGAGAAGAGTTCGATCAGAAGTTCAGACATGGGGTCTCTCAGCTCCGCGCGGCTTCTTGTTCAGCCCACTGAGCAGCGGCCCCGCGCGTGAGGTCGCGAACGCGGGCGATATAGGCCTGGCGCTCGGTGGGTGAAATCGCGCCGCGGGCGTCGATCAGGTTGAAGGTGTGGGACGCTTTGAGCGCATAATCATAGGCGACGAGCGGCTTGCCTGCTTCGCGCAGCGCCTTGGATTGGCTTTCACAATCGACAAACCAGCGCTTCAGCATCTCGACATCGGAATACTCGAAATTGAAGGCCGATTGCTGGCGCTCGTTTTCGAGGAAGACATCGCCATAGGTGAGCGGGACTTCCGAGGCCGGATCGTTGAATGGCAGGTTGTACACATTGTCGACGCCGAAGACATACATGGCGAGGCGTTCGAGACCGTAGGTCAGCTCGCCGGAGACGGGGAACACGTCGAGGCCGCCGACCTGCTGGAAATAGGTATACTGGCTGACTTCCATGCCATCGCACCAGACTTCCCAGCCAAGCCCCCAGGCGCCGACGGTCGGGTTTTCCCAATCGTCTTCCACGAAACGGATGTCATGGATGAGCGGGTCGATGCCGATGCAGTAGAGGCTCTCCAGGTAGAGGTCCTGCAGGTTTGCCGGGTTCGGCTTCAGGATGACCTGATACTGGTAGTAATGGCCGAGCCGGTTGGGGTTTTCGCCATAGCGGGCGTCCTTGGGGCGGCGGCTGGGCTGAACATAGGCGGCGCGCCAGTTCTTGGGCCCGAGCGCACGCAGGACGGTGGCGGGGTGGAGCGTGCCGGCGCCGACTTCCATGTCGTATGGCTGCAGGATGGCGCAGCCCTGGGCGGACCAGTAGGTCTGGAGCGTCAGGATGAGTTCCTGAAAGGATTTCGGCTTGGCGTGGGCCTTGGGCGGGGACATGGCATTCTTCCGGTGGGATCGTTCCCAGCGGGACTAGCGCTGACCGCGAAACTTCGCAACCGCCGCAAGCGGGAGACTATTTGCGTTTCTTGCGTCCTGAATCGTCAAAGTCGCGCTGGCCGAAGGCGCCGTAGATGGCGATGGCAAGACCGAAGACGAGGCTGACGAGGTAGAGGAATGTGAACATGGAGGCCGCCTCCGTTTTGTGAGCTGCCCATACGTATGGAGATTGGGGGCTCGGCGGCCGGGATCAAGGCGAAATCGGCCCTACCAGGCGAGGGGGCGGCCTTCCACGACCGCCTGGGCAGCGGGTGTGCGGGCGGCGCCGTCCTCAGTATGGGTGACCAGCGCCGGCAAGAGGGTGAGCGGGCCGCGTTTCAGCCCCTTGCGGCCGCGCACCAGCACGCGGCGGGCAGGCTCGCCGGCCTTGGAGGCGACGGGCAGCACGGTGATCTCGCCCGCCTGCCGGTCAAGCTGGGCAAGGATGCGGGCCAGCTCGGCAGCGCGGTGGACAAGGATGATCGGCGCGCGGGGCCGGGCGGCATGGACCATCGCCTTGATCCAGCCTTCCAGAGAGAGGGTTTCGACATAGGCGGGCACCTTGCCCTCCCCCGGCTCGGAGATCTTGCCGGGCTCGAAATAGGGCGGATTGGCGAAGACCAGATCGAAGCGGTTTTCGTGGGGCGTAACCCAATCGGAGGCTTCGGCGTTTTCGACGGTGACGCGCGCGGCAAAGCCGTTCAGGGCGGCGCCCTGGCGGGCCATTTCGGCAACGTCCTGCATCATTTCGATGCCAGTGAAGGCGGCGCCGGGCATCCGGAAGGCCGAGGGCAGCAACGCGCCGCCGCAGCCGCAGCCAAGCTCTAGCGCTTCGCCTTTTTCCAGCACCGGGAGCGCCGCCGACAGCAGCAGGGAATCGAAGCCCGCGCGGAACCCCTTCACCGGCTGAACCAGCCGGACGCGGCCCTGATAGACGGTGTCTTCTGTGGTGTCGCGACTGCCGGTCATAGCCGCCTCAGCGCGACCTCGGTGACCAGATGGCCCGCGCCCTTGCGCAGGATCAGATCGGCCCGCGGGCGGGTGGGCAGGATATTTTCGTGCAGGTTCTTCAGGTTGATGTTTTCCCAGAGCGCAATGGCGGTCTGCAGCGCTTCGGTTTCAGAGAAGGTGGAATAGCGGTGGAAGTAGGATTCTGGGCTGCGAAACGCCGTTTCGCGCAGGCGCATGAAGCGGGCAATATACCATTCGCGCAGCAGGTCTTCGTCGGCATCGATATAGATCGAGAAGTCGAAGAAGTCCGACAGGAAGGGCACGATCTTGCCATCGCGCGGCAGGTCGCGCGGCTGGAGCACGTTGAGGCCCTCGAAGATGAGGATGTCGGGCTGATCGACCGTGACGTATTCGCCGGGGATCACGTCATAGGTCATGTGGGAATAGACCGGCGCGCGGACATGGCGCTGGCCGGACTTGATGCCCGAGAGGAAGCGCAGGAGCGCGCCGACATCATAGCTTTCCGGGAAGCCCTTGCGCTGCATCAGGCCCTCGGCATTGAGGATCGCGTTGGGCAGGAGGAAGCCATCGGTGGTGACGAGATCAACCTTCGGGCTGGACGGCCAGCGGCCAAGCAGTTCCTTCAGGATCCGCGCGGTGGTCGACTTGCCGGCCGAGACCGAGCCCGCCATGCCGATGATAAAGGGCGATTTGACGATATCTTCGGCGAAGAAGGCCTGGCGCTGGCGAAACAGGCGTTGCGTGGTCTCGACATGGGTCGAGAGGAGACGCGAGAGGGAAAGATAGATGCGCCGGACCTCGTCGAGGTCCACAGGTTCGTGCAGAGAGGAGAGGCGATGGACCTCATCCTGCGTCAGCGTCAGGGGCGTATCGGCCCGGAACTGCGCCCACTCCTCCGCCGCAAAGACATGGTAGGGCGAGTAAAAGCCCGCAGGATCAAACTGGTTTACCGGCATCTTCTATTCCACGCGCCCCGACACGCTGCCCTGCCCCCACCGCTGGGGATCAGCAACTCCAAGCGGTGTTCCAACCATAGCCGGGATGTTCATGGATGGTGTAGGTTTTTTCGCCATATTCAAGGTCGAAGGAATACTCGCTGCCATTCTCGAAGGAAACTTCGATCAGGGCGCCATCTTCTGCCCAGTTCTGGAAATAGAGATAGCCTTCGCCACCGCTGACGCCGGAAAACTCGTTCACAAAGCCATAACCGGAGGCGCAGTCATGGGACACGCTGTCCGACTGGTCGGGCCAATAGGTGCCGTTGGCTTCCTGCATGGCGACATTGAACGCCGCCAGATCGGTGGATGAGCAACCTGTGAGCGCACCGCCCGCCCCCAGAATTACCGCGATGATTGCAGCGCGCATCCCTTTGATTCCCCTTGTGAATTTGCCGGGGAATCTCTTTCGGACTTCTGCGCCCGCATCAAGCCCGACGCAGGGTTAAACAAGGCGAAGGCCTAATCCTGCCTCAACTCCGCCAGGGCAGCATCGGCGCGTGCCTTCTGTTCGGCCTTTACCATCAGCCTGCGCGGAAACGCACCGATATTGCCCTCCACCGCCGAGATATGCCGGTCGGCCACAAAATACTCGATGCCCGCTTCCGAGAGCAGGTGTTCGGCATAGGACAACTTCACCGGATCGTTGGTGCGGAGCACTTCTTCCATTACTGGACCTGGCCGCGAAGGTTCATATCGACCGAGCGGGCATCATAGGCGGCGGCATTGTCCGGCTTTGGCCCCGCACCGGTGACGATTTCCAGGACGACCGTGGTCTTGCCTGTGGAGCCCCCGCCCAGCGGAATGCCGATACCAACGCCCACGCCGACACCGGAAGAACGGCCATAGGAACCGGAGCCGCCACCGATGCTGATGGACGAGCCGCCCGAGCGGCCCTGTGTCGTATCGGCATACTCGGCGGTGACCTCAAACCAGTCCTTGCTATCCAGCAGGGTGATCTCAGCCGCCCGCAACAGCGCCAGATTGCGCCCTTTGCCCGCATCGGCATCTGTATAGGATACGCGATAGCGACCGGTTTCGATCTGCTGGGACGCGTAACCCATGGCGCCTTCCTTTGCGGCCGGGCCGTAGGCCGGCGACGTGGCGCAGGCGGCAAGAGTGACAGCCGCAAGGGCGAGCATCAGATGTTTCATGGACTGCATTCCTCATATAACGCACAAACTGGACCAGCGGTTGCAGGCTAACCTATTGCCGCAGAGGCGCCAATGCGCTCAAAGGCGTGCGGCCCGGTGCCACGTCGAGTTGTGCGGGCATTTGCGTAGATTTACTTAACTGACGACCGTTCTGCCGGAGAGCCCCCGTTTTGACCCTCGCGCCCAAACCGAAGAGCAAGGCCCAGCTCTCCTCGATCACGGAGCGGATGCAGGCACTTGTCGCAGACGACCTGACCGCCGTTGAGCAGTTGCTGGCGACACGCGCCGCAAGCCCGGTGGCGATCATTCCCGACCTTTCCGGCTACATCGTCTCGGCGGGCGGCAAACGCCTGCGCCCGATGATCACGCTGATTTCGGCGCATGCTGTGGGCACGGCAAATGCGGCAACGCATGCGCTGGCCGCTGCAGTCGAGTTCATTCACACCGCCACGCTGCTGCATGACGACGTTGTGGACGAAAGCGACCTGCGCCGCGGCAAACCCGCCGCCAAGGCAATCTGGGGCAACAAGGCCTCGATCCTTGTGGGCGACTTCCTGTTTGCGCGTGCCTTCAACCTGCTGGTCGAAGCCAACAGCCTGGTCATCCTGAACCGGCTGGCGACAGCCTCCACCGTGATTGCCGAAGGCGAAGTGCACCAGCTGGCTGCGATGGCAAGCCGCGACCTGCCGACCGAAGAATATCTAGCCATTGTGGAAGCCAAGACAGCCGCCCTGTTTGAAGCCGCCGCTGAGACCGGCGCGCTGTCTGCCGGCAGCGAAGCGCATGCAACGGCGCTGGCGACCTATGGCAAGAATCTGGGCCTCGCCTTCCAGATCATCGACGACGTGCTCGACTATGGCGGCACGACTGCCGTGATCGGCAAATCGGTGGGCGATGATTTCCGGGAAGGCAAGATCACCCTGCCGGTGATCATTGCGCGGCGCCGGGGATCGGATGAGGACCGGGCCTTCTGGGACCGAGCCCTGAACCCGGAGACGCAGGAAGATTCAGATCTCGCGCACGCCGTGCACCTGATCCGCGCGACGGGCGCTGCCGAAGCAACCGTGCAGGAAGCTGAAGCCTATGCCGCCCTGGCCAAGGGCGCGCTGCGCACCCTGCCCGCAACGCCTTACCGCGACGCACTGGAAGATCTCGCCGATTTCTGCGTGAGCCGGGCTTACTAGGTCAGCGCCCTTCCGCGGCGAGGCGCCGCCCGAGCGTCACCCGTTGCCGAACCCAAAGCGAAACGCCTGCCGCCAGCAGCAGCAGGAAGAGGCCGAAAGCGACCGATGGGCCAAGACGCGCCCCGGCGATGGCGGCAAGCGATGCAACCAGGCAGAAGCCCCACCAGAGACCCGCAACCTCCAGATGGCTCCAGCCTGCGCGCAGCAGAAGCTGGTAGGCATGATCCCTATGGGCCTGCATCAGCGGGCGGCCATGGCGGGCGCGCCAGATGAGCGTGAGGAAAACATCGACCAGCACTGGCAGGACGAGCGTTGCAGGCACCCAGACCGAATGGGCGACGGCCACTGACAGGCCGCCAGCGCCGATGAGTGCGCCGATAGCGAGAGCCCCTGTGTCGCCCGCATAAAGCCGCCCCGGAAGGTTCCAGGCGAGAAGGCCGCAGAGCGCCGCAGCAGCGGCCACAAGCAAGAGAAAGAGAACACCCGGCGCAGCGCCAGTCGGAGGGGACGCAATGATCGCGAGGGCGGCAATCAGTATGGCGGATGACCCCATGGCGATGCCGTTTGCCCCATCCATGAAATTCACCGCATTGGCCATGACGAACAGCCAGACAGCAGCGCCCGCAATGGCGATGATCGCAGGCAGCGGCAGACCGACGGCGCCTGCGCCAGGCAACCAGAAGGCCGTGAGCTGTGGCCCCAGCACCGCCGCAAGGATCGCGCCAGCGGCCAGGACGTTTAGCTTTCGCCCGGCGGGCAAATTGTAGCGATCATCCAAATAGCCAAGCAGGCCGGCAATCAGCACAAGGAGGACAGGGCCGCCAAGCGCCGTATGAGACAGGGTAAGCAGCGGGCTTTCCAGACCGCCCGGCCGAAAGAGGCTGGCAGCAAGGATTGCAGACCCGATACCCGAGAGGACACCAACGCCTCCCGCGCTGGGCACAGCGCGGGCCTGCGTCTTGCGCTCCCCATCGGGCGCATCCTGCGGGCCGAGGCGGATCATCAGCGCGCAGACGAGGAAGCTGACAATCAGCGGCAGACCGGCCCAGACAAGCGAGAGCGTGATCATGGCGCAGCCCCGAGGCGACAGGCGGCGGTCCACCAGGTTTTTGTGGCGGGCTGGCTTTTCAGGACGACGCCGGCGCGTTCGGCAAAGGCGATGGCCTCGAAAATGGCAAAGCAGGTGGCGCCCGAGCCGCTCATGCGCGCAAGAAGCACGCCCGGCTGGGCGGCGAGCGTTTCAAGCACGGCGGCAATTTCCGGCACGAGGGCGATGGCGGGAGCCTCCAGATCGTTGCGCTGATGGCGGAGCCAGGCGACGAGCTGTTTGGCATCCTGCAAATCCGCTGGCGGATCTGTTTCAGCAAAGCCGGCGCCGCCGCCAGCCGCGTCATAGGCGCGGAAGATAGGCCCCGTTGGACAGGCCACACCGGGATTGACGAGCAACGCCGCAACAGGCGGCACGACGCAGGGGATGACACGTTCCCCTTCCCCGCGCATCAGGGCGGGCAGACCAGAGAGCGCAACAGGAACATCGCCGCCAAGGCTGGGCGCGAGGGCGATTGCATGGGCCGGGTCGACACCCCAAAGCTCTGTCAGCAAGCGCAGCGCCACCGCCGCATCCGACGAACCGCCCCCGATACCAGCCGCCACGGGGAGGCGTTTGATGAGGCGAAGGCGGGTCCCTTTCGGCGTGCCGCTCGCGGCTTTGAGCGCAAGGGCGGCGCGCAGGACGAGATTATCGGCCGGATCACCCGATGCAGGCGCCGTGGGGCCGGAGACATCCAGCGTTATGTCTTCAGCAAGCTCCGCCGTCAGATGGTCTGCAGCGGACGCATCGGAGAAGACCACAAGAGAATCAAGGTTGTGCCGGCCATTGGGTTTAACCGGGCCGACATGCAGGGTGAGGTTCACCTTGGCAGGCGCAAAGCCGGACAGGCTTACAGGCGAAGTTGTCATTGCAGCGTCGCGGGCGCCGGTTCCGGGACGAGACCCGTGCGCAGCTTCTCTTCGATCAGCGTACGGTCTTCTTCACCGGGATCGAGCTTGAGGGCGCGGTTCCACTGGAAGCCGGCTTCGAGATGCCGGCCGGCCATCCAATAGGCATCGCCCAGATGATCGTTTAACGTCGGGTCGCCCGGCATCAGCTCGACGGCGCGCTCAAGGAAGTCGACGGCTTCCTCATACTTGCCAAGCCGGTAATAGGCCCAGCCGAGGCTGTCGACGATGTGGCCGGATAACGGCTCGAGGATGACAGCGCGGCGGATGAGGCTGAACCCTTCCTCCAGATTGATGCCCCGATCGATCCAGGAATAGCCGAGATAGTTGAGGATGGTGGCGTTCTCCGGGCGCAGCTCGAGAGCGTGCTTCAGGTCGGCCTCGGCGGCTTCCCAGCTGCCCTGGCGTTCACGCGCCGCGCCGCGGGCGAAGATGACGCGCCAATCGGCCTGCTCGCCATCGCTGGCGATCACTTCGCTGAGAATGGCTTCGCCATCGGTGTACCGTTCGCGCGAGATGTAGAGGTCTGCCAGCTGCAGTTTCAGGCCGCGATCAGGATTGCCTGCAAGCGCCTCTGCGGCGACCTGCAGTGCTTCTTCGCTGCGGTTTTCGGCGTTGAGCAGATTTGCCAGCTGGCCGCGCGCATTGGCGTAATAGTCCGAGGACGGCGGAACCTCGCGCAGGATGCGGATCGCGTCGTCGCGGCGCCCGCCATTCTCGAGCGCCTGCGCCCAGAGCGAACGGGCGACATGAAGGTTCGGGTCCAGCGCGAGCGCCAGCACGAAGTAGACTGAGGAGAGATCATCTTCGGTCTGGTACATCAACGCGGCGGCGGGCACATAGAAGGACAAGGCGGCGCCCTGGCGCGTGGAAAGGCGGCGCGGCTTGATGCGGACACCGGACTCGATGCGGTCTGCCAGAGACGCAAGGCTTGCATTGACGCCAACATCGGCGCGGAAGGTGTCGATCAGCTCCAGCGCGCGTTCCCTGTCTCCCCCCGCGGCCAGCAACTCAGCATGGGCTTCCACGCCGACGGCGAGGCGGGCGCCCGATGTCCAGACCTTCTCGAAGGTTTCAATCGCGGCTTTGGTCTCCCCCGCGGACATCTGCAGCAGGCCAAGCATATAGAGGGACGGGCTGTCGAAACGCATGTCTCCGGTAAGCTGTTGCTCGACGAATGGCGCCGCATCGGACAGGCCGCCTTTTTCGAGGGCCACCCAGGCGGAGAGATTGTTGGCAATCGACCGGTTGAAGGGCGGCAATCCCTCCCCCTCAAGCCAGGGCCTTGCTTTCTGGGCGCGGCTACGGGTGATGGCATCGGTGGCGAGCGTCAAGCGGACGAGGCTTGCCTGGCTGCCCGCTTCGCTGGCACGGTGAGCCAGACCGACGGCGACCGCGTAATCGCCCGCCAGCAAGGCAGAGAAAACCGCACGCTCGGCAATCGGCGCCTTGTCCGGCATCGCGTCGATGACGGCACCATAGCTTAGGGCGGCAGTTTCCGGATCATTGGTCAGCGACGCAATGCGCGCGATCATGAAGTCCCGGTATGAGGACGCCTCTGGGGGGCGGTCTTCGGAGAAATTATACGAAGGCCCGTGCGGCCCGGAGCTGGCGCAACCGCCCAGCGTGACAAGACCGGCCAACAGGAGCGTCGAGAAGAATGGTTTCATGAGGCGACACTTGCAGTATCCGGCAGGAGCGACAAGAGGGCCGCAACCGCGTGCCCTATTGAGAGGCGAGGCGCACATCCTGCCGGTCGAAATAGGAATCGATGGCCCGCTTGACCGCCTGAACGGCTGCCTCGCGCCCCCTGTCCGACTGGAGACGCCGGGCGTCCTCGGCATTCGTCAGGAAGCCAAGCTCCAGCAGAACGGCAGGCACGTCCGGCGCCAGCAGCACATAAAAACCCGCGCTGCGGTGGGTATTGCGCAGGACGGGGCCTGCCTTTTCCAGTTCGGGCAACAGCAGCTCGGCAAACTCGCCCGAACGTGTCTTGGTTTCGCGCTTCACAAGGTCTGACAGGATGCCCGTGAGGCGCTGGGGCGTGCCATCTTCAATGGGGATGACCCAGTTGTTGCGACTGGCTTCCCGGTCGATCCGCCCCTCGCCGCGTGCCGAGATGGTGTAGACCGAGGCGCCTGCGACCGTGCTGTTGCCGGCCGCATCGGCATGCAGCGAGATGAACAGCTCGGCATTCCAGTTGCGGGCGCGGGTCACACGATCCTCATGATCGACATAGACATCGGTGTCGCGCACAAGGCGGACAGTATAGCGGCCATCGGCTTCCAGAAGGTCGCGCAGGTCCAGCGCCGCCTTGAGGGTAATGTCCTTTTCCTTGCCGCCATTGACGGCGAGCGCGCCGGGATCCTTGCCGCCATGGCCGGCATCAATAACCACCACATGGCCTTTCGTGCCGCGGAGCGGAACTTTACGGGTGGAGGTGGACGCGCCGGCAAGCTGGAGCGCAGCTTTTTCGGCAGCCTTGCCGGCATCGGCCTCGGCCTTGGCAAAACGGCGCACATCCCGCTTGGCCATGCTGGCGAAACGGGCGTCCGACACCGTGTCGAGATCGATGATGACGCGGTGGGCCGTTTCAGTTCCCGTGGGCGGCAGGCGCAGGACGCGCACGACGGACATCGGCCGATCCAGTTCGAACACCAGTTCGCCGGGGTTCAGCGTCCAGACGCTGACACCGCCGCTGCCGAGGCCTTCCGCAGAATAGGCGTTCAATCTCAAAGGGAAAACAATGCGCCGCCCGCCAGCGCCCTCCTGAAGGAAAGCATCCCCTTCTTCCGGAGTGTCCGTCCAGACCGTGATTCGGGTGGGGGCACCGTCCCCCACGACCCGCACTTGTGACACATCGGCAACGGCGCCGAAAACGGCGACAAAGCAAAGGGTTAACAAGACTGAAACGGTGCGTATCAGCATCAGCTCGGCGGGTAAAACGGGCAGGCCCTGCCCAAATTGACGTCAGCCCATTGGATACCCACAGGAAGATTAACCCAGCCTTGACCGCAGATTAGCGGTTACAGCACCCGCAGCGGGAATTTGGCTCTTTCAATTGCAGGGAAAATTGGGCACAGTTCTCATGTGGCCGCCGTAAAGGGTCGGCCCAACGGTTTCCCAACAGCGCACCCCGGCCCGGCTTCCCCGGAAAGGCAAGCGGGCGGCGCGCTCCGGAAAGCAGGATAAATGCGCACAGGTGCCGCGAACACTGCAGGTTTGACCGACTCGCCGAGGCGAGACGGCTCCCTGCGCCCGCAAGGCGCCTCCCTCCCCACTTATTCCGGCCTGCCAGCCCGCCTGAGGCGTGATACGCCCTGGCGCGCGGCGCCGGACCGAAAGGTTCTGTTTCATGAGCAGACTGATGCTGATCGACGCCGCCCACCCCGAAGAAACGCGGGTGGCGATCGTCAACAACGGCCAGGTTGACGATTTCGACTTCGAGGCAACCGGCAACGAACAACTCCGCGGAAATATCTATCTCGCAAAAGTGACCCGGGTGGAGCCCTCGCTCCAGGCGGCCTTTGTCGAGTATGGTGGCAACCGCCATGGTTTCCTCGCCTTCAGCGAGATCCACCCCGATTATTACCAGCTGCCGGCCGAAGACCGCGAAGCCCTGCTGCGCGAAGCGGCCGAGGAAGCTGCTGCCGCCATCGAAGACGATGATGACGGCCCATATGTGCCCCATGGCATGAGCGCGGACATGGAAAATGGCGGCAATGGCGGCCACACCCATGCGCAGGACGAAGACGGCGAGGATGACGCCGAAGGTGACGGCGACGAGGAAGACGGCGCCGAAGCAGCTGCCGGCGAAGACGACGCCGAGGACGAAGACGCCGGCGAAGAAGGCGAGCCCAAAGCCGCCAAGCCCGCTGCCAAACCGGCCCGCCGCAACAGCCAGAAGAAAACCCAGCGCACGCCGATTTCCAAGCGTTACAAGATCCAGGAAGTGATCCGCCGCCGCCAGGTGATGCTGGTGCAGGTGGTCAAAGAGGAGCGCGGCAACAAGGGCGCCGCCCTGACGACCTATCTGTCGCTGGCCGGCCGCTACTCCGTCCTGATGCCAAACACCCCGCGCGGCGGCGGGATTTCCCGCAAGATCGTCAATTCGGCAGACCGCAAGCGCCTGAAATCCATCGTTTCGGAGCTGGATGTGCCCGATGGTCAGGGCCTCATCGTGCGCACGGCCGGCGCCAAGCGCACCAAGGCCGAGATCAAGCGCGACTATGAATACCTCTCGAAACTGTGGGAGCAGATTGTCGAGAAGACGCTCTCTTCGGAAGCCCCGGCGCTGATCAATGCTGAGGGTGGCCTCGTCCACCGGGCGATGCGGGACATGTTCGACAAGGAGATCGAGGAAGTCTGGGTTCAGGGCGATGACGCCTACCGCGAGGCGAAAGACCTCGCCAAGAT
The DNA here is from genome assembly GCF_019679475.1 of Hyphomonas sediminis. Lineage (NCBI taxonomy): Bacteria > Pseudomonadati > Pseudomonadota > Alphaproteobacteria > Hyphomonadales > Hyphomonadaceae > Hyphomonas > Hyphomonas sediminis. The sequence continues at coordinate 111,723 of NZ_JAIEZP010000001.1, forward strand.
CATCATGCCGAGCCAGGCCAAGAAGGTTCAGCAATGGCGCGACGAAGATCCGCTCTATGTGGCTGAAGCGGTCGAGAACCAGCTCGATTCCATCTATTCGCCGGTCGTTCAGCTGAAATCGGGCGGCTATCTGGTGATCAACCAGACCGAAGCCCTCGTAGCCATTGACGTGAACTCTGGCAAGGCGACCCGCGAGCGCAATATCGAGCAGACTGCCCTGCGCACCAATCTGGAAGCAGCTGAAGAAGCCTGCCGCCAGATGCGCCTGCGCGACCTGGCCGGCCTGATCGTGATCGACTTCATCGATATGGAGGAGAACAAGAACAACCGCGCGGTCGAGAAACGCCTGAAGGAATGCCTGAAGGTGGACCGCGCCCGCGTGCAGCATGGCCGCATCTCGCAATTCGGCCTGATGGAAATCTCGCGTCAGCGCCGCCGCCAAGGCGTGCTGCAGGCGACTTCCGATCCCTGCCCGGCCTGTAACGGCACGGGCCGCCGCCGCTCGATCCCATCGGCGGCGCTGCAACTGATCCGCGCCATCGAAGCGCGCGCTGCAACGGGCGGCCTGCGCGGCATCGCCGTGAAAGCGCCGACCGATGTGGCGCTCTACATCCTCAACAACAAGCGCGAAGCGCTGATCGGCATCGAGCGGGTGGCGGGCTTTGCCATTTCCATCCACTCTTCCGAGGACATGCTGCCGGGCGATTTCCAGATCGACGCCGAACGCGACCCGAACGCCAAGCCGAAGAAACGCTCCACACCGCGCTCGCTGATGAAACCGACGCCGCCGCCTTCGCGTGACGAAGACGACGAGGATTTCGAAGACGAAGACCTGATCGAGGCCGATGACGAAGCCGGCGATGAGGATGACAGCGCCGAAGCTTCCGATGCTGATGGCGGCAGCGAAGAAAAACAGGGTGGCGGCCGCCGCCGCCGCCGCCGCCGCAGAGGCGGACGCAATCGCGGCGAACAGCGCGAAACCGGGCTAGAAGTCGTGGATGCGGAAGCCCCGGCCATTGAGGTGGGTGAAGCAGACGCCGACGATGAAGACGAGGGCGACGACGACGACGAGGATGGCGACGAGGCCGGGAACGACGCCCGCGCCGAAGACGGCGACTCGCCGCGCAAACGCCGCCGCCGTGGCCGCCGGGGTGGGCGCCGCCGTCGCCGGGGTGGCGAGGGCCGCGATATCCCGATGGTGGCCGATGGCGGCGCGCTGCTGGATGGCCTGTCGGTCAGCGCTGAGGTGATGCTGTCGGAAGATGAGCCTTCGATTGGTCTGCCGGCACCGGCAGACGTCGAAGCGGAAGCGGAGGCTGTTGAGGCCGCCGAAGCGCCACCGGAAGCAGATGCTCCGGCTGCGGAGGTTGCCGAAGCAGCTCCTGCAGAGGCGGCAACTGAAGCTGAGTCCAAGCCGGAAGAAGCTGAAGCACCCGCACCGAAGCCGCGTTCGCGCCGTGGACGCTCCAAGGCTGCGGCAGACGAGGCACCTACTGCCGCGCCGGCTGAAACGCCGGCGGAAGAAGCCCCAGTCGTTGCAGTTGTTGAGGAGGCTCCGCCTGCTCCTGCCGTAGTCGAGGAGCCGGCGACGGAACCAGAAATGGCTGCAGCCGAAGCGCCCGCCGAAGCAGCACCGGAAACACCTCCTGCCCCGGCGGAGCCGCCGGCACCCAAGCGCAATGGCTGGTGGAGCCGCGGGAAGAAATAACCTCCCGCTCCTCCGGCAACGGACAATCAGACAAACAAAAAGGCCGGAGCGATGCTCCGGCCTTTTCTTTTTCATGAGGAATCGCCCCCCACGCCTTACTCGGCGGCAGAGCAGGACTTCTTCATATACAGGTCCATCAGGTGCGCGCGGCGCTTCTCAACGAGCTTTTCCGCTTCAGACGCATTCATATAGTTGCCGACAGCGGCCGGCCAGAAGAACACAACGGCAGCGACGTTTGCAGTGTTCACACCCTTGTCGCCGGAAGCATCTTCCATGACCTGGTCGAGCTTGTCGAACTCACCTTCGATTTCTTCGCACGACATCTTCAGATCAGTCGGCTTTTCAACCGCAACTTTCTCGGTCGTTGTACATGCAGTCAAAACAAGTGCGCTTGCGGCGACGAGCACCGCAGTCAGAGTTTTCTTCAATGGGACCCCCAAGTTGAATATTTGCTCTCTTTGAGCGAGAGGATTTCAACAGTCTGAGGCATTTCAGATCAACCCAAAAGTGCCCCAGCGGCCATAATTTTCCACAGAATCAAAAAGGGAGACGCTACGCGCCTCCCTTTATCTGTATACGCTGAATTGAAACCAGTCTCAGCGCCGCAGGCGAGGTCAGGCGGCAGCTTTCTTTTCGCCCGCGGGCGGGAAGCGTCCGTAGAAGCTTTCGCCTTTTTCGGCCATTTCGCGCAGCAGTTTACCGGGGCGGAAGCGCTCGCCGTATTTGTCGGCGAGGCGGTCTGCCTCGGCAACAAAGGCGGGCACGCCCCAGATCAGATCCATGTAGCTGACGCAGCCGCCGGTATAGGGCGCAAAGCCCCAGGCGAGGATCGAGCCGATGTCGCCATCGCGCGCATCGGTGATCACGCCTTCCTCAAAGCAGCGGGCCACTTCGATCGCCTGACGGATCAGGAGACGGTTGGTCAGCTCTTTCTTCAGGGCGGGCGGGCACTCGTCGACCTTGATCTCGACTTGCTCGTTCAGGCCCGGCCAGAGGCGATCCGGCTTTCCCTGTTCGTTATAGTCGTAGAAGCCCTTGCCGGCCTTGCGGCCAACGCGGCCCTTGTCTTCGACAACCCAGGCCATGAGGCGGCCAAGTGGGGCTTCGTTGTAATCGAAGCCGGTGGCCTTGGCGGTTGCGCGGCCGACTTTGAGCGCCGTGTCGAGACCAACGGAGTCGGACACTTCGAGTGGGCCCATCGGCATGCCGGACTGACGGCCGACATTCTCAATGATCGCCGGCTTGATGCCTTCCGACACCATTTCCAGGCCTTCCTGGGTGTAGGTGCCAAAGCAGCGCGAGGTGTAGAAGCCGCGGCTGTCATTGACGACAATCGGCGTCTTCCGGATTTTCAGGACATAGTCGATCGTCTTGGCGAGGGTTTCCTGGCTGGTTTCCTTACCCATGATGATCTCGACAAGCCCCATCCGCTCGACCGGCGAGAAGAAGTGGATGCCGATGAACTTGTCCTGACGCTTCAACGGAGTGGAGAGCTGGGTGATCGGCAGGGTCGAGGTATTGGAGCCGACGATGGCGTTCTCGCCTACTGCGGCCTCAACATCGGTCAGCACCTTGTGCTTGAGGTCCATGTCCTCATAGACAGCCTCGATCACCAGATCGCAATCTTCCAGGAGCTTATAATCCGTGGTCGGCGTGATGAGCGAGAGAAGCGCATCGCCCTTCTCTTTCGTGCTCTTGCCACGGGAAACGGCCTTCTCGACGAGGCGGACGGAGTATTGCTTGCCCTTGTCGGCCGCTTCCTGCTTCACATCGACGAGCACGGTGCGGATGCCTGCGCGTGCCTGTTCATAGGCGATGCCAGCGCCCATCAGGCCAGCGCCGATGACGCCGACTTTCTTGATCTCCGCCTTCTCGAAGCCTGCCGGACGATTTGCACCTTTCGACAGGGCCTGCGTGGAAAGGAACAGCGAACGGATCATCGCCTTGGCTTCGGGGCGCTGCTGCGTGTTGATGAAGTAGCGCGTTTCAATGCGCAGGCCGGCATCGATCGGCACCTGAATGCCCTCATAGACGCAGGAGAGGATATTCTTCTGGGCCGGATAGTTTCCATACGTTTTGGCCGACAGCATCATGTTCGAGAATGTGGCCACCTGGCCAGCGCCCGGCGATTTGTGCGGCACGCCGCCCGGCACCTTGAAGCCCTTCTCATCCCACGGCGCTTTCGCCTTTGGATTGGCCTTCACCCATGCCTTGGCACGAGCAACTGTTTCCGCACCCGGAGCAAGCTCCTGAACGACGCCCATGGCGTGGGCTTTCTCTGCATTGAAGCTTTCGCCCTGCAGGATCAGCGGGAGTGCGGCCTGAACGCCGACGAGGCGCGGCATGCGCTGCGTGCCGCCAGCGCCCGGCAGGAGGCCAATCTTGGCTTCCGGCAGGCCGAACTGGATGCGCGGATTGTCATTGGCCGCAACGCGGTAATGACAGGCAAGCGCCACTTCGAGACCGCCGCCAAGGGCGAGGCCGTTGAGCGCAACGGCGACCGGCTTGCCGCAGGTTTCGAGCTTGCGCAGCGTGCCGTTGAGGGCAAAGCCCGCATCGAACTGTTCTTTCTTCAGCTCGGCTTCAGACTTTTTCTGTTGCTCGCCGCCGCTGCCGGCGCGGTCGCCCATCTCGCCAAGGTCTGCCCCGGCGCAGAAGCCGGTTTCCTTGCCCGACGAAATGACCAGGCCCTTGATGGCGTCATTCGTCGCCACTTCCTGGGTGATCGCGATGATGTCCGCCACGGCCTTGCCGGTGAGCGTATTCATGCTGCGGCCGGGCACGTCGAAGATCGCGTGGGCGATGCCGTCGGCATCGATGTCGAATTTGAAAGTTTCAAGTTTCATGACTGTGTTCTCAATATTCCGTAGTGTGATCAGACGCGCTCGATGATGGTGGCCGTGCCCATGCCGGCGCCAACACAGAGGGTGATGAGGCCGGTTTCCTTGTCGGAGCGCTCAAGCTCGTCCAGAACCGTGCCGAGGATCATGCCGCCGGTTGCGCCCAGCGGGTGGCCCATCGCAATGGCGCCGCCATTGACGTTCATCTTCTCGTGCGGAATTTCGAGCAGCTTCATCATCAGCATGACGACAGACGCGAAGGCTTCGTTGAGTTCGTAGATGTCGATGTCGCCAACATTCATGCCGGCTTTCTTCAGCACCTTCTGCGTCACATAGGTCGGGCCGGTGAGCATGATGCCCGGCTCCGAACCGATGGAGGCCATGGCGCGGACCTTTGCGCGCGGCTTCAGGCCAAGCGCTTCGCCCATTTCCTTCGAGCCGAAGAGAACGGCGGACGCGCCATCCACGATGCCCGAGGAGTTGCCGGCGTGGTGAACGTGGTTGATCTTCTCAAGCTCCGGATAGCGCTGCTTGATGACTTCATCGAAGCCCATCGCGCCCATGCCGGCGAAGGACGGGTCCAGCGCGGCAAGCGATTGCATGGTTGTGTCCGGGCGCATGTGCTCGTCATGGGCAAGGCGGATGCCGCCCATCTGATCCTTGACCGGAACGATGGATTTGGAGAAGCGGCCCTCCTTCCAGGCTTGGGCGGCGCGCTTTTGGCTTTCGAGGGCGAAAGCGTCCACGTCATCCCGGCTGAAGCCGTATTTCGTGGCGATGGTGTCGGCGCCGATGCCCTGGGGCGTGAAGTAGGATTTGAGCGCAATCTGCGGATCAGCCGACCACGCGCCGCCTGACGCGCCCATGGGCACGCGGCTCATCGATTCAACGCCGCCGCCAATGGCAAAGTCGGCTTCGCCGGCAATGACTTTTGCCGCCGCCATGTTGCAGGCTTCGAGGCCCGACGCGCAGAAACGGTCAACCTGCACGCCCGCGGTGGTTTCGGCATAGTCCGCGTTCAGAACGGCAACGCGCGCGATATCAGCCCCCTGCTCTCCCACCGGAGAGACGCAGCCGAGGACAACATCGTCAACCTTGGACGTGTCGAGGTCATTCCGGTCACGGATGGCCTGGAGGACCTGTGTGGCAAGGCTGAGCGAGGTGATCTCGTGCAGCGCGCCGGAGGATTTGCCTTTGCCGCGGGGTGTACGCACGGCGTCGTAGATATAGGCTTCGGGCATGGGGTGGCTCCTTTGGAAGTCAGGATCTTGGGGTTTGGGCCGGTGCTTTGGCCGGGTTGAGCGTGAGCGAGGCAGTGGCCCTCGCGGCTTCCTTGCCGCGGGAGTCGAAAAGGTCGGCCTCGGCGAAAACCATCGCCCGGCCGACATTGCGAAGCCGCGCGGCCACCTCGATGGGGCCAACGCGGACGGGGCGGAGGAAATGCGTGTGCAAGTCCACCGTGGAAGGGTATTTTGACGTGCCGGCCTTGATGGTCGTCAGCATGCCGATGGCATCATCCATCATGGCAACGAGATAGCCGCCCTGGATATAGCCGGCGGGATTTGTGAATTCCGGGCTGCCATTGAACCGGACGCGCGTGGTCATCGCCTTGGCGTCCAGCTCAATGATCTCAAAGCCAAGGGACACCGAGCTGCGCGCGGGCGTTGGGAAGACTTCGCGGAGCAAGTGCCTGTCTGGCATAATCCCTCTACATCGTCCTCGCGATCAGCATTTTCATCACTTCGTTGGCGCCGCCATAGATGCGCTGGACGCGGGCGTCGGCATACATCTGGGCGATGGGATATTCATCCATATAGCCGAAGCCGCCATGCAGTTGCAGGCACTCGTCGATAATCTTGCATTGCAGATCCGACACCCAGTATTTCGACATCGAGGCGGTGGACGCATCGAGCTCTCCCTTCAGGAGAAGCTCCGTACAGTGATCTGCGAACACTTTTGCGACAGTCGCCTCGGTCTTGGCTTCGGCGAGCTTGAACTGGGTGTTCTGGAAATCGAAGATGGTCTGGCCGAACGCCTTGCGGCCTTTGACATAGGCCACCGTCTCATGGATTGCGCGCTCGATCATGCCGACGCCCTGAAGGCCGATGACATGACGCTCCTGCGGCAGTTTCTGCATGAGCTGGATGAAGCCCTTCCCTTCTTCCCCGCCGAGCAGGTTTTCTGCAGGAACGCGGACTTCATCGAAGAAGAGTTCAGACGTGTCGGCTGCGTGCTGGCCGACCTTGTCGAGGTTGCGGCCACGGCGGAAACCTTCGGCCTTGTCGGCTTCGACAACAACGATGGAGATGCCCTTGGCGCCCTTGGTCGGATCGGTCTTGGCGCAGACGAGGATCAGGTCTGCGGTCTGGCCGTTGGAAATGAAGGTTTTCGAGCCGTTGAGGATGTAGCTGTCGCCATCCTTCTTCGCGGTCGTTTTCATGCCCTGAAGGTCGGAGCCTGCGCCCGGCTCGGTCATCGCGATGGCGGTGACGAGTTCGCCGGTGCAGATTTTCGGCAACCAGCGCTGCTTCTGCTCTTCGGTGCCATAGGCGGTGATGTAGGGGGCGATGATGGCGTTGTGCAGGGTGATGCCGAAGCCGTCGATACCCTTCCACTGCTGCTGCTCGATGATGATGGCCTCATGGCGGAAATCGCCGCCCGCGCCGCCGTATTCCTCGGGAACCGAAGCGCCGAGCAGGCCCATTTCGCCGGCCTTGGTCCAGATCTCGCGCGGAACGATGCCGGCCTTGCGCCATTCGGCGACATGCGGGGCGCATTCCTTCTCGAAGAACTGGCCCACGGCATCAGCGAAAATCTCGAGCTCTTCGTCCTGACGCCAGTTGGCTTTCGGGACGTTCAGCGGGCTCTCATGCATCGGTATCCTCCACTTCGTGTCGCGGCGTCAGGTTGCCGCTTACGTTCACGTCAGCATGTAAGCGTGGCGGCCCGGATTCTCCAGCCGTGCCGCCACGTCAGGACTGCGCCTCAGAACTCGGCTGCTTCCAGCGCCATCATGGCGCCAGCGCCGGTCTTCACCTTGGCGAGGTGGGCGGCCGCATCGGGCAGCATCCGCTCGACAAAATAGCGGCCGGTGGCAAGCTTGGCGGTGTAGAACGGGTCGCCCGCGTCCTTCTTCTCCAGCGAGAGTTTTGCCATGCGTGCCCACATATAGGCGAGCGCCGTGAGGCCCATCAGGTGCAGGTAGTCATGGCTGGAGGCGCCGGCATTGTTGAAGTCGCTCATGCCGTTTTGCATCAGCCACATTGTGCCATCCTGCAGCTGGGCGCGAACGGTTTTCAGGCCCTCGATATAGGGCTCGAGACCTTCCATCTTTTCGTTCTCGGCGATGAACTCGTCCATCTCGCCGAAGAAGGAGAAGACAGCGCGGCCGCCATTGGCGCCGAGCTTGCGGCCGACGAGATCGAGCGCCTGAACGCCGTTCGTGCCTTCATAGATGAGGGTGATGCGGCAATCGCGGACGACCTGCTCCAGGCCCCATTCGCGCGTGAAGCCCGAGCCGCCATGGATCTGCAGGCCAAGGTTTGCACTCTCATAGCCCTTATGGGTGAGATAGGCTTTCACCACCGGTGTCAGCAGGGCCATATAGTCCCCTGCCTTCTCGCGCACTTTTTCGTCCGGCGATTTGTGTTGCAGGTCCCCCTGGAAGGCCATCCAGTAGGCGAAGGCGCGGGCGCCCTCAATGAACGCCTTCTGCTCCAGCAGCATGCGGCGCACATCCGGATGGACGATGATCGGGTCGGCAGGTTTTTCCGGAGCCTGCGCGCCGGTCAGCGAGCGGCCCTGGACGCGGTCTTTGGCGAAGTCGAGCGAGTTCTGATAGGCGAGCTCTGCCTGCGACAGGCCCTGCAGACCGACGCCAAGGCGCGCTTCGTTCATCATCACGAACATGGTGCGCATGCCCTTGTGTTCTTCCCCGACCAGCCAGCCGGTGGCGCCGTCATGGTTCATCACGCAGGTCGCGTTGCCGTGGATGCCCATCTTCTCTTCAAGGCCGCCGCAGAAGACCGGGTTGCGCTCGCCGAGGCTGCCATCCTCGTTGACCAGGAACTTCGGCACCAGGAAGAGCGAGATGCCCTTGATGCCTTCCGGGCCGCCCTCGATACGGGCAAGGACAAGGTGAATCACGTTTTCGGTGAGGTCCTGCTCGCCGCCGGAAATCCAGATCTTCTGGCCGGTGATCTTGTAGGTGCCGTCTGGCTGCGGGACGGCTTTGGTCTTGATGAGGCCGAGGTCCGTGCCGCAATGGGGCTCGGTCAGGTTCATCGTGCCGGCCCATTCGGCAGAGGCCATCTTGGGGCCGTACTTGGCTTTCAGCTCGTCCGAGCCGCCGGCCATCAGTGCCTGGAAGGCGCCGTGCGTGAGGCCCGGATACATGCCGAACGCCATGTTCGAGGCCGAGACCATCTCAGTCCAGGCAATATTGACGACATGGGGAAGCCCCTGCCCGCCCATTTCCGGATCGGTCGCCAGCAGCGGCCAGCCATTCTCGACCAGCTGTTTGTAGGCATCGGGGAAACCGTCAGGGGTCTTCACGCTCGCATCGGCATTGCGCTTGCAGCCTTGCTTGTCGCCCACGGCGTTCAGCGGGAACAGGACGTTCTTGGCGAATTTCGCGCCTTCATCGAGGATCTGGTCGATCGTTTCTGGCGTCGCATCGGCAAAGCCGGGAAGGTTCGCATGGTTCTGCAGCTGCAGCACTTCATGAAGCACGAACTGCATGTCGCGGACGGGGGCGTCATAACGGGGCATCTTGGAAGGCTCCTCGATTGGAAAAGGTTTGACGCCTTAAATGGCAAAGCGTGTTGGAAAAGTCATTCCAACACGCTCCGTTATCTTCAAAATTGTCAGTAGTGAAGTATCAGACTTCGTCGAGCTGCTTCCGGGCGACCTGCTCGTAAGCGGCTGCCTGACGCTTGGTTTCTTCGGACGGGCCGGGATTTTCGACGATGCCCTGCAGCCAGTCGATGCCCTTATAAAGCTCGGTCAGGGCGGTATCGATGTCCTGGCGCTGGACTTCGAGTTCGCGGGCCTGCTTGCGGAACTTCTCCAGCATCATGCGCGTCTGGGCGCGTTTGCCGTCATTCAGGGCGTACAGGTCAAGGATTTCGCGGATATCGGCCAGCGGAAGGCCGAGGCGCTTCAGGCGGACGATAATGGTGAGGCGTGCGCGGTCGCGGTTGGAATACAGGCGCATCATGCCGTCGCGGGCCGGATGCAGCATGTCCTTGTCTTCGTAGAAGCGCAGGGCGCGGGGGGTAACCCCAAACTCGCGGGCAAGCTCGGAGATCGTGTAAGTACGTGATTCTGCAGCAGAAATCGATGAGGTGGGCTTGTGCATGGCTGTCTCCCTTGATGTGCAGTTTTTATTATTCTTATTATTAGTCAGGGCAGACTATCCGGGTTTCCGCGAACGTCAACGTAAATTTCCGCTTACGCGAACGGAAACTGTTGGCAGGGCACCTGTCAGCATTCCACAACTGCCCTAATCCCCGGAATTAACAGAATTAACGCGCCCTTAAGGGAATGCGCCGCATTTCTGGACAAGTATGAACAAATAGGCCGCTCGCCTTAACCTGGCTGGGCGGCTGACTGCGCAAGGAGTGGGCGCAATGAGCCAGACGGGACCCTGGAGCGTAAAGGGAATCGACCAGCGAGCCCGCGAGGCGGCGCGCGAAGCCGCCATGGCGGAAGGGATTACGCTGGGCGAATACCTGAACCGCCTGCTGATGGCGGCCGAGGATACTCAATATGATGAGTACCGCGCATCTTATGACGGTCCCAGCTATGGCCAACCGACCTACCGCAATCCGCCACGTCAGGCCCGCCCGGACTATCGCGGCGAATACCGCGCCGATCCCCGCCCCCAGCAGGACGCTGCCTCTGCGCTGGAACGCCTGTCACGCCGCATCGAAGCAACCGAGGCACGCTCGACCCTGGCCATCACCGGCATTGACCACACAGTGCTCGGCCTGGTCGCCCGCATCCAGAACACCGAACAGACCAATGCCGCCGTTGCAGGCCATGTCGAAGGCCTGATCGAAGAAATGCGCGCCACGCATGAGGCGCTGCAGGCCAAAGTCCGCCGAATGGAGCAGGATGAAGCAGGCAAGCAGAACCTTGACGCGCTCAAAGCGCTTGAGGCTGCGCTCGGGAAACTGGCTGACCATGTCTATGAAGAAGCCGAGCTGACGCAGAATGAGGCACTCGCAATCAAAGGCCGTGTGGAGTCCGGCTTCGGCGATCTCACCGAACGGGTTGAGAGCATGGAGACGAAAGTCTCCAGCTCGCTCTCAGAAACCGCCGCGCGTATCGACCGCGCTGTCGAGCAGGCAGAGCAGCGCGCCGAAGGCGTAACCCGCCACCTTTCCGAACGCCTCGGCAAGCTGGAAACCGATTTCGAGGACCAAGCCGTCCAGATCGAAGCCAGCGTCAACGCACGCATCGACGACCTTGAACTGCAGACCAGCGCACGCCTAGCTGATGCTCAGAAGGCGGAAGAGCGCCTGACTGCCGTTGAGGACGATGTTTCGGGCGCGCTGACCTCAATGGAAGCGACACTGCTGCGCGTGCAGGAACGGCTGAACCGCGCGGAAACAACAACAGATACGGCCCTCAAGGGGCTGGAATCGACCTTCGCATCGCTGGATGAGCGTATCGACGCTGTCGCCAAATCGGTTGATCCAGAACTGGCAGAGCGCCTGCGCAAGGAATTCGAGGCCCGCTTCGAAGACATCGCACAGATGGTCCGCTCGACCGTCGACAATGCGCGCGAGGAGATGGCGAGCGAAATCTCACGCGCCGCCGAACAGGACGCGGAAGCAGAAAATCTGCTTCGAACCGAGATCGGTGATCTCAAGGCCCGCCTCGCCGAAGTGGAAGCCCGCGATCCCGAAGACATGACGGCAGGCGTGCGCGAAGAGATCGAGCGCCTTGGCACGACTGTGACCGAGCGCATGGACGCGTTGGCTGAGCACGTCGAAACGCGGCTGGAAGAAAGCGAGATCCGCAGCGCTGAGGCCATCGAACAGGTGGGTGAGCAGGTGACCGTCGCGGCTGTGCGCCTGCAGAAACGTCAGGACGAAGCCCTGTCTGCACTGGCACAGGAAATTGAGGCCAGTCGCCAGACGACCGATGCGCGCCTCTCCGACGCGCTCGCCAGCGTCTCTGAACGTCTCGAAGAGATCCACAGTCAGTCGACCGAGTCGCTTTCGCCAGTGCAGCGCGCCATCGCCGCACTCGCCACACGCCTCGAGAGCCTGGAGGCTTTCACCGTGCCGCCCGGCACGGAGCTGCCGCCACCGCAATTGCTGCCGGAACCACCTTCTTCGTACACAGAAGAAGTCAACCCGACGGTCTTCGCGGAAGAGCCCCCCCCTCCCCCGGCGGATCTGGCCGAGGACGATGCCGAGGATTTCGAAGCGGGCGTCAGCTTCGAAGACCTGCTCACGCCCCCCGAGGCCTCCGCGGAGGCCGAGTTCAGCACCGGATTTGCCGACTGGGACAAGCCGCAGGAAGAAACCGTTGACAAGGCCCCCGAAGAAGAAAGCCCCTATGGCGCAGACTTCGATGCGATCCGGGCCGCCGTTGAACGCCTGAGCTCGGTAACGAGCGGCGCACAGCCTGAAGAAGCCCCAGAGGCAGAGGCTCCGGCCCAAGAGGAAGCGGGCAGCGCTTATGCCGAAGCAGCAGACGACCATTCAGAAGACGATGTCTTCGATGATGCGTTTGAAGATGACTTCGTCGCCGGCATCGGCGCGGACGATGCCTTCACGGCAGGCCCGCCGGACGCGTTTGCCGAAGACGAGGAAGACTACGATCCACTGGCCGAACTTGCCGGGCTGGAAGAGGCCCGCAGCGAGGCGCGCGAGTCCGATATTTTCGATAGCGAAGATATCGACACCGGCTTTGTTGCAGACGCCGCACCGGAAGAAGACGAAGCCGGCCTGATCGACACGCTCGACAATGCCGTGGCTGACCGCGACGCAGAGACGAGCGACTATATCGCCCGCGCTCGCCGCGCAGCGCTTGCCGCCGCAGACCCCCAGTCAAAAGCGCGCCTTCTGCCGGGCAATCAGCCCAAACAGAAAAGCCGCGGCAGCGCGCGTGCGCCGTTGCTGATCGCTGCATCTGCCGCAGTGCTGACCGGCGCAGCGGCGGGTGGCTACATCTATCTGCGCGGCAAGCAGCCCCATGCGCCCACAATTTCCGGCCCTATCGACACATATCTCGACCCGGTCTTCGCGGCAGCTCCGCCAGCTGAAGAAACATACACCGAGTTCGCCGCCATCGACGACATGGCGATGGGAGCCGTTGCCGAAGAAGAAGAGCTCTTCGACAGCGCCGAGGGCGCAATCGAGGAAGACATCTTCGGATCGCCGGAAGCTGGCATGCAGGAGGCTGCCGAGACGTCGATCCCGGTGGTCGAGGCTGCCGCCCAACAAGTCACCGCCCCCGCTACAGCGCCAGTCGAAACGCTGGCCTCGCTGAACCCGCCCAAGGCGGCAAGTTATCCGCAGATCCCGGCCGTCGTCACGATCGAGTCCGAGGCGAACGCGGGCAACGCCATTGCCCAATACCAATTGGCACGCAGCCAGATGGCAGATGGCGACCTTGACGCTGCCGTGCCGCTCCTGCGCCGCGCCGCGCTCAAAGGCATGGCGCCGGCTCAGTATGATCTGGGCAAGCTCTATGAGCAGGGTCTTGGCGTCGACCAGGACATGGTTGAGGCACGCAGCCTCGTCGCCAAGGCAGCTGACGCTGGCCATGTCGGCGCGATGTATGATCTTGCGCTCTTTATGGCGGAAGGCGAAGGCGGCGATCTTGACGAAGCCGGCGCCGTCCAGTGGTTCCGCAAGGCTGCAGATCACGGCTTCCTCGACGCGCAGTATAATCTGGGCGTGATGTATGCAGAAGGGATCGGTACACAGCAGGATCTCGCCGAGGCGCTTTACTGGTTCGATCTTGCCTCACGCGGCGGCGACAACGGCGCGAAGCTGGAAGTTGGCCATCTGACATCCCGCCTGCCCGCCGAGACGGTTGCAGACGTAGCGGAGGCTGCCAGCAACTGGACGGAGTTGCCGAGCATCGCGATTGCCAATGGCCGCTTTGGTGCTCAGCGCTGGAACACTGGCAATCCGCTCCAGGTGCAAGCCGTGCAAACTGCGCTGTCGCGCCTCGGCTTCCTTTCCGGGGAAGCGGACGGCGTACTTGGTCCGCAGACGGCAAACGCCATTCGCGCCTATCAGAACAGCGAAGCCTTGCCGGCAACGGGCACGGTTACGCCGGAGCTGATCGAACGCCTCAACGCCGGCGCCGTGCGCGGTCGGGGCTGAGGCGCTTCAGCCTAGTCGCCAATCGGAGCCGTGAGGTCGATCCGGCGCAGCTCGGTGACCTTGCCGCCCTCGACTTTGCCTTCGACAAGCTCAGAATTGATCAGCGCCAGCACGCGACCGCCCGTGAAGATGGGACGCGCATTGCCGTACCAATCGACGCAGGACACTTCGCACTCATAGCCAGAAGGCGATGGCAGATCAGGATCGACGCGGGTTGCGTCGAGCAGGCCAGCTTCGGAGAGGCTGCCATCGGGTGACGCGGTCAGATAGGTCATGTCTGAGCTTTCCGACCACCACCACCAGCGGTCGGCATCGTCCGAAAGCGGAACTGTAGGCAGGCCGATCAGACCCTTGCCGTCTGCATCGATCCGGCTGTTGAAGGCGTGGCTGCGGTTCTCGCTTTCAAAGCGTCCCTTCAATGTCAGCGTTCCAGACACGCGCGGCTCTGCGCGCAAGTCGATCAGCGACAGGCTGAGGCCTGCATGATCGTGGTAGCCGGTCACCGCCATGTAAGGCCCTGCCCGCTCGGCGCGGATCACATCGTGCGGCAGCTCCAGCGTGACGGGCTGTGACGGATCGGCGACCGGCACGACGATGGCTCTGCCATTGTCTCTCATTTCGTCATCAGAGGGGGGCCATCCGCCCCAGCCTTCGCGCGCGCCATAGACCAGATGCTTTTCAGTGAACCGCGCTTCGTAGGAAGAGACGCCCGGAGAAGGCAGATCGAAGTAGCGTCCACCTGCTGCATCCTGAAAGACGTAGCCAAGGTCACTGAGCGGTACGTCGAAATAGGTAAGATCAGCCGCGTCCTTCTCATACCAGGGCGAGCAGTCGCGGTGGCGCCAATCGAGCACGGCGCGGAAGGTGCCGGCATCCATGTCGAGCGAGAACTGGTTCTGAGGCTCACCGCGCACGCTCAGCACGGACGGCATCGCGCCATCAATCGGCAGGCGCACCAATGCCGAGGGCGCAATGTCTGCAAGCTGAGGGCGCAGACCTTCGGAACAATCGGGATAATCCATATCCTCGCCCAGTTCGCGCTCCAGCTCTTCTTCAGCCGGGCTCATCCAGAGCCAGAAGGCATCCTTCGTCACGAGGAACTCATGCGTCTCGGTGCCGATGATTGCCGTCGCCTTGCAGGCAGGCACCGCTACGTCGGTGACGCCTGCAATATCGCAGACCGTCACGGTATGGATCACCGGCTTGAGTGTGCGCTGAACCGGCATCCAGATGTCGGTTGCCGAGAAAAGCGGGCGGCCGTCTTCCAGTTCGGTTCTCTCGCGGAAGCCATCGCCGTCTTCGCGGCGCCATTCGCGGATCACCGGAATGTCCAGCTCATCCCACCAGCCACGCCCTTCAAGATAGATGGGCGTGTGGATGACGAGCTTTCCGCCGATCATGCGCGTGGCATAGTTCGATCCCGAATAGTAATCGTTGGACGAAATGTAGAAGGTCGCCTGCCGCGTCACCTTCCCGTCTTCACCGAGATTGAGCACAGTGTATTCGGTCGCCTCTTCCGCATAGGAATATCCCGTCACCAGGATCGTGCGGCCCGCGACCAGCACTTCATCATACCAGGTGTCTTCGTCGCTTGAGCGGTAGACATCAGCGCGGTCTGCAAGCTTCAGCCCCGGCGCCCCATCCGGCATAAGGTCCGTCACGAAGAGACGCCCATCCTGAAGCACGACGAGATATTGCCCAATCTGCTTGATGATGCCGCCTTCATCGACGCCGGCTTTCTGATTGTTGGTGATCTCCGGATTGTCGGCCGAGCCTGGAATGGAACTGCCGGTCACGGTGATCGTCTCTTGCGCGGCTTCGGCGGGCGCCTCAGCTGCCATCTCACCGTCCATCGAGCCGGGCATCGCCATCATCGGCATCGGTGGCGGGCGCACTACGCCGCGCTCGCGCGCAGCTTCACGTGTCAGCTTCAGCCAGCCAGAGAACTCTTCTTCCGAGCTGAACTTGGAAAGTGCCGGAGACCGCAGCGCATCAATCGCGGGATCTTCGAACACGGAGAGCGCTTCATCCATCTTCGGCAGAGCTAATTCCGCAAACCGGTTCTCGAGAACAACCGCTTGCTCAACAAGATCGTCCGGCTTCGTCGGTTGCGCAAAATTGCTGCACGCCGTCACCACGAGCGCGAGCAGCGGAAGGCCATAGATCAGTTTCATGATGCGCGTCCCCTCAAACGTATGCTCATACTAGCCCAACCAACTGCGGCAGAGTAGTGGCCGTGCCGGGGCAGAGTTGGCGCGGCGTCGGCAGTTCCCTTCCCCGCAAAACCGGCATACGTCTTCGCGCATGACAAACTCAAACGACATGCCGCTCGCCGCCAAGCCCATCAACCGCGCCGCCCATCGCCGTACGGACGAAGCCTGGCTTGAGCAGGCCATCCTGCGCGAAGACGCCCTGATACTCCTGCTGAAGGCCGGCGAACCTTTCGTCACGGCTGAAGGCGGCCTTTACTGGTTCGGACCTGAAGCGTTGCGCGTCTCGCCCGGCAGCCCGCGCCTCTTCCTTGGCGAAGACAAAGCAGGCGCGCCAATCTTTGCGCTCGACCTTCCGCCCAAGTTCGATCTTGCCGGTTCGCTCATCGCCGGCGCGGGAGAGTTCTCCGACTTCCGGCAGGCAGCAGCGGGCATGGCCGCGATGGATGCCAACTGCGCATCCACCGCGCGCAGTCTTTTCCTGTGGCATCAGAGCCACAGGTACTGCGCAAAATGCGGCGGCGCGAACGGCGTGGTCGAAGCCGGCTGGAAGGCACAGTGCGCCAACTGCGGCGCCGAACATTTTCCGCGTACCGATCCTGTCGCCATCATGCTTGCCGTGAAGGATGACCGCGCGCTGATAGGCCGGCAGAAATTCTGGCCACCAGGCTTCATGTCCTGCCTTGCAGGCTTCTGCGAACCTGGTGAGACGATTGAACAAGCTGCGGCACGCGAGTTGTTTGAAGAAGCCGGAATCCTCTGTGATCCCAGCAGGGCCGAGTATGTTGCCTGCCAGCCATGGCCGTTCCCTTCTTCGCTGATGATGGGCTTCATCCTGCCCGCTGACAACGAAGACATCACGGTCGACTCCAAGGAGCTTGAGAGCGCGCGCTGGGTCACACGCGCGGAGATGCGGGACATTATCGAAGGCAAACATGCAGAGCTCTTCTGCCCGCCGCCGACGGCCATCGCACATCACATCATGAAAGTTTGGGCGTTTCGGAGCGATTGACCGTGCACGGAATGCTCCAAGGATTCTCCTCATTTGTGAAAATCAGGAGTTGATTTCTCCCGAATCACGATATTATTGGCGGGCCATAGATAGGAGATCAGACATGGCAGTTGCAAAGAAACCCGCCGCCGCGAAAAAGCCGGCTGCTAAAGCTCCGGCGAAAAAAGCTCCGGTTGCTAAAGCTGCTCCGGCCAAAAAACCGGCCGCCAAAGCTGCACCGGCGAAAAAGCCGGCCGTGAAGGCTAAAGCTGCTCCGGCCGCTAAAGCTGCACCGGCGAAAAAGCCGGCAGCGAAGCCCGCTGCAAAGCCGGCCGCTAAGAAGAAGTAAGTCCACGGACGATCTTCGGACCAAACGGGCGGGCCAGTCTCGCCCGTTTTTTTGTGTCTGAAATCAAGGCATTACAAACTTCGCCAAACATGCCGCCCAGCACTCAAATCCGGAAGGTTTTCAGATCCGGTTTTACATACCGCGCTACTCAAAATCACCGCGCGCTCCACGCCACCAAGGCAATGCACCGGTTCCTTTCCGGAACCAGCGCCTCGCTTCGGCCTCGCTGAAGCGCCATAGCCCTACTCGTTCAGCGCAGGCCAGTTCGTGTCGGCGCGCGCGATGAAGCCAGGAATGTCCGCCTCCCATTTCTTCTGAACTGCGGCGCTGTAGTTCAGGTAGAGCTTCCCATCAATGATCTTCCAGAAACGCGCATCGCCCTTCGCGTGGTAGCCTTGCGAAACAGCCCATGCGCAATACCCACCATACTGAGGCGCATAGGTTTCAGGCGCAGCAAGAAACACATCGCGGTTTGCTGCGCTGGCGAAGCGGAAGGTCGCTCCATTATAGGACGCGGTGAACGCCCGCTCTCCTTTTACCGGCTTGCCTTCCCGGAAGTAGGCGACCGGATCGTAACCCTGCACCGCTACGCCTGAGAAGAGATCCGTATAGACAGGAGGTTCAGCGGCTGCCTGGGGCGCGAGCGCGGCCATCGGCGCTATCATGATGGCGGCTGCGAAGAGAAGAGGCCGGGGTTTCATCCGTGGAGGACCTTTCCTTTAGGTGATGGCTGGCGAGCCGCGGAAGCCAGAGGAGATCGACGCTTCTGCGGCTCGCATCATGCAGAGCCGGGAGAGGGCGGCGCCTGCTCCGCATGTTGCCTGGCGCCTGGCGCCACCAGGACATTGACGATCGCAACGGCCAGCGCGCCAAGCGTTGCGCGCCCTGCGATCACCATGGCGATAGATGAAAGCCAGACGACAACTGCCATCGCGAAAAGGCCGCCGCCATCCATGTTGGGATCAACGCCGAGCGGCGTGAAAAGATGGAAGCTGACTGCGCCCGTCATCACGGCTGAGGCGATCAGCGCCCCAAGCGTGCGCAGGCGTGCCAGTCTTGGCAAGAGGCTCGCCAGGAGCAGAGTGGACGCCACAAGCTCCGCCGATCCGATCACATACTGGCTGAAGAGGCCTGTCTGCGCGAAGAGACCACCTGCACCGAAGCTGGCCGCCCAGGCATCGAGCTTGCCAAAGATCGTCTGCGTCTCGGGCGCGTTGGTAAACTTGAAGCGCAAACTGTCCAGGAAGACTACAGAGGCCACCAGACTATAGGCAACGGGAACTAGACTGCTCAGACGTATCTTCATTGGCCTCCCCTTCTCCATCCGGCTTGTGTTGTGCCACCGCTTGGGTTTTCGGCACAAAGCAAGTAGTCGTGAGGAAGATACACAGCCGCGTGATCGCGGCTCTTCAGCTTCCGGAGGGATGGTTTGGACAGGATTGAAGCAATGCGGCTCTTCGTGCGGGTTGCCGATGCGGGCAGCTTCTCGCGCGCCGCCGCCGATCTGGAGCTCGGCCAGCCGACTGTCTCGCGGCGGATCCAGGATCTCGAAGCAAGCCTTGGCACAACCCTCTTCCAGCGGACGACACGTGCGCTAAGCCTGACCGAAGCGGGCAATCGGTTCTATCGCCGTGCAGTCGACATCCTGACGGAGTTTGATGAAGCGGAAGCCGAAGCGCGCGGCCTTGAGCATGCGCCGGTCGGACTCCTGCGCGTTTCCTGCTCGCACTCCTTCGGCCGCCGGGTTGTCGCCCCCGCCGTGCCGAGCTTCCTCACGGCTTACCCTTCAATCCGTTTCGACCTTATCTCAGACGATGCGATCACGGACCTTGTCGCCGATGGCGTCGACATTGCATTCCGGCTGGGCGAACTGCGGGACTCACGCCTCATGGCCAAGAAGCTTGGCGAGGCGCCTCAGGTGCTTTGGGCGTCACCAGAGTATGTCGCCCGCAAGGGCGCGCCGCAAACCGTCGAGGAATTGAAGGACCACAATGCAGTGGTGTTCCGTCATGTGCGCCAGACGAGCTGGGAACTTCGCCGCGCCAATGAAGTGTTCGAAGCGCGCGTCGATGGCCCGTTCCGCGCCTCATCCGGTGAAACGCTGCTGGAGGCGGCCGCCGGCGGCCTTGGCATCTTCCTCGCGCCGGCCTGGCTCGCCTCCGAATGCTATGGCGATCACAGGCTTGTCCGTGTGCTGCCAGACTGGGAAGGCCCTTCCCTGTCCATTCACGCGGTTTGGACCTCGGGCAAGCTCCGCGGCAAGGCGCGACTCTTCGTCGAGCATATCGAGCCCGCGATTGCGCACGCCTGCTCGCTCGCAAAACTGCAGACGGCTACAGACGCGCGCTGATCGCCTTGGGGAAAACGCCGAGAATCTTCAGCGACTGAGAAAAGAAGCCAAGCTCTTCCAGCGCGAGCTGCACCGGGCGCTCATCGGGATGCCCTTCGATCTCGGCATAGAATTGCGATGCTTCGAATGAACCGCCGACGAGGTAGCTCTCCAGCTTCGTCATGTTTACGCTATTGGTCGCGAAGCCACCGAGCCCCTTATAGAGCGCTGCCGGAATGTTGCGCACTTCGAAGAGGAATGCCGTCTTGGCGGGACCATCGCCCGCATCGATCTCTGCCGGCTCACGGGACATGATGACGAAACGCGTCGTGTTGTGCGCGGCGTCCTCGATATTCTCTGCCAGGATCTCTAGGCCATACACTTCAGCCGCAAGGCGCGGAGCAATTGCGGCGACAGAAGGATCGTTGAGCTCAGCAACTTCACGGGCGGCGCCGGCGGTATCTGCTGCAGTGACCGGATCGATCGAGTGCTTGCGCAGGAAGTTGCGGCACTGGCCGAGACCCATGATGTGCGAGCGTGCCTTTTTCACCTGATCCAGCGATGTGCCGGGCAGCGCCATCAGCTGGAAGCGGATCGGCAGATAATACTCGCCGACAATGTGCAGTTGGGTGGTGGGCAGCAGGTAGTGGATGTCGCCCACGCGGCCGGCAATGGTGTTTTCCACAGGGATCATTGCCAGTTCGGCATCGCCCCGCTCCACGGCCATGAAGCAGTCTTCAAAGGTCCGGCAGGCCATCGGTTCGAAATCCGGAAACGCCTCACCGCACGCAATGTGCGAGTTCGCGCCGGGTTCGCCCTGATAGGCAATTTTGCTGGTCATGCCGGAATTCCCTGTGTTGAAGAGCCCCCGGCATGCGTCTGATCGCCGCGACGGCGGGGGGAAGCGCCTGGAACAGGCACCGTTTATATTGTGCGCACCCGGTTAGCGTGCCAAAAGGCGCGCGCCAAGACGGAATAACGACACAGATTCGAAGGAATGCCCCATGGGAGAGCTCGGTCTAAACAAGATCATCGGAGCATTGCTCGCAACGGCGCTCGGTATCATGTTGCTCATGCAGCTTCCGAACGTTGTGTTTGCCAGCAGCGCCGGCGGTCACCATGGCGACGAGCATGGCGAAGCCGCCTCAATGTCGGAACAGATGTGCCAGAAGTTCCACTACTGCGTTGAAATCGCTGAATCTGCCGGCCCTGCTGTCGTAGAAGAAGTGTTCGACCTGGGCGCAGCCCTTGCCAGCGCGGACCTGTCGCGCGGTGAGCGTCTGTTCGCCAGCCAGTGCTCGACCTGCCATACCATTAATGCGGGCGGCGCCAATGGCACCGGCCCGAACCTCCACAACGTCGTGGGCGCCAACAAGGCTCACCTCGCTGGCTTCGCTTATTCGGGCGCCATGGCCAACGCTGGCACCAGCTGGACCTACGAGAACCTTGATTCCTGGATCAAAAATCCCGGCGCTTACCTGCGCGGCACGTCGATGTCGTTCGCTGGTATCCGCCGTGACAGCGACCGCGCGGCGGTGATTGCCTACCTGGCGGCCAACACCGAAAACGCCCCGGCGTTCCCGGAGCCGCTGCCGGCTGCGGATGAAGCGACCGATGAGGCGGCTGTCCCGGCTGAGGGTGAAGTGGTTGAGGGTGAGGCTGCACCTGCTGAAGATGCTGCAGTTCCAGCCGAAGGCGAAGCTGCACCGGCGGCGGAAGAAGGCGCTGCGCCTGCTGAGGCCCCGGCTGAAGAAGCCCCGACCGAGTAAGGCGAACCCGCCGCTCCAAAGAATGACAAACCCCGGCTTCGGCCGGGGTTTTTCTTTTGGAAACAAGGGGATGACCTGAGCTTACAGCCAGACCGGCGGCTGGGCGCGGGCAGCGGCGAGGTCGATGCGGCGGACCGACAGGACTGGGCCGACGATTTTCCCAATTCTTTCAACGGCTTCGGCGAGGGGTTCCTCGGCGGTCATCATGTGATGGGCGTTGGCGTGCAGCAGGTGGCCAGGGGCGGTGAGGATGCCGACATGGCCTTCCCAGAAGACCAGATCTCCGCGCCGGAGCGTGTCATTCTGTGCCCAAACCGTGTCATTTTGAGTACTTTTGGATACGGGCGGTGTCACTTCGGTCCCGCTCCATGCCATTTGCATATCGGAGTCGCGCGGGAGGAGGACGCCGCAAGCCTCGAAGGCCTGCTGGGTGAGACCGGAGCAATCAAGCCCGAGACTTTCCCGCCCGCCCCAGAGATAGGGCGCGCCCAGAAAGCGGCTGGCGACCCCGGCGGGGTCACCCTCGAACACGCCGAGGCCAGCCAGGTGTCTTTCATGAACCCAGCCTGCCCGCGCACACTCGACCCAGGCCCCTTCCCGGAGGCCCGTCGCAGTGACCCGCGCGCCGAGGCTGAGGGTCAGGACGGGCGGCGCTTTCACATCCGGCGCCGGGAAGGCGTAGGTGCGCAGGGCGGAGACCTTATGGGTGGGCGTCAGAATGGCCGGGGCGAGGCCTGCGGCGAGCGCCCAGCCGGTATAGCGATCGCGCCGGCACTGGACGCGGGCGAAGGCGCCCTCCTGCCCGAACACGTCCAGCGTTTCGCCGTGCAGGGCAAAGGTACCGGCTTCGGCATCGGCGCGCGGCGCCTTGCGGACAGCAACTGCGCCGGAAGCGACCTGGAATAGGGTGGCAGGACCAGCCGGGCGGGCAAGGCGCGGATCGTTAAAGTCCGGCATTGGCGGGCAGCTCCCTTAGCGGGCGCCCTGCTCAGGCCACCGCAGAATTGCGGCGGGCAGGTTTGCCCGA
This sequence comes from Hyphomonas sediminis, assembly GCF_019679475.1. Taxonomy (NCBI): domain Bacteria; kingdom Pseudomonadati; phylum Pseudomonadota; class Alphaproteobacteria; order Hyphomonadales; family Hyphomonadaceae; genus Hyphomonas; species Hyphomonas sediminis. The sequence goes on from NZ_JAIEZP010000001.1 coordinate 134,299, forward strand.
GCCTGCTTCTTCGCCGGAAGCTGCGGCGAGGACAAGGCGGGCGAAGGCGCGCAGATAGCCCATGCCTTCGGGCGTGCGTTCCACGAAGATGGAGCGCAGGTCCGTATCGTCCGGCAGACGGCGGATGAAGCCGAGGCGTTCGAGCGCATCCAGCGCGCGGGTGATGGCAGGCTTGGCGATGCCGAGATGTTCAGCCAGGCCGCGCACCGTATGCGGGCCGGGCGCGAGCGCGATGGTCATCAGAACGGCTTGCTGGCGCGCGGTAAGATCGGGCGCATCAGACCGCACCGATGCCGTGACCGCCTTGCGCCAGAGATCCAGCCCTTCCCGCTCCGACAACTGCATCCCGCCATGCCTCCTACGCTACGATCATTTCGCCTGAAAACTGAATCTCAGGTGATTTGCAGGCAGCGTCCAGAGCCTCTTGCCGCCTACCCCCTTCACATTCGGCTCAAAACACCAGACATAGGGAACATGGCTCGATCAGACGCCCATCCACACGGCCACACTCATGGACCGGCGAACACGCCCTGCGCTCCGCAGGACGCAGACGCCTTCCTTGCGGAAGCTGAAACGCTTGTCGCGCGCCGGGGCCAGAAAATGACGCGCATCCGCCGCAAGGTGCTTCGCCTGCTGCTGGAAAGCGAGGGGCCAGCAAAGGCGTATGACCTGCTGGCGAACCTAGACGGCGAAGGCGCCGCCAAGCCGCCAACCATCTACCGGGCGCTGGACTTCCTTCAGGAGACCGGCCTCGTTCACAAGATCGAAAGCCTCAACGCCTATGTCGCCTGCGGCCATACGAGCCACAGCCATTCGGCAGTGTTTCTCATCTGCGAGGAATGCCAGTCTGCTGAAGAGCTGCACGCAGTTGAGACAAGCAAGGCGCTTGAGAAAGAAACTGAAGCCGCCCGCTTCCATTTGACCCGCGCCGTGATCGAAGTGCGCGGGCGTTGCAGGAGATGTGCCGCATGATCCCACTCTGGCAGGGTAGCTGCAACCAGTGGGACTGCGACGAGATGGGGCACATGAATGTGCGCATCTATGTCGAGAAACAACTGGAAGGCCTGGTGACGCTGGCCCATGAGCTGGGCATGCCTGAAGCGTTCCGCCCGAACGCGCCGTCAACCGTCGTGCCCGTGGACCAGCATATCCGCTATGTGCGCGAAGTGCTGCCGGGCAAGCCGATTTCGATGCAGGGCTGCGTGCTGGAGATCGGGGAAAGCGACGCGGTAATCTATCAGGAAATGCGCCATTCCGATGGCCGCCTGGCAGCCGCCTTCCGCACACGAATTGCCCATATCGACACCGCCGAGGGCGAGCGTTTCCCCTGGACCGCCAAGACCCGCGCACGCATGGAAGCCCTGAAAGGCGAAACGCCTGAAGAGGCCCTGCCCCGCAGCTTCGATCCCGAAAAGCCGGGCATGGCACTGAAAGACATTACGCTGGACTACGCAAAATCCATCGGCGCACCCTATATCGGCATGGGCGCCGTTCCGCCCGCCCATTGCGGCGTGCACGGATGGATGGAAGCCTCCTGGGTGATCGGGCGGCTGTCCGACATGGTACCCAACCTTCTCTATGACTGGCGCCAGCGCGTGGGCGAAGCGAGCGCCGATAACAAGCGCATGGGCGCGGCCGTCCTGGAATACCGCCTGCGCTATCACCGCCTGCCGCGCGTGGGCGACCGGTTTGTGGCGTACTCTTCCTTTGGCGGGGTGAACGGCAAAACGCATTCGCTGGTCCACTGGCTGATGGACCCGGAAACCGGCCGCCCCTGGGCGACCAGCGAAGCAGTCGCCATCACACTGGACCTGGACGCGCGCAAGGCCGTGGCCGCGCCGCCGGAGATGATGCAGGAACTGGAAAAGATCGCGCCGCGCGGGCTGGGCATCTGAACCGCCGCAACGGCAGGGATTTACAAGCCCCGGCACCATCGCAAGGAATTCTTCCGGACAAACAACTGGAGGAAACCCAATGGCAGCCTATGTGATCCTGATCCGCGAACGCCTGCGCGACGCAGATGCCATGGCGCGTTATGGCGAGGGCGCCAAGAACGCCCGCGGCGACCACAACATCACGCCGCTGGCCTTTTACGGGAAACATGAAGTGACCGAAGGGGCCGAGGCGGACGGCATTGTCATCCTCTCCTTCCCCACCATGGCCGAAGCAAAAGCCTGGTATGACAGCCCCGCCTATCGCGAAGCGCGCGACCACCGTTTTCAGGCGGCCGATTATCGCGTCATCTTCGTCGAAGGCGTGTAAGGCGCCCCCGCACAGGCGGGGGCCGCCCCATCAGACCAGATAGCGGGCGAGGATTTCGCCAAGGCGCGGGATATCATCCGGGTGCAGACCGGCGATATTGATGCGGCCGGACGAGGGCATGTAGATGCCATCAACCTCACGCGCCTTGACCGTATCTTCCGCGCAGATGGGCAGCTGGGAGAACATGCCGTTCTGCTTCTTCAGCGCGCCGAGCAGGTTTGACCCGGTATGCGAAACGAGACTGTCGGCAAGCTGTTCGCGCAGCGAGATCATCCGCAGGCGCATGGCCGAAAGCTCGGCCTCCCATTCTGCGCGCAGCTCCGCGTCGCCAAGGATGGTGGCGACAATCCCTGCCCCATGGGCCGGGGGCATGGACCAGGTGGCGCGGCTCATATCAGCGACATGCGTGGTGGCCGCCGCAATGCCCTCTGCCGTTTCGCCGACGGCGAGGAAGCAGCCGGTGCGCTCCCGGTAAAGACCGAAATTCTTTGAGCAGGAATAGGAGATGAGGGCTTCGCCGGCTTCTTCGATGAAGGCGCGCACGCCGTCCATGTCCTTGTCCAGGCCGGAGGCGAAGCCGTGATAGGCAACGTCCAGCAAGGCGATAACGCCTTTATCCTTGCAGAGGCGGCCCAGCTCGCGCCAATCATCCGTTGACGGATCGATTCCCGTGGGGTTGTGGCACGACCCCTGGATGATGACGCCATCGCCGCGCTCCGCGGTGGAAAGGTCTGCCAGCGCGCCGAGCTTGTAGAAAGCGCCGTCGCGGGAATAGGCATATTCCTGCACTTCAAGGCCAAGCGATTTGACGACGTTGGGATGGTTCGGCCAGGTGGGCTTGGATACCCAGACGCGGCGCGCGCCCATGCGGCGCATGAGGCCGACGCCAAGGAAGAGAGCGCCGCAACCGCCCGGCGCCGTGAAGGAAAGGACGCGGCCTTCCTTCAGCGCGGGATGGTCCTTGCCGAACACGAACTGTTCGATATGGGCGCAGAAATCGGTGTTGCCGCGCGGGCCTTCATAAACCTTGGTGGTTTGGGCGGCGAGCATCTTGGCCTCGCCCTTGCGCACCGCCGAGAGGATCGGCGTTTCGCCATTTTCGTCCTTATAGACACCAACGCCGAGATCGAACTTCTCCGCGCGCTCATCTGCCCGGTAGGCAGTCATGAGGCCAAGAAGGGCATCCGGCGGGAGGGTGGACAGGGGCGAGAAATGGGACATGAGCTTTTGGCCTTCCGGTTCATTCTCGCTGACCCGTATCGGCTTTTGGACGCATAATAAACCCCGGCGGCTGGCTTCGCCGCGGGAAGATCAGGCCGGCGGCCGGAAGCTGCGCAGGATCTGTGCGAAGGTGGCGAAGATTTCTTCGCGTGTCACGTCCCGGTAGCCGGAGGACAGCGCGAAGCCCGCCCCGTTGAGCGCGGCCTGGAGGAGAATGGCGGCGGGGCGGATGCTGGATTCCGGCAGCAGACCCTGGCGGGCGAGCCAGGCGGCGCCCTGGGTCATGTTATCCATGCCGAGCTTGAAATCGAGTTCGTGCCAGCGCGCCATGCCAAACACCGAAGGACCATCGACCAGGACGATCGCCTGATAGTCCGGCCGGGTGGCCCATTCGAGATAGACCTCGCAACCGGCGAGAAAGGCCGCATAGGGGTCGGATTTCGAGCGCGCGGCGATGGCGGCTTCGCGGGCGGCGGTGTCCATTTCCAGCTGAAGCGCGGTCCAGACGGCGAGGAACAAGTCTTCCTTACTGCTAAAATAATGAAACAGCGCGCCCTTGGTTGTGCCTGCGGCAGCGGCCACGGAGGCGACGCTGGTGGCGCCAAAGCCCTGTTCTGCAAAGGATTTACGTGCGGCGCGCAGCAATGCTTCGCGCGTTTCCGCCGCCTGCTCTTTTGTGCGTTTCGGCATGTCCCACCTCTTGCGCACGATCATACCAGTGGTATGTAAAAAGCGTAACCATCTGGTTGCGGGCTTTTTCAAAAAGCCAAGCTGCTCACTTGAGACTATGCAGGCTGGGTGAACGCCGGTGGACGGCACGGACTGCATGTATTGCCGCGAAGCACTCTGGGAGGAGGAGTCTTCGCGGCTTTTTTTGCCCGCTTTTCTGCCAGGCCGGCGCGGACATTTTCACCGATTTAACTGAACGCACGATGCCAAAGCTGTTATCAGCCGTTCAGGCAAATACGAATACTCAGGTTTGAAAGGGCGGAAGGACGGAGGCTCGTTTCTCCCGAATTCCACGATGGGGAATGGCCCTTTGACGGCCCCCGCTCCGGCGGGGGCCGTTTCCATTTACAGACCGCCGCAGCGGCGCTCATATTCTGCAATGGCCTCTGGCATCCATTTCCGGAAATTCTCGGCGCGGGTCGAGGAAGCCGGGTGGGTGCTCATCCATTCGGGCGGGCGGGCCCCGCCGCCGGCCTGGCCCATGCGTTCCCACAGCTCTGGCGCCTCGCGGGGGTCGTAACAGGCCCGCACCAGCAGATCGAGGCCGATCTTGTCGGCCTGGGTCTCATGCTCCCGCGAGAAGGCGAGGAAACCGCCCTGCGCGGCCACGCCGAGCGCCTGGAGGACTGCCTGCTGCTGCATCGGCTCCATATCCGACACCCCGACCGAGAGGGCCACCTGCCCTATCTGGAGCATCTGCTGGGTGCTCATGCGGGCGGCGCCATGATGGGCGAGCGCGTGGCCGATCTCGTGGCCCATGACGACGGCGAGCTTGTTATCGTCGGCGATGTCGTCGAGCGTAACGCGGCCATCATGATTGCCGGTGATGTCGAGAATGCCGGTATAGACCGCCACATAACCGCCCGGCAGGCAGAAGGCGTTGGGCGTGGGCGAGTCGACGACATAGTAGGTCCAGTCGAAGGCTTCGACGACGCCGGGGATGTCGTAGCCGGCGGCGCGGTAGTCGTTTTCCAGCTCCAGCGCGGCGCGCTCCAGGCGCTGGCCGATCTGGCGGACCTTCTCCGTCAGCAGGCGCGCGTCACCCGTGCAGGATCGCTCCTCGGCGCAGAGGACGGTGTTTCCCTGCGAATGTTCCTGCTGGAGGATCTGCATATAGGCATCGGCGCCAAGCTTTACTTCCTGCGCGACGGAGATGGTGTTGAACTGCTTCTTGCCGGGGGCGAAGGGCACCTCTTTCTGGTTTGACTGCCAGTAGATGAACAGGCCGACCAGCGCGATCAGGATGATGCTGCCGCGCCCGCCGAGAATATCTCCGAGGCCATTGGCGCGAACGGGCGGGCGGCGATCCTGCATCAGACAATCCTCACAATGACCAAAGCGGCCTTTGCGCAGAGATTGCCCGCGAGCGCGCAACAGGCAAGGATGATTGACGGGACAAGGCAGTGGGGAATGCAAAATGGATGGGTCCGCATGGGGGAAACCGCGCAGCAGCGTCTACATCGCACTGGGCGTGACGGGCCTGCTCGTGGCGGTGACGGGCTTTTCGACAACCTATTTCTTTCCCATCGCCGGCGGCAGTTTCCACGCGCCGCTGATCGTGCACCTGCACGGGCTGGCGGCGTTTTGCTGGGTGGCGCTGTTCCTGCTGCAACCGACGCTGATCCGGCTGAACGCTTTCCCCGCGCACCAGCTGGCCGGCATGGCGGCCATTCCGGTGGCAGGCATGGTGCTGATCGGCGGGGCGGGCACGGGCGTGTTTGCCGTCAGCCGCGACCTTGCCGCCGGGATGGGCGACTTCGCCTATGCCAGCATTGTGGGCACGGTGGCGGGGCTGGTGATCTTCTTCTGCCTGGTGGTCGCAGGCATCCTCAACCGGCAGCGGCCGGAGACGCACAAGCGCCTGATGGTGCTGGCGACGATCATCCTGCTGTGGCCCGCCTGGTTTCGCCTGCGCCACATCTTTCCCGGCATCCCGAACCCGGAAGTGACGCTGGCCTTGCTGGCAGCCGACTCGCTGATCCTGATCGTAATGGCGCGCGACAAGCTGGCCGAGGGGCGCGTGCATCCGGTTTACCTCTGGCTTGGCCCGGCGATCATTGCCGAGCAGACGCTGGAAGTGCTGCTTTTCGGGTCGCCCGGCTGGATTGACGCGGGCAAGGCGATCTACGGCGCCCTGAGCTGAGGCCCACCCCAGCGGCAGGGTTTGCAGGGGGCGAGCCAGTCGCTATCTATCCAGCATGACCGATGCGACCCCTGCCCCCAAACTCGAGATCCGGATCATTCCGGTGACCCCGCTGCAACAGAACACCTCGATGATCTGGTCCACCGAGACCAAGGAAGGCGTGTTCGTCGATCCGGGCGGCGAGATCGACAAGCTGATGCAGGCAGCCGACCATTTCGGCGTGAAGATCGTGGGCGTGTGGCTGACCCATGGCCATCTCGACCATGTGGGCGCGGCGATGGACGTGAAGGAACGCACCGGTTGCGAGATCATCGGCCCGCATGAGGACGATCAGTGGCTGCTGGATGAAGTGGAAGCCAGCGGCGCGCGCTATGGCATTCGCGACGGGAAGAATGTGACGCCCGACCGCTACCTGCAGGATGGCGACGAGCTGGACCTTGGCGGCACCAAGTTCGGCGTGGCCCACTGCCCCGGCCATACGCCGGGCCATGTGGTGATCTACCAGCCCGAAGGCGCGCTGGCCTTTGTCGGCGACGTGCTGTTCCGCGGCTCTGTGGGGCGCACGGACTTTCCGCGCGGCAACCACCAGCAGCTGATCGATTCCATCACCGGCAAGCTGTGGCCGCTGGGCGACCAGATGCGCTTCGTGCCCGGCCATGGCCCGATGTCCACCTTCGGGCAGGAGCGCCAGGACAACCCCTTCGTGGCCGATGCCGTGACCGGATATAATGGCGCGGAAAAAGGCGACGTGGACCTCGTCAGCCAGCGCCTTTCCAAACGCTACACCTGACAAAAAGTCAGTTCCGATGAAAACGTGTCAGTTTTCATGACATGAGCCATTGCGTGCGAATTTCTTTCGTGTCATATGATCTGACATGTCGTCAGAAACACTGTCTCTCCGTGAAGCCCAGCGCGAACTCACCCGGAACCGCATTCTCGATGCGGCGCTGGACCTGATTTCCGAAGAACCGCTGGACGCCATCACCCTCGCCAACGTCGCCGCGCGCGCTGCCGTGACCGAGCGTACGCTCTACCGATACTTCGCCACCCGCGACGAGCTGGTCGAAGCCCTCTGGCCCCGGATCAATGACCGGGCCGCGCATGGCCGCACCTTTCCAGAAACGCCCGAAGCGATGATCCGGCAGCCTTCTGAAATCTTTCCCGGCTTCGACCAGGAAGAAGGGCTGACGCGTTTCGTCTTTACCCGGCAGGGGCAAGAGCTGCGCCTCTCGGTGAACGACAAGCGGCAGGCCGCATTCCTTCAGGCGGTCGCCAAAGCGCGGCCTGACCTGGGTGAAAGCGACCGCCGGGAACTGGCCGCGATTTGCCAGCTGCTCGACTCGTCCTTCGCCTGGGTATCCCTGAAGGATTACTGGGGCATCGAAGGCAACCAGTCCGGCCCGCTCGCCTCAGAAACGATACAGCTGCTGCTGGCGCAATTCCGGCGAAAGGGCGCAGGCGACACGTCCTGAGCCCGGCCTCCCTCGCACACTGACCAATTTCCAATTACAATAACGGGCGCCGGAGGACCGGGCCCGGACGGGCAGAGTTTGCCCGTTACCCCAGGAGTGAACGCAATGATGATCGCACATGTTTCCCTTCCCGCGGACGACACGGCCAAAGTGGCTGAAACGCTCGCCCGGATCATGAATGGCACGGCCGTGCCCATCCCGCCGGGCGGCCCCGGCGCGTGGATGGCCTGGTCGGGCGATGAGCTGGTCGAGATTGAAGTTATCCCGCGCGGCGCCGTGATGCAGCCTGCCGAAGGCGGCGGCAACTGGCAGCCCCAGGCGGAGGCCGCCAGCACCTCACGCCGATCCGAATGCCACTTCGCCCTTTGCGTGGATCGTCCGGCCAAGGAGGTTATCGACATCGCAGAAGCCGCCGGTTGGCCAAGCACGATCTGCGACCGGGGCGGGTTCTTCCATGTTGTGGAAGTATGGATTGAGGACGCCTTCCTGATGGAAGTGCTCGATCCGGAATATACGGCGGCTTACAAAGCCTCCATGTCTCTGGCCAATTGGCACAGCGTTTTCGGCACGGCGCAGGCGGCGCTGAAATAGGGCGAGAATTGGGCCGGAACCAAGACCGCATGCGGGCGTTCCCTTTCCACGAACAAGGAAAGGAACGACCCATGATTGGATACCTGAAAATCGCCGCGATTGGCGCAGGCGCCCTCGCTATGGCGGCCTGCACTTCATCTGGCACCGCAGAGCGCAATGCCGCCGTTGGCGCCGCCGTTGGCGCAGCTGCGGGCGCTGCCATCGGCAACAATGTCGGCGATGGCGACGCGAAACGCGGCGCAGCAATCGGCGCAGCGGTTGGCGGTGTTGCCGGAGCCGTGCGCGGCTGTAACCAGGCCGGCGATTGCGGCAGCGGCAAACGCCCCGCCAATTACGATCCGTACAACTACGATACCGACGGTGACGGCGTGGTTGACGCCCGCGACCGTTATCCCAACGACGCTCGCAGCTGGTAATCCACGGTGACGCAGAACAAAGAACAGGCCCCCGCTCCCTCCCTCAGGGTGACGGGGGCCTATCTGATGGCCACACGGAAATGAAATCCCGCAATGAGCTCCGGTTCTGAGCAAAGGCGGCTGAACCCAGTCCTTTCCGGCGATGGTTGGAGCACGTGAACGATACAGGCTGATCCGCTAAGGCGCCTCACCCTGCAGTTCGGCGATCTTGTTCGCGTGAACCCCGAGCATAAGCTCATACAGCCAGTTCGGCATGCCCGGAAGGTCTGCGGTTTCGGGCGTACGGATATCCCCTGACTGGAAGAGGGCGAGCGCATCGTTGAGCATCAGGCGCCCGGCAATACCCTGTCCGGCGGCGTCTGCCTCGGTTGTCATGACGGCAACCAGGGCCCTGAAGGCAGCCCGGGCCGGAGCTGTTTCCTCCGCTGGCGGATTACCAACCCCCGCAGCCAGGGGCGTCCAGTGGCGGCTGAGTTCCAGGGCAATGGAAACTGTCGCAGCCTCCGTGCCGACTTGGCCGGGCGCGAACCAATCGGCCCTTGGAACCTCCGTGAACGCCGCACCGTCAAAGAGACGCCGGCTGACGCCATGCTGTTCAAACAGCTTGTCGAGATTTGCCTGATCCGTCTTTTGCCACAGGCCATATGGCGGCTCTTTCTCACCGAGATATTGCGAGACGTCACGGAGCGCTTCTCGCAGGTAGAAGTGGACATCCTTCTGTCCAGTTATCTGTCCGCCCTCGACTTGCCGCATGATGGCCTTGGCGCGCTGGGCCAGAGGGTTCCAGTCCGTGAACTCCGCAGACCCGCGGCAAGCGTCGGCCAGCGTGCTGAGCAGCCTGAGCGATGAGGGGCGCCTGATGGTATTGTAGGCCGATGCGCCGGTCGCCATCGTCCGGGTGACATAGTTGCAGCTTAGCGTGGGCGGCGCGTCCGAGACGAGCGGATGAACATCATGCCCCGCTTCTGCATAGCTCGTCAGGGCGTCGGTTCCCTCCTTTACGATGCCGGCCCAGTCATCATAGGTCAGATTGAAGCCGCCATGGTTCAGGCGCTCCGGAATATCCTGCTGCGCGGCGAGAATATGATCGATCGCCCGGGCGATATATCGGGCGTGCGAGGCCTTGCGGCCTTCACCTGGCGGTGTCGCGGCTTCAAGTCGCTTGACCCATTTCAACTCTACTCCCGCCGCGATGATCTGAACCCAGCCCGTTTCCGGGCAGCGTTTGGCATCCAGGCGGATTTCCGCGAGATGCTCGCCAAAGGCCTGGTCAGACACCGTGGACTGGCCGAGAGCATTGTAGGCCTTTGCCCCTTTCACGATGCGGTTCGGCCCGCAATCGAATGGCGAGGCCAGCGCCGGGCCTACCCCCAGCATCGCAACAAGCACCAATCCGGCGATCCTTACAGAACAATGCATCTCGCTACCCTTCCTTCTGGGGCCCGTAGGTGTTTTTCAGCACGTCAAACAGCCACTGGGGAGGCAGGTCGTAGCCGCCCATCCTGTGCGTGCGCACGCGGCTTTCCTGCACATCGGACAGGGCATGGAGAATGACCATGCGCGTCTCGCCTTCCAGCCCCGCTTCCCGGCCCTCGGCCAGAATGCCGGAGACGAAATTGGTATAGACCGTGGCTGCAGACGCGACCGTTTTGTCACCCGCTTCAATCTCGGCGGCGAGGCCTGCCCATGTATCACTGAGCGTCCAGGCCAGGCTGAACGCCACCTCCTCGCCGCGTATGTGTTCCGCCGTAAACCACTGCTGCCGCGGCAGGAGACCGGCCTGCGCATCGACCCCATGCTTGCGCAAAAGGCCGTCGAGCTCTTTTGAAGTGATCTTGGAGAGTATGATGCCGAACCGGCCCCCATTCATATAGAGATAGGTGTCGCGCGCATCTCGTGCGGCGTGCAGCAAGCCGGCGGCCTGCGCCGGATCGGTGACCCCACCTGTCCGCACAAGATGGGTATAGGCGTAGGCTTTGACGGCAACGGGCGTATCGTCTTTCTTGACCGGGTCATCGCTGCAGGCGTCTGCCGCAGCATCGAGGAAGGGCCGGAAAATCAGATCCGCCTCTGTATCCATACCATAGCCGACGGTCTGCGAATCCGGGGCCAGCCAGCCTGTGCAGGCAGGCGGTGTTTCAGCCGCGATATAGGGATGCACGGTGCCCAGCCTGGCGAGGGTCATGAGCTTGGAGACGATGTCCTTCCGATTTTCAGCCGCAGCGCTGTAAGTCAGACTTCCTCTTCCTGAGCCTGTCTGGACAGCAATGCGGTCGGCGCGGCTTTCGGCAGGCGCGGCGATATACTTGTTGGACCGATCGTATGCGCGGACCAGATAGTTCAACGCCGACTGGTTGATCTGGTTATTGTTGCCGCGGACCAGGACATCATAGGCACGCATGTCCATGACTGCGCCCATCATGTTGATCCATGGATGGTCAGGGCAGCGCGAGACCTGCCCGTCTATTTCCGTCAGAGCCTGCTGGAACTGCTCGGCCGTATTGGTTGGCCGCAGGCTGGCCTCCAGCGCCTTCGGGAGGTGGTCGGTCTCGCAGGCATCTTCAGCACGCGCCACGCCCCCTGCCAGGGCCAATACCAGCATGGACAGCACCCCGAAGCGGAATGCGTCTACCCCGCTGATTTGACTTCCGGAATGAAGGGACTCAGCGGCGCCGGCCAAAGGCATAATCTTCATGGATCTGTTCCCCCTCCGAGCGTTCCGAAGGAAATCACTCCGCCTCCCCGCCGCCCCTCCTCCTCCATGCGGCGATAAGGCAGGTCACAAATGCGGCGCAGGGCGAGCGTTTCATCTGGATTTCTTTCACTACAGCCCGTAGCACCGCCCGAAGCAGGATGCCTCCCCCTGTATGGGGGTATATCGTACACCTTGCGCCTTGCCCCCCGGCCCGACTCCCTGCTATCGGGCAGCCGTTTGACCGCCTGTGAGGAGACCACAAACCCATGCCCAAGCGCACCGACATCTCCTCAATCCTCGTTATTGGCGCCGGCCCGATCATCATCGGCCAGGCCTGCGAGTTCGATTATTCCGGCGTACAGGCGGTCAAGGCGCTGAAAGCCGAGGGCTACCGGGTGATCCTGGTGAACTCGAACCCCGCCACCATCATGACCGACCCGGAACTGGCGGATGCGACCTATATCGAGCCGATCCTGCCCGAAGTGGTCGAAAAGATCATCGAGGCCGAGCGCCCCGACGCCCTGCTGCCGACGATGGGCGGGCAGACGGCGCTGAACTGCGCGCTGGACCTGCACTATGCTGGCATCCTGGAAAAATACGGCGTCGAGCTGATCGGCGCGAAGGCCCCGGCCATCGAAATGGCTGAAGACCGCAAGCTGTTCCGCGAGGCGATGGACCGTCTTGGCCTCGAAAACCCGCGCGCCGCGATCATCTCCTCGCCGGAGCTGCCGTCCGAGCCGGGCAAGCCGAAGCGCTATGACCGCCTGGCGGGCCTGCGTGAAGCGATGGACGCGCTGGAGACCGTCGGCCTGCCGGCGATCATCCGCCCCGCCTTCACCCTTGGCGGCACAGGCGGCGGCATCGCCTACAATATCGAGGAATATGAAGAGATCTGCCGTTCGGGCATCGCGGCCTCGCCGAACGCCCAGATCCTGATCGACGAAAGCCTGCTCGGCTGGAAAGAGTATGAAATGGAGGTCGTCCGCGACAAGGCGGACAATGCCATCATCATCTGCTCGATCGAGAATATCGACCCGATGGGCGTGCATACCGGCGACTCCATCACCGTGGCCCCTGCCCTGACCCTGACGGACAAGGAATACCAGGTGATGCGCAACGCCTCGATCGCGGTGCTGCGCGAGATCGGCGTGGAGACGGGCGGCTCGAACGTGCAGTTTGCCGTGAACCCGAAAGATGGCCGCCTTGTCGTCATCGAGATGAACCCGCGCGTGTCGCGCTCCTCGGCGCTGGCATCGAAGGCAACCGGCTTCCCGATTGCCAAGGTCGCCGCCAAGCTCGCCGTCGGCTACACGCTCGACGAGCTGGACAATGACATTACAGGCGTGACGCCGGCCTCCTTCGAGCCGACCATCGACTATGTGGTCACCAAGATCCCGCGCTTTGCCTTCGAGAAATACAAGGGCGCCGAAGCGGTACTGACCACCGCGATGAAATCGGTGGGCGAGGCGATGGCCATTGGGCGCAGCTTCCAGGAGAGCCTGCAGAAGGCGCTCTGCTCGCTGGAGACCGGGCTTTCCGGCCTCAATGAAATTCCGTTCGAGGACGAGACCGCGCTGCGCCAGGCGCTGGGCATTCAGTCCCCGGACCGTCTGCGCGTGATTGCGCAGGCTTTCCGCATGGGCCTCAGCGTCAGCGATGTGCAGGCGATCACCTCGTTCGACCCCTGGTTCCTGCGCCAGATTGAAGACATCGTGAAAACCGAGGACGCCATCCGCCAGAACGGCCTGCCGGAAACGCCGGCAGAGATGACCGAGATCAAGGCGAAGGGCTTCTCCGACAAGCGCCTTGCCGAGCTGACCGGCCATACCGAGGACGGCGTGCGCACGACGCGCCACATGATGGGCGTGCGCCCGGTCTACAAGCGGATCGACACCTGCGCGGCCGAGTTTGCGGCCAAGACGCCTTATCTCTACTCGACCTACGAACACGCCCCTTTCGGTCAGGACGCGCCCGACTGTGAGGCGATGCCGTCTTCGCGCAAGAAGGCGATCATCCTGGGCGGCGGCCCGAACCGGATCGGCCAGGGCATCGAGTTCGACTATTGCTGCTGCCATGCGGCCTTCGCGATGGAAGACCTCGGCATTGAATCGATCATGGTCAACTGCAACCCGGAAACGGTGTCCACGGACTATGATACGTCTGACCGCCTGTATTTCGAACCGCTGACCATCGAGCATACGCTGGAAATCATCCGCAAGGAGCAGTCTTCCGGCGAGCTGGCAGGCGTCATCGTCCAGTTCGGTGGCCAGACCCCGCTGAAGCTGGCAGGCCCGCTGTTCGACGAGCAAGTGCCCATCCTCGGCACAAGCCCGCAATCGATCGACCTGGCCGAAGACCGCGAACAATTCGCCGCCCTGCTCGACACGCTGAACATCCAGCAAGCGCCCTCGCGCACCGCGCGCAGCGTCCCCGAAGCCGAAGTGAAGGCGAACGAGATCGGCTATCCGGTCATGCTGCGCCCCTCTTTCGTGCTGGGCGGCCGCGCGATGGAAATCGCCCGCAATGACGAAGACCTGCGCAAGTTCGCTGCCGAGGCCCTGAAGGTTTCGGGCGATGCGTCGCTGTTTATCGACCGCTATCTGGCCGACGCCATCGAAGTGGACGTTGACGCCCTGTGCGACGGCAAGACCGTGCATGTGGCCGGCATCATGGAGCATATCGAGGAAGCGGGCGTACACTCGGGCGACTCCGCCTGCGCCCTGCCGCCCTTCACGCTGTCTGCCGAGATGCAGAAGCGCCTGGGCGACCAGGCCGGCGCGCTTGCCATGGCGCTGAACGTCCGGGGCCTGATCAACATCCAGTTCGCCGTCAAAGGCGAGGAAATCTACGTTCTGGAAGCCAACCCGCGCGCCAGCCGCACCGTGCCTTTCGTGGCCAAGGCCGTCGGCGCGCCGATTGCCGGTATCGCAGCCAAGGTGATGGCAGGCGAAGCGCTTTCGGGCTTCGACCTTTCCAATGCCCGCCCGCGCCGCATCGCCATCAAGGAAGCCGTCTTCCCGTTCGCCCGCTTCCCCGGCGTTGATCCGCAACTCGGCCCGGAAATGCGCTCGACCGGCGAAGTGATGGGCTGGGACGATGATTTCGGCATGGCCTTCCTCAAGAGCCAGCTGGGCGGCGGCATTCGCCTGCCGTCTGAGGGCACCGTGTTCATCTCCGTGCGCGATGGCGACAAGAAGGCCGTAGAAGAGGCCGCCCGCGGCCTGGTGGACCTTGGCTTCACCATCCTGGCGACCAGTGGCACGGCCAACCACCTCGAATCGCAGGGCATTCCGGTCAAGCGCGTGAACAAGGTGCTGGAAGGCCAGCCACATATCGTCGACGCAATGATTAACGGCGACGTGCAGCTGGTGTTCAACACCACCGAGGGGGCCGCCTCCCTGTCCGATTCCGGGTCCATTCGGCGGACGGCTGTGGCGCGGAAAATTCCTTATTTCACAACGCTGGCGGCCTCTTTGGCAGCCGTTAGAGCCATCGCCAGCATGAAATCACAAGAAATCTCCGTACGCGCCTTGCAAAGCGCCTGACTGGCCACCACTTGACGCCCTTAGTTTTTGCGACAACGGTTTTTGCCGCTGAAGATGAGGGACACTCACGATGGAACGCATTCCGATGACTGCCGAGGGGCATGCAGCGCTTCAGGCTGAACTGAAGGTGCTCAAGTCTGTTGAGCGCCCCAGTATCATTGCCGCCATTTCCGAAGCCCGCTCGCATGGCGACCTTTCGGAGAACGCCGAATATCACGCGGCCAAGGAGAAGCAGAGCTTCATCGAAGGCCGCATCAGCGAGCTGGACGACAAGCTGGCCCGCGCCGACGTGATCGATGTCTCCAAGCTTTCGGGCTCGAAAGTGCGCTTTGGCGCGACGGTCACCATCGTCGATGTCGATACCGAAGAAGAGCAGACCTACAAGATCGTCGGCGAAGACGAGGCGGATGTGAAAGGCGGCAAGATCTCGGTCACCTCGCCCATCGCCCGCGCCCTGATCGGCAAGGAAGAAGGCGACGAGGCCGAAGTGGCCGCGCCTGCCGGCGCCCGCGCCTATGAAGTCGCCAAGGTCGTCTACAAGTAATTCCCGCCATTTCGGCCCGCCTACGGCCGGCTAACGGAAGGACCGGCCAGCATGGCCACCCTCGGCCCCTCTATCTGGGCGGTCTCCGATGGCCGCGCCGGCAACGCCGCGCAGGTGCGCGCACTGACGCAGGCGCTGGGCGCCACGCATCGCTGGATGCGCATTGCTCACATCGCGGGTGAAGGCCACCGGCAGGCGCCGCTGGTCTTCACCCCGAAGGCGCCGTGGCGGTGGCTGCCGGCAGACCGCTGGCCCTCAACCCTCAGTGCCCTGCCGAAAGACCAGCGCGCCCAGCTGGCCCCGCCCTGGCCGACCCTATGGATCGCGGCGGGAAGGCGCTCGGCAGCGCTGACGAAATATGCCCGGCGCGCCTCGGACGGCAAAACCTTCACGGTGCAGATCCTCGATCCTTATATCGCGCCATCGAATTTCGACCTTCTGGTCGTGCCCGAGCATGACGCCGTAGACGGACCAAATGTGATCCGCACGGTCGGCTCGCCGGCCTATTTCGCCCCGGAGATGCTGGAAGACGCCGCGCAGAATTTTGCCAACCTTGCCGACGAGACGCAGCGCTCTGCGATCGTGATCCTGGGCGGGGATTCGCGGGTGCATTCCTTTACCCAGGCAGCCGCCGACAGGCTGGAAGACCAGCTGCGCGGGCTGGCCGCCGAAGGCTGGCGCCTGCGCCTGACGGCTTCACGCCGCACGCCTGTGCCGATTGCGGCGCGCTTCCGCCAGATGGCAGGCGACATCGGCTCGGCCTTCTGGGCGGGGCCGCAGGACGGGCCGAACCCCTATCTCGCCTGGCTGCTTTTCTCCAACGCCGCTATCGTGACCGAAGACAGCGCCAACATGCTGTCGGACGCCGCCTGGCATGGACTGCCGGTGCATATTGCGCGGCTGGACGGCCGGGCGGAGAAGTTCGACCGGCTGCATGAAAGCCTGATCGACCGGGGCATCGCCCGCTGGTTTACCGGCAAGCTCGATCAGTGGACGTATGAACCACTGCGCGAGGCAGACCGGGTGGCCGACCTCATCGTCGAGAAGCTGCTGGAGCGGTATCCGGCGCCCGATTTCGGCAGCAGTTTCGTGACGCCCGACTGGATGCGCGACTGAACTAGAGGCCGAACGCCTCGGCGATCTGACGGGCGACGGTTTCGGGCGGGCTGTCGCTGGTATCGACTTCCAGATCGTACCGAGCGCCCTGATGCACGCGACCATGCTGCCAGCGGGTCTGGCCGATGTCACGATCCCCGCGCGCGTGTTCCCGCGCCTCGCATGCCGCCAGCGACGCGCGGACGCCGACATAGGCCACATCATGCCCCGTCAGCAGCTCTGTATAGGCCTGCTGCTCATTCCGGCCGAGCCAGACATCGTCAACGACGAGATCAAGCCCCGCGCCCGCCAATGCGGCGACGGAGCGGCGCATGCCCTCCAACACACGCTGGCCATAGGGGCCGCAGTCGATGGCGATCTCGGGCGGCTCTGCGCCCTCGACGGGGCGGAACACGAACGCATCGGGATGATTGTCCATGCGCGGGGGCTGCATGCCGAGGAAGGTGTCCATCTGAACATGCAGCAGAGGGCGCCGGGCAACCAGTTGGAGCGCGCGAGCGAGCGATGACTTGCCCGCGCTACTGGTCCCGTTGAGAATGATGACACGCGCCATCAGGCCGCTGCCACGCGTTCGTCCGCCGGCAGGGGCCGGGCGATGAAGCCGCCGCCGAGGATGCGTGTGCCGCCTTCCGGATCGTAGAGCACGGCGGCCTGGCCGCGCGCGACGCCTTCTTCGGGCGCATCGAAGAACACGGCCGGCTGGCCATCTTCCAGGCCGAGGCGGCCGGGAACGGGCGGACGGGTGGACCGCACACGGATGAGCACGCGCGCGCCATTGGCGGCGGCCTCTTCCAGGCTGCCCTGCCCGAGCCAGTTGAGTTCTTCCAGCAGCAGGCCGCGCGTCATCAGCGCCTCGCGCGGGCCAACGATGACCCGGCGGCTGGGCGCGTCGATCTTCACCACGAACAGCGGATCGCCCGTCGCGACGCCGAGGCCGCGGCGCTGGCCGATCGTGTAGTGGATCACGCCTTCATGACCGCCCAACACGCGGCCATCGAGATGCACGATCTGGCCGCCGCGCCCAGCGCCGGGGCGGAGCTTTTCGACGACCTTGGCGTAGGAGCCATCGGGCACGAAGCAGATGTCCTGGCTGTCGGGCTTGGCCGCGACTTCCAGGCCGAACTTTTCGGCCAGTTCGCGCACTTCGGTTTTCGGCAGGCCGCCGAGCGGGAAACGCAGGAAACCCAGCTGCTCGCGCGTGGTGGCGAACAGGAAGTAGGACTGGTCGCGGCTGGCGTCATGGGCGCGGTGAAGCTCCGGCCCGCCGGCGCCGTCCATGCGGCGGATATAGTGGCCCGTCGCCAGGCAATCGGCGCCCAGTTCCTTCGCCGTGGCGAGGAGATCGGCAAACTTGACCGTCTGATTGCAGCGGATGCAGGGAATGGGCGTGGAGCCTGACAGGTAGGTGTCGGCAAAGTCTTCCATCACCTGCTCGCGGAAGCGGGATTCGTAGTCGAGCACGTAATGGGGAATGCCGATCGCGTCAGACACGTTGCGCGCGTCGTGGATGTCTTGGCCCGCGCAGCAGGCGCCTTTCTTCTCGATGGCGGCGCCATGATCGTAAAGCTGCAGCGTGATGCCGATGACATCATAGCCTTCAGCTTTCAGCATGGCGGCCACGACAGAGCTGTCGACGCCGCCCGACATGGCAGCGACAACGCGGGTTTCCGCGGGCGGTTTGGCAAATCCAAGGGAATTGACGCGGCCTTCGGGCCACGTGGTGGTCGTATCGGTCATCTCTCACTCCCACCGGGTTCAAGGCCCGGAGCAGCTGGTTGGAAGCGGGCCATATAAGCCAAGATGGCCTCAGATGCGAGGGGCTTCAGTGCGCGCCGGAAAAGACGCCCGTGCGGATGCCGTAATCCACGGCGACGCCATAGTCGGGATCATCGTCCTGCTCGACCACCAGCTGGCCGGCTTTCTTGAGCAGGCTGTGGCAGTCCGGCGAGAGATGGCGCAGGCGCAGCGTCTTGCCATGGGCTTCATAGCGGGCGGCCAGATCCTCGATCGCCTGCAGCGCGGACTGGTCGACAACGCGCGAGCGGCGGAAGTCCACGATCACGACATCCGGGTCGGTTGCCGGATGGAACAGGTCTGCAAAGCCATCGGTCGAGCCGAAGAAGAGCGGGCCTTCGATTTCATAAACATGGGCGCCGGGCTCGCGGACGCTGTCGCGCTCGATCACACGGATGCGGCGGGCATTGTTCCAGGCATAGGCAAGCGCCGAGACGATGACGCCGATCAGCACGGCTGTGGCGAGATCATAGGCCACCGTGGCGCAGGTCACGAGGATGATCACGAAGGCATCCATACGGGGGATGCGGCGCATGATGCGCAGGCTTTGCCAGGCGAAGGTGCCGATCACGACCATGAACATCACGCCGACGAGGGCGGCGAGCGGGATCATCTCGATAAAACGTGAGCCGACGAGGATGAAGGTGATCAGCAACAGCGCCGCGGTGATGCCGGAGACGCGCGTGCGTCCGCCCGATTTCACATTGATCATCGACTGGCCGATCATGGCGCAGCCGCCCATGCCGCCGAAGAAGCCGGTGACGACGTTTGCCCCGCCCTGCGCAAGGCATTCCTGCGAGGCGCCGCCCTTCCGGCCGGTAATCTCGCCGACAAGGTTCAGCGTCAGCAGGCTTTCGATCAGGCCAACCGAAGCCATGATGAAGGCGTAGGGGAAAATGATCCGGAGGGTTTCCAGATTGAACGGAACCATCGGTACCGCAAATTGCGGCAGGCCGCCCTTCACCGAGGCCATGTCGCCAACGTTTGGCACGTCCAGCCCGAAGCCGATGACGATGGCGGCGACGACCGCGATGCCTGCCAGCGGCGCCGGGATGGCCTTCGTGATCTTGGGCAGGCGCCAGATGATCAGCATGGTGAGGCCCGTCAGCGCCAGCATCAGGTAAAGCTGGGTGCCGCGCAGCCATTCACCATTGGCAAAGCCGTGGCCGCTCGGATTGGCAGAGCCCGGCACCTGGAACTGGCCAAGCTGGGCGAGGAAGATGACCACCGCCAGGCCGTTCACAAAGCCGAGCATCACCGGCGTTGGCACCAGCCGGATGAACTTGCCGAGGCGCAGCGCCCCGGCGATCAGCTGCATGAACCCCATGAGGATGACGGCAGCGAAGAGATATTGCGGCCCCATCTCCCCGACGCGCGGATCATGGACCAGGCCGACGGCAACCACCGCCAACGCGCCTGTGGCGCCGGAGATCATGCCGGGCCGGCCACCGAAGATCGCCGTGATCAGGCAGATGATGAAGGCCGCGTAGAGCCCTGAGAGCGGCTCCACGCCAGCAACAAACGCAAAGGCCACCGCCTCGGGCACCAGCGCGAGCGCAACAGTGAGCCCGGCGAGCAGGTCCGTCTTCAACTGGGCCGGAGAGCTGGGGGCAAAATCCGTATCGGCCCATTTGGACATGGAAATCCGCTCAGCAAATGCCGAGAAGGCTGACTTGATCATGGCGTGCCCCAACTGCTGACCCTTGAGGGGCCGCATTACCGGACTGAAGCTGCATTGCAATGTCGGGGCTGCAATGGGCCGGCATGCCGGCCCGTGCCGCCTATGTCTGGATCAAGCTGCGACGCGGTTGGCGGTGCCGGCGGCGACCCAGCCCTGGCGGATGTCGCGGGCGGGTTCCAGCAGGTTTGTGAGGCCCTGGAAGGATTCCCCCTCCCCGAGCAACACAACCGCGCCCGGCGCCATCTGGGCGGCCAGCACTTCGGCGACGCGCATACGGGCGGCCTTGGACATGCCCGAGAGGACATGGCGGCAGAGGATGAGATCGAACTTGCCGAGGCCCGAAGCGCTTTCCATCAGATTGTGCTGGCGGAAGCTGACACGGGAACGGAGCGTCTCGTTTGCCTGCCAGTCGCCACTGTCCATCCGGTCGAAGTGTTTCATCAGGCGGAAAATGGAGAGGCCGCGCTGGGCTTCGTAGTGATTGTAGATGCCCAGACGGGCTTTCTCGGTCGAATACTTGCAGAAATCGGTCGAGAGGATCTCGATCTTGGCGCTGCGCAGGCTGGAGCCGGGCTCGTCTTCCAGCATCATCGCGAGGGAATAGGCTTCCTGGCCCGAGCTGCCGCCGGCACACCAGACGCGCAGGCGCCCGGCAGGGCTCGCCGCGAGGCGCTCGGGCAGGACGGAATTGATCACCGTGTCGAAGACGGGGCGTTCCCTGAAGAACCAGGTGTCATGCGTCAGCAGGGCCGAGGCAACCTCAGTGCGGAACACCGGATTCTGGCGGTTTTCGATACAGTAGACGAGGTCGGCCAGCGTGCCGAAGCCTTCGCGGCGCGCAATCGGGGCCAGACGCGCTTCCATGAGATAGGCCCGCGACGGCGGGATCGCCTGACCTGTGGCCTTCAGGGCCAGGTCTGCGAGCGCGTTGAAGACCGTCTCCTGCATATCCTGCTCCGCCGCGAGGCGCGGCGGCCCCAAAGGTTACCGTTAGGCCGCTTTTTATTAAGAAAGGCTTCAGATCAGCCCGACTTCTGCGAATTTGCTCTCCAGGATGTCTGCATCAAATGGTTTCATGATGAATTCATCCGCCCCGGAGCGCAGGGCTTCATTGATGTGTTCGGGATCATTTTCAATCGAGCAGAACACAACACGCGGCACCTTGCCGCCCTCTTCCCGGCGCAGGGCGCGCAGGAAGTCGATGCCGTTCATGGTCGGCATGTTCCAGTCCAGGATCACGGCGTCCGGCATGGATTCCCGGCACATTTTCAGCGCTTCAGCGCCGTCTCCGGCCTCCGTGACCGAGAAGCCAAGGTCGCGCACGATGCGGGAGGCCACTTTGCGGACCACGCGGGAATCATCGACGATCAGGCAGGTGCGCATGGGCGGTCTGGCTCCGGAAATGGCAGGACGCGGCTATTCAGCCACATGCCTGCCTGAAGCGCGTTAACAAAATCTGACCGGCGCGCCGACCTAGCCCTGGGACTTGATCCCGCTGGCCATGAAAACCACTGATCCGTCAGCGGTCTGGCGGGCGCTGAGCGTGCCGCCGAGGCCATCGCAGGTAAGCTTGGCGAACAGCGGCTGGATGTTTTCCGGGCGCCAGCCATGCTCGGGCTCATCCCCCTTGAGGCCTTTGACCACGTCTTCCTTGAGCTTCAGACGGTCGCCCCGGCAGGTCAGCGAGATCGTCTTGACGCCGGCTTCCTCACGCACGGTGACCTGGATGACACCGCCGCGGACGGTGGCCGTCAGCGCCGTCATGATGAGGTTCATGATCAGGCGGGCTTCGCCGAAGGAGAGCTCTGCGGTGCCCAGATCCCAGTCGATGCTGGGCTTCTGGAAGCGGAGATAGTCTTCCGTCAGCTTCTTGAACTGGTGAATATCGGCTGTGCCTGCCTGCAGGCCCATGGAGCCGAAGGCATAGCGAAGGAATTGCAGCGTGGCGGTGACCCCGTGCGCCCCTTCCCGCAAAGTGCGCTCGGAATGCTCCTTCTCCTCAGCACTGCCGGGGCTGTCGAGCATTTCCAGCGACAGGGACATGGTCGCCGCCGGAGAGACGATGTCGTGACAGAGCCGCGCGGAAAGATACGCGGCGAAGCGCGCATGATCTAGGTTCATTGGTTCAGCCCGTGTTGTCTCAGCTTATGCTGCAGGATCAGGTGAGCCGCCGGACCTGTCAATAAACGACCGATGACACTCTCGTAACGGCCAGCCGGCTTCACTTTCCGGGGGTATCGATATCATCATGCCCGTGACGGGCGCTGTGGAATGTCAGCAGGAACAGGCCAAACGACAGGCCGAGGGTCATCACCCCGCCGAGAATATAGGCAAACCAGCCATGGCCGCTGACATCGCTCCCGAGGCCCTCCCACAAATAGGTGATGCCCCAGAGGATGAGGCCGAGGGCGGCGAAGGCGCCGAGAATCCAGAAGACAAGACGAAGCGACATGGGGACAGACTGTGTATTTTTGAGGACAAAAGCGGACAAACAGGGACAGATCGGATCAGTTCAGGGACACTTCGTGCCATGGCGGGCACAAGAATGACACCCTGAAAGACAAGCCCCGGACAGCTTTCGCCATCCGGGGCCAATCTCATTCCGGCGGGGCCGGACGCCAGCTTACTTCTGTTTCCAGGTGCCGGACTCGTCCATGTAATACTCACCGGCCTTGACCCGCTGGGCGAGCTGTTTCTCGCCGGCGATGCGGGCGACCTGCTGAACCGTGGTGCCGGTCTCGCTCGCGGTTTTCTCATAGAGAGCGCGGCGGCGGTTGTTGATGTCCTGCACCTTGCGGGTGACATCGGCGTCCGCCGAGCTGACGACGCCAAGATAGCCGTCGATACGCTCACCGATGACGCCCGACGAACGGGCTGCCTCGATCTGCGGGTCACCGCCGCCCTGCGCATAGGCGAGGCCGCCGAAGACAAGAACGAGGCTCAGGATCAGGGTACGAAAAATGGTCATGTTGGTCTCCCCAGGGTCCGCTGCTCAGAACAGGTCAGGGTTATCGTCGATCAGCTCGGACACTTCGCGGTCGAGCTTGATGCGAACTTCCTGCGTGATGTTCACATTGAGGTCGATCTTGATCGGCTTGTCCGAGGGTTCGAGCTTGATGGTGTGTGTGCATGCCGCGAGCGCGATGGCCCCCGCTGCGGCAAGGATGACTGGCTGTAACCTCATAAGGCGGAACTCCTCAAATTACCTGCGGCAGAATGACATGCCCGCGCTTAACGTCAATCGAAGCTGGTGTTGCCTGTCATTCAGGTTCAGGCAGGGCATTGCCGACCTCCCCTTCCGCCTGTGAGACAAGATCGATGACGGCCTGGGCGTTGGCCGCCTGCAGGCCCTGCTCGATCAGCTGAGCGAGCGGCAGGTTGAAGCCCATATTGAACTCGAAGGCCTGGCCGGGCGGCATGGTGAGCCCATTGGTGACCGGGAGCGAGCGGATATTGCGGCCCGCCAGAACGACATCGGCCTGCATCTGGCCAGCGAGATCGCCGCTCAGGCCTACTTCCAGCACGTAGAACTCAAGATCGCGCAGGGCGTTGAAGGCCAGCGAGGCAGTCGGATCATTCTCCGCCGCCGCATTGACCGCGCCGCCTGTATAGGAAAGGCGCCCGCCCTCATCGGCGCGCAGGCGCGCGTCGCGGACGATGACAGAGGTGGGCGAAAATTCGACCGGGAACGACCCGCTGACCGTACCTTCAGCGGCCGTGTCCGGCAGCTTCAGCACTTCGATCAGCTGGGTGAGGCCGATGCGGCTGGCGGTGACTTCGACGCGCTGAGGCGTGCTGCCCTGAAGCGACCAGTCCATCGGCGCGAGCGCCAGCTCGCCCCCGGCAAAGGGGAAGGTGACCGAGGAGAGATGGAGCACCTCTCCATTCTCAAGGCTGAAGGCGACCTTGCCATCGGAGAAGGGCACGCCCGGATTGACGCTGGCGATGGCGATCTGCTGGTTGTCCGCCGTGGTGAGCTTCATCAGGTCGTTGAAGCGGACACTGCCGGTGATCCCGCCGACGCGGCCGAGCCGGGTCGTCTGGAAGCCGAAATCGAGCACGGATAGATCGGCCGTGCCCTGAATATCGCCGCCATCGATGGTGAAGGCCGCTTCGCCGGTAAACTCGCCCTCGGCGGCGGTGAAAAGACCGACGAGGCGCTGGGAAATCATCGTGGGCTGGAAGCCGCCCGGAATGAAGACCAGCCTCTCAGACGTGATGTTCGCCGTGCCTTTGAGATCGAAGATATCAATCGAGGCGTCGGCGCGCGCAACCGGCGTACCGGTGGCTTCTATGCGGAAAGGACCGGACGCGACAAGGCGCTGGCCTTCGATACGGCCTGCAAAATCGCCCACCACAGGCTGGTAGACGGCATCTTCCAGATTATCGGCAATGCGCACGCCGCGCGCCTCGACATCGCCCGAGAGGCCGCCGGGCGCGCTGGTGCCGGTAAAGCCGAAATGCCGGGCCGAGACATTGGCCGGGATCATGCCGCCGCCAAACTGCGTCTGGCCGAGGCCGGCCCTGATCAGCACCGGGCCGGCGCCGGTTTCGATGCGCACTTCAGGGGCGCCGCTGTCGATGGTGAGCGTATTTTCACCCAGCGTCATCGGCATACTGAGCGTATCGGCGCTGACGAGGAAGGAGAAGCCTTTGTCCGCCGTCCAATCCACCATCGCCCCCTTCAGGCCGACCGTGCCCGTGCCGCCCGAAAACGCGAGCGGAATATCGACATCGCCGAGACGGGCCGCGCCGCCCAGAACCCTGCCCTGGCGGATGAACCGTCCGTCCACGGGGCAGATGTTGAGATCGGCGCGCGGCACGGTGATGCCGCCGCTGGTGATGGCGCCGGAGGCAAACGCCAGGCATGGCGCGCCATCGGCCTGAACGCGCAGGCCGGTTTCATCCCGCACGGCGCTGAGACCGCCGGAAAGACGTGCGTGTTCCAGCGTGACACCTTCGAGCTCTCCGGTGAGGGTGAAATCGCCCTGCCCTTTGGCCTCGAAGCCTTCGGCGGCGCCGCTGAAATCGAGCGCGCTGAGCCTGGCAGAAATCGTGCGCCCGCCGGCAGACCAGGGGGCCAGATCAATCGAAGCCCCTTCCAGCGCCAGTGTTTCGCGCGTAAGCCGGGCCTGTCCCAGATTGGCGATCAGGTTTGGCGCGCCGCCACCCGAGAGGCTGAGGCGGCCATTCATTGAAACCTGCCCCTGCTGGACACGCAGCCAGGCGCCATCCTCCGGACCATCCGCCTCCAGACGAAAGCCGGACGCGGCAGCAAGGGCCGAGGGGCCATCGGCCTCGATCACCAGACCGCCGGGGCCGAGATTTGCCTGCAGGCCGAAGGCCGTGTCGAAATCCTTCGCGGCGCGGCTGAGCGCGCCGGAAAGCTGGGCGCCGTGGGCCTCCAGCACGCCGGGCAGTTTCAGGGCGTTGGTCGCAGGCGCGATGGCGTCATTCGTCAGCGTGGTGCCATTGAGCTGGACGCCGCCGGTGAAGGCAGCGCGCGCGTCAGCTGTGCGCGTGAGATCGCCGGCGAGGCGCAGCTCTTCCGCCCGGCCCGGCGCGCCTGACAGGGAGGCCGCTTCCAGCGAGACAGGCCCCTGAACATTGCCACCCTTGCCTTCAAGCTCGGTATTGAAGGCTGTGTTGCCAATCGACCAGCCGGAGGCCTCGGCGCTGTCGAACTCCACTTCGGCAACGGCGAGCGTCAGCGCGCTGAGGAGGCTGTCGGAGGTCATATCCGGCAGGACACTGAACTCCGCGCGGCCACGCGAGCGCAGGGCCGCGACACTGGCCTCCGGCGCCGCGCCGCTGGCAAGGCGGGCGGACCATTCGAGTGAGGAGGCCCCTTCCCCGTCCAGCGGGAAAGCCGCCTCTGCCGCAAGGCTGAAACCGCGTGCGGAATAGTTCGGCGTTTCGGCGCTGTCGGACGCCAGGCGCAGCTCGCCGGTGACTTCGCCATCCTCGATGCGCGCCTTGAGCAGCGCTTCGCCCAGAACCATGCGCGCATTGCCGAGCGACAGGCGGGCCGGATCGAGCGCCAGCGAGGCGGTCGCGTCAGACGGCAACTGGCCGGAGACATTCAAGGTCGCCGCCGCAGGGCCAAAGGGGGTCTGCAGGTAAATGCGGGCGTCGCGGATGTCGATCGGCGGGGCTTCCCCACCCCCGCCGCCCGACGGCGCGGCGAGGCGTTCAAGCCCGTAGAATTTGAGGCCAGAGGGATCGAGCGTGCCGCGCATTTCAAGGCCGGCGATGGAAATGCCGTCTATGCGGGGCGTGAACAGGCGCGGCCAGGAGAGGCGCGCGACAACCTCGTCAGCCTCTGCCGGGACATCGGCGCCCGAGCTGATGCGCACGCCCGTGAGCGTGGCGCCGCCAAGGCCGATGCGCGTGAACCGGGCGTCGCACGTCAGATCGCGCTCGGCGCACCAGGCCTCCAGGGCGCCCTCAGCGATAGGTTTTCGCAGTAACCAGACAAGGCCAGACGACGCTGCGAGCAGAATAGCCGAGCCGTACATTAACCTTCTCGGCCAGACGCGCTGGCGAGGGGACGCCTCTCCTGAGAGGCGTTTCATCTCGGTAGAGTCGACAGGTTTCAATGATCCGACCGGCTTGCTTCTTGCTTCTACTACGCCATAAAGTCCTAAAGTGGCATGTAATTCAGGCGCTCCAACTTCTCGAATCCTTAAGTTGATCAGGAGACGAAAATAGGGCGCTGAACTTTCAGGCTGGCCGGAAGGGCCGGGGGCGTCAGAAGACAGGATACCGACTTGACCCAGGACGAAGCCCATCTCTCTCCGGCCCAGCGGCCGAAAAATGGTCTCTCCCAAGGCATGAAAAGCCTGATTGTGCTGGGCGTTCTTGGCTCAGCCTCCGCCATTGCCGGCCTTGTGATGGCCGGGCGGCCGACCTCCCCCATCCTGCAGACCGCCGAGGCGGCAACGCCGCTGCCCCTGGCGGCGCGGCTGGTTTCCGCGATCGACATGACGGACGCCCCGGCGCCGTTGATCAAGGCGGATGGCAAGCTGAAGCGGAATGAAACACTGACGGGCCTTGTGACCCGGCTGGGGGCGCCAGCGGGCGAAGCGAATGCCGCGCTGCAGGCCGTTTACAGCAAAGACCTGATCGACCATCGCCGCCTGCGGCCCGGCCTGGAAGCGGAGACCTTCGTTTCCGACGGGCACCTGACGGCGCTGTCGATCAAGGCAGATGCTGGCCGCAGCCTGCTGGTGACGCGCACGCTGGAAGGCGGGTGGCAAGCCACCGAGCTGAACGCGAAACTGACGCCCAGCTACAAGCGCGTGGAAGCAGAAATCGACGGATCGATCTATAACGCCGCCCTGAAGCTGGGCGCGGACGATCAGCAGGTGGTCGATTTTGCCAGCGCCTTTGCCTATGACATTGACTTCCAACGGGAAATTCACCCCGGCGACCGGTTTGAGATCTTCTTTGAAACCTTTGTGGATGAACGCGGCACCCCGGTGCGCAATGGCGAGGTGCTGTATGCGGCGCTCGACGGGAAGGCGCTGAAGCGCGGCTTCTATCGCTACACGCCCAGCGATGACGGCGTGGCCGACTATTTCGACGAGAAGGGCGAGAGCGCCACGAAATTCCTGATGAAGACGCCGATCAACGGCGCCCGCATCTCTTCAAGCTTCGGCACACGGCGCCATCCGATCTCGGGCTATACCCGCCTGCACAAGGGCACCGACTTTGCCGCCCCAACGGGCACACCAGTCTATGCCGCCGGCTCGGGCACTGTGCAGCGCGCCAGCTGGAATGGCGGCTATGGCAACTTCATCAAGATCAGGCATACGCGCGGGTATGACACGGCGTACGCGCACCTCTCGCGCTATGCCAAGGGCCTGAAGCCCGGCATGAAAGTACGCCAGGGCGAGGTGATCGGCTATGTCGGCTCGACCGGCGCCTCCACCGGCCCCCACCTGCATTATGAGGTGTATGTCGATGGCAAGCCGGTGAACGCGATGTCGTTGAAACTGCCGACCGGGCGGAAGCTGGCGGAAGATCCGGCAATGCTTGCCGAGTTCACGAGCTACAAGGACAGCATCGATGTTCTGCGCCGGGGCGGCAACGGCCCAATGGCCCAGCTGGCACGCGCCGAAGTCGCTGTAAGCCCCTGAAAGCCTAACCCTTAGCGGGAACAGCTGCTGAAGAATCTCTCCTCAGGAGCGATTCTGGTCCCCTTCTTGCTTTGTCCCTGCCAGACCTCGCCCCTTGCCGGGCCCAGGATGGGAGATGGACATGAAAAAGACGCGCAAGCCGCCTCGCATTCCTGTCGCTGTCCGGCGGCTGGATGTCTCACCGCGCCTGATTGAGCGTGTGGCGGGCATCGCCGTTATCCTTGTTATTCTTGCGCTTTTCCTGCTGGTGCGGGCACACCCCGAGCCGCTGAAGGCAGGCGGGCTGCTCTCCTTCAACGACCTGCGTGCCGAAGCCGGAGAGGCCGACACCGTGACCCGGACCGGGACGGTGACGGCCAGTGTCTCGACCATGGACGTGCTGGAAGTGCTGGGCGCCAATCCGGATGATGCGGCCGCTGCTGCTGTCGCGCTGCGCCAGGCCTCACCGGCCAAGGGACAACGCCTGCGCGCGGGTACGCCGCTTTCGGCCTGGTTTGAGACCGGTGCCAATGGCGCAGACCGGCTGGCAGGGGTCAGCGCCAAGGTCAGCCCGACAGCGACGCTGGTGGCTTCCCGGCGCGCCGATGGCAGCTTCCAGGCCAACCTGCTGTCTGCGCGTACGACGACTGTGCTGCACCGCGTGGCGGGCCGCATCGACACCACGCTGGCCGACGCCATCATCGCCGGCGGCGGATCACGCCAGAATGCCGACATGTTTGCCGGCCTCTTCCCCGAAGACGCGACGCTGGGCAAAGGCGGGCGCAAGGGCGAGCGCTTTGATGCGGTGATCGAAATGGTTGCCGATGAGCGGGGCAATTTTCTGGAAGCGGGCGACCTCGTCTTTGCCGCGTTCAATGGCCAGCAGGCATCCGGCAGCTGGTACCGGTTCACGCCGGAAGATACCGGTCTTCCGGAGTTTTACAGCCGTAGCGGCATTGCGGGCGACGAATTCCTGCTGCGCGATCCTGTGCGCGGCGCGGTGGTGAATTCCGGCTTTGGAAACCGCGTCCATCCGATCACGGGCGAAATGCTGTTGCATGCCGGCATCGACTTCCCTGCCCCAACCGGCACGCCGATCCGGGCCGCGGGCTCGGGCATGGTGACCGATATGCGCTGGGGCGAAGGCTATGGCTGGTTTGTCCGCATTCGGCACGAGCGCGGCTATGAAACGGTTTATGCGCACATGTCCGGCTTTGCCGAAGGGCTGACGCCTGGCCGCACGGTGATGCGCGGCGACACGATCGGCTATGTCGGCTCGACCGGCTCCAGCACCGGATCGCACCTGCATTACGAAATCCTGCGCAACGGCTTCTATGTGAACCCGGTGACGCTGGCCCTGCCGACGGGACGCGATCTTTCTGTCAGCAAGGGTGTGTTTGCCGCCTTTGAAGCGCAGCGCGACACGATCGACACGTTCCGCAACCAGTCCTCCAGCGCGCCGCTACTGGCCGCAACGAGCACGACAGCTACCCGGATAGCAAGCGCCCCGGCGCCATAGGCACCGGGGCAATTTCCGTTTACGGATTTTCTTACCGTCCGCTTAGTTGAGCGCGGCGCGGCCCTTGGCGAAGTCGTTCGGGACGCCATTGATGGCGAGGACGCCGTTTTCGACACCGACATGGATGGTTTCGCCATCCAGGATGCGGCCTTCCAGCAGCAGCCGCGCGAGCGGGTCTTGCAGTTCCTTCTGGATCACGCGCTTCAGCGGGCGCGCGCCATAGACCGGATCATAGCCGCGCGCCGCCAGCCAGTTGCGGGCGTCGAGGCTGAGGTCCAGCTTCATCTTCCGGTCCTTCAGCAGCTTCTCGAGGCGGCTCATCTGGATATCGACGATATGGTCGATCTCACCGCGGCCAAGCCGCTTGAAGAAGACGATCTCATCGATCCGGTTGATGAACTCCGGACGGAAGTGCCGGCGGATGGCCGACATGACATGTTCGCGGGCTTCTTCGGACACGTCCCCCTCTTCCCCGCTCGCCAGCGCGTCGGCGCCGAGGTTCGAGGTCATGATGATGATCGTGTTCTTGAAGTCCACCGTGCGGCCCTGGCCATCGGTGAGGCGGCCATCATCGAGCACCTGCAGGAGCGTGTTGAAGAGGTCCGGATGGGCCTTCTCCACCTCGTCGAACAGGACGACCTGATAGGGCCGGCGGCGGACAGCCTCGGTGAGTACGCCGCCCTCATCATAACCGACATAGCCCGGAGGCGCGCCGATCAGTCTGGCGACGGAGTGTTTCTCCGAGAATTCCGACATGTCGAGCCGCAGGATGGCGGTGTCATCGTCGAACATGAATTCGGCGAGCGCCTTGGTCAGCTCCGTCTTACCCACACCCGTGGGGCCGACAAACAGGAATGAGCCGATGGGACGGTTGGGGTCCTGCAAGCCCGCCCGCGCGCGGCGCACGGCGTTGGAAACGGCCACGAGCGCGTCGGGCTGGCCGACGACACGTTTGATCAGCGCCTCTTCCATCCGCAGCAGCTTTTCGCGCTCGCCTTCCATCATCTTGTCGACGGGGATGCCGGTCCATTTGGAGACGACCCCGGCGATATGCTCTGGGCGGACGACTTCTGAGACAAGGCCGCCTTCGGCGTCGCCTTTGCTCTCAGTTTCCGCGATCAGTTTCTCAAGCTGGGGGATGGTGGCAAATTTCAGCTCCGAGGCCCTGGCAAGGTCGCCCTGGCGTTGGGCTTCGGCCATGTCGGAATAAGCCCGGTCGAGCTTTTCCTTGGCCGAGGCAGCACCTTTCAGCTTATCCTTCTCCGCGCTCCAGGCGGTTGTCAGCTCGCGCGAGCGGGTTTCGAGGCCGGCAATGTCAGTCTCAAGCGTTTTCAGGCGGTCCTGCGAGGCGGTGTCCTTCTCCTTCTTGAGGGCTTCGGCTTCGATCTTCAGCTGCAGCAGGCGGCGGTCGATCTCGTCGAGTTCCTCAGGCTTGGAGTCGACCTGCATGCGAAGGCGCGAGGCGGCTTCGTCCATCAGGTCGATGGCTTTATCCGGCAGGAACCGGTCTGTGATGTAACGGTTCGACAGGGTGGCGGCGGAGACGATGGCGGCGTCGGAAATGCGCACGCCATGGTGGGCCTCGTAGCGGCCCTTCAGACCCCGGAGGATCGAGATTGTGTCTTCCACCGTCGGCTCATCGACATAGACCGCCATGAAGCGGCGGGCGAGCGCCGGATCGCCTTCGACATATTTGCGGTATTCGTCCAGCGTGGTGGCGCCGACGCAGTGTAGCTCCCCGCGGGCAAGCGCGGGCTTCAGCAGGTTGGACGCGTCCATCGCGCCATCGGACTTTCCGGCGCCGACAAGGGTGTGCATCTCGTCGATGAAAAGGACGATTCCCCCATCGGCCTGCTGGACTTCGTTCAGCACGGCTTTGAGGCGTTCTTCAAACTCACCGCGGAATTTAGCGCCAGCGATCAGCGCGCCCATGTCGAGCGCGAGGAGGCGTTTGTCCTTCAGGCTTTCGGGCACATCGCCATTGATGATGCGCAGGGCGAGGCCCTCGACAATGGCCGTCTTGCCAACGCCGGGTTCACCGATGAGCACCGGATTATTCTTGGAGCGGCGCGAGAGAACCTGGATCGTGCGGCGGATTTCCTCGTCGCGGCCAATGACCGGATCAAGCTTGCCTTCGCGCGCATCCTTGGTGAGGTCGCGCGCATATTTCTTGAGGGCTTCGTAGCCTTCTTCCGCGTTCTGACTGTCTGCTGTGCGGCCCTGGCGGAGCTGGTCGATGGCGCCCTCGATGGCCTTTGGCGTGACGCCGGCGACTTTCAGCGCCTCGGCAGCCGGATCACCGGTGAGACCGGCGATGGCGAGCAGGAGACGCTCGGCAGTGACGAAGCTGTCACCGGCTTTCTTGGCGCCGGCTTCGGCTTCCTGGAAAAGCTTTGCGCCGGATTGTTCGAGGCGGAGGCCACCTGCCCCGGCGCCGGACACTTTCGGCAGACGGGCAAGCGCGGCGTCAACGCCCTGGATGGCAAGCTCGGGACGGCCGCCGGCAGCACGCACGAGATTGACCGCGAGCTGGTCACGATCTTCAAGCAGCGCTTTGAGGATATGGGCAGGCGCGAGGACCTGGTTTCCGGCAGCAAGGGCCGCCGTTTGGGCGCCCTGGACAATGGCGCGGGCGCGTTCGGTGTATTGTTCAAGATTCATGTGGTCATCCCCTTCTTGAGGCAGATTTCAGTCTTCTGGCCCAGCCCCGCTCAGCGGCAGCCGTTCCGTTATCCGGAATGTGGGAATGGAGGGCGAAAGCTGCAAGCGCCTACCGGCAAAACGAAACGCCCCGCCGGGTAAGGCGGGGCGTCGCAGTAATTCTACCTAGTGCCGCCCGAAGGCGGCAGGGTGGATCAATCGGTCGTCTCGGCCGAGGTGGCTTCCTCGCTGGACGCACGGCGGCGGCCACGCGACAGGGTCTTCATCACGCCTTCGGTTTCCGAGCCAGCCGAGGTGTCTTCCTTCGGCTCTTTCTGGCGCGGGGCGCGCTCTTCACGGGCGCGATAAGGCTTGCGGCGATTGCGGCTGCCCCGGTCTCCGCGCTCACGCGTATCGGGGGCGGCTTCTTCGGCGGTTGCCTCGTCATCTTCTTCGGAAACGGCGCTGCCTTCATCCTCATCGGAGGAGTCGATCACACGGAGCGAATCGGCGCCGTCATCTTCCTCTTCATGGCGCGGAGCGGTGGACACGACGACGGCTTCGCCGGCATCTTCCTCACCCATATCGGCGCCTTCAGAGGGCTGATTGCCGCGATAGTCCCGGTCCCCGTTGGGGCGGTTGTCGCGGTCGTCGCGCCGGTCGCCGCCATGACGGTTCTGGTTCTGGCCCTGTTGCTGGACGCGGGCTTCCTGCTGCTTGGCCACGATCCGCTGGTAATGCTCAGCGAACTGGAAATACGCTTCAGAGAGAATGCGGTCGCCGCTGGTCTGCGCGTCGCGGGCATACTGGAGGTATTTCTCAAGCACCTGCTGAGCAGAACCACGAATTTTTACATCCGGACCGACGCTCTCATAGTGACGGTTCGGGTTGTTGAAAGCGTTCTGCGGATTGCCGCCTGAGCGTCTGTTGCGCCCGCGTGAGCGTTTCATTCGGTGTATCCTGTATAAACAAATCTGTTTGCGATCACCGGCTGGCAGGTTTCAGACCCATCAGCTTCTGCTCGCAAGCGGGGCCTGATCTGCAATGCTGCCGTTTCTGCCGGTACACGACGGGAGCTTGCACCTGTCACCCGCAATCACTGCGGGCGGCCCCTCGCCGAACCCTTATGTAACGTGGATCGCAAGCACCGCCAAGGGAAAATGTAAGCAGAATTAACGGGCTTTCCAGCCTGCCACCCAGCGATCATTGCCGCCCAGATCCTGACCATCGGCCACATTTTCGAAGCCAGCCGCCTGTAAAAGCTCTGAAACAGCCGCCCGCTGGTCGTAACCGATCTCGAAAATCAGGCAGGCGCCGGGCTTCATCTGCGCGCCGGCAAGGTTAACGATCTGACGATAGGCATCGAGCCCGTCTGCCCCGCCATCTAGCGCGCTCAGGGGATCGTGATCGCGTACTTCGGGTTCCAGCTCCTCGATCACGGCGGACGCGATATAGGGCGGGTTGGAGATGATCATGTCCGCCTCGCCCCAGCCTCGCCAGTCGGCCCAGCTGCCCTGGAAGACAGTGGCGCGACCAGAAAAGCCAAGCGCTTCGAAATTCTCCCCCGCGAGCCGGGCGGCCTCGGGGCTTGCTTCGACCCCTACTCCGCGCGTCTCCGGGCGCTCCCGCAGCAGCGCGGCCAGGAGGCAGCCGGTGCCGGTGCCCAGATCGGCAAGGCGGAGCGGCTGGTCCTTCGGCAGACGGTCCAGCGCAGCGGTGACAACCGTTTCACTGTCGATGCGCGGGATGAGCGCGCGCCCATCGGAGCGGATCTCAAGGCCGTAGAAGGCCGTGTACCCCATGATATGCTGCACCGGTTCGCGCGCGGCGCGGCGCGTAGTCGCGTCCAGAAACTCGTCCTCAACGCCTTTGGGCACAGGCTCGCTGCCCTGCGAGATCAGCGCGACATGCGAACCGCCGAAAGCATGAAGCATCAGCATCATGGCTTCAGACTTCGGATTGCTTATGCCCGCTTCCCTGAGGCGGCGGGCGCCGTCCCGGATCAGATCGTCATAGGTTGGCGGCGTCACGCATTCGCCTCAAGCGCAGCGAGACGGCGGGACTGGTCTTCCGTGATCAGAGCATCGATCACATCGGAGAGCTTGTCGCCCGCGATGATCCGGTCGAGGGAGTAGAGCGTCAGGCCGATGCGGTGATCGGTGACGCGGTTTTCCGGATAGTTGTAGGTGCGCACTTTCTGGCTGCGGTCGCCCGAGCCGATCTGGCTGGCGCGGGCTTCGGCGCGGGCAGCATCCTTCTCCGAGCGCTCTTTCTCGTAGAGGCGGATCTTGAGCTGTTGCATGGCCTTGTCGCGGTTGACGTGCTGGGATTTCTCCGAGCTCGTTACCACGATACCCGTGGCAAGGTGGGTGATCCGCACGGCCGAGTCAGTCTTGTTGACGTGCTGGCCACCGGCGCCGGACGCACGCATCGTATCGATACGGATGTCTTCGGGGCGAACTTCGATCTCGATATTTTCCGGCGCAGGCAGCACGGCAACCGTCGCCGCGGAGGTGTGGATGCGGCCCTGCGTTTCGGTAGCCGGAACGCGCTGGACGCGGTGCACGCCGCTTTCCCATTTCATGCGGCCGAACACGCCGTCGCCGGACACGTTGGCGATGATTTCCTTGTAGCCGCCCGCGTCGCCGGGAGAGGCGTCCACGATCTCGACCTTCCAGCCCATGATCTGAGCAAAGCGTGTATACATACGGAAGAGATCGCCCGCGAACAGGGCGGCTTCGTCGCCGCCGGTGCCGGCGCGCACTTCGAGCACGATGTCGGCCTTGTCATCGACATCCTTGGGCAGGAGCAGGAGCTGCATTTCCTGCTCCAGCGCCGGGAGGCGCTCGCGCAGGTCTTCGATCTCCATCTCTGCCAGTTCGGCCATTTCCTTGTCGCCGGAGGCGATCATGGCTTCAGCGTCTTTCAGGCCCTGACGCGCGCCCATGACGGCACGCGCCTTCGCAACCACCGGGCTAAGCTCGGCGTGTTCCTTGGAAAGGGTGATGATCTCATTGGCATCGGAGGCGGCCCCCATACGGGCTTCAACCTCCTCAAACCGGTCGATCACCTGCTGAAGGCGTATCTGGGAAAGGGCTGACATGGCCCGTCCCTTAATCCGCTTTCAGGCTGCATGGAAGCCCGCCAGAGCGTTCCGTGGCGCCTCAGAGGAAGATGCGCAGCGCTTCCCGGACCGCCAGGAAGAACAGGCAGAACGAGCCGGCCGCAAACACCAGGAACCGCAACGCCACAGTGCCAATGACGATCTGCACGATGGAATGGACGATCCGCAGCGCCACATAGGCCCAGGCAACCATCGTCGCCAGATGATCGCCGCCACCTGTCAGTGCCGCCAGGAACATGACCGCATAGAAGATCGTCGGCTGCTCGTGCAGATGATTGTAATTGTCTGCCGCGGAGCGGACATGCGGGGGCAGACGGTCCGAATAGGTGCCCGGATGGCGCGCCTCGTCAGGCTTGATGCCGGCCTTGCTGAAAGCCGGCAGGCGCAGGGCATACATCCAGAACCACATGAAACAGGTCCAGAGGATCAGCACCATGACGGGCTTGAGGAATTCGATTTCAGGAATTGCCATTGTTGTTGCCTCCCACAGCAGTGTTGTGGGCGGGAGACTAGGGCGCGCTGACCGTGTTTGGCAACTGGCGCGGCTGGCCGAGATGGGCAGTCAGGAAAGCGAGGAATGCCTCGATGTCATCGTCGACGACGGAGTGGCCGCCGGGGCGCAGGAAATAGGCAATGTCGGCCTTCGGATCGAAATGGGTGATGTCGTCCTTGAGGCCGGTTTCGCCATAGCCTTTCCAGACCTCACTGGCCGCAAGCGCTGCGCGATAACTGGAATTGGGATCGGACCACACGTCCCGCCGCGCATTGCCGAGGAATAGCGGGCGCGGAGCAATCAGCGCCAGGAGGTGATGCTGGTCGAAAGGCAGCGTCTCGGGATTGGCCGCATATTTTTCCGCTGTTGGCGCAAGCCAGTGGGGATAGGACTTCACCATCCGGTCCAGCCGCTCACCCGATGGCGAGCGCGAGAGGGCCGCGCCGGCAAAGCCGGACTGGTGGGCAATCACCGTATCGATGCGATTGTCCCAGGCCGCCGCAAGCAGCGCCGCCTTGCCATGGCGCGAATGGCCGAGGACAGCGACATGATCATTGTCGATCCGGGCGTCGCCTTCCATCGCCGTAACGGCTGCGGAGAAAGCGTAAGCCCAGGCCATCAGCGTACTGCCGGGATTGGGCGAGCCGCCGAGCGCAGCAATGGCCGGGCCTGCCTCATCAGCATCATCGGGCACGAAGTCGCTGGCATGAAAGCTGGCATAAGCAAAACCGGCATCGAAATAGAGCTCAACCGGCGCCTCGGCGATATACTCTCCGAACACGGCGGACACAATAAAGCTGACAATCGGACCGTAGTCATGCACCGCACACGGATCTCCATCCATGCTTGTGACAGGCTGTTCCGGGAATGTGGCGCAATTGGTGCCGAAGGTCTGACTGATGACAACGGGCACAGCGGTAGCGATATGCGGGAAGGCACCGACAAGCTGGAACGTGCGCGCGCCGTCCCCTGCCCCGATGGTGATGTCCATCTCTTCCAGCGTACCGCGACCTTCAAGGTAGTCAGGGACGATCACACGCCAGTCGCTGAAGGACACCGGCATACCTTCGGGCCAGGCGCCATAGAGCGTTTCCTGGAGCAGGCCTTTGAGCCGCTCGCGCTCGGCAGGGTCTGAAATCAGCGCGCTGACATCGATGGGCGGGGAAGCGACAGGCTTGTTGTAGATGTCGAGGCTCGCATAGTTGAGACCCAGCATGGTGCAGCTGGAGCCGATCAGGAGCATCAGCCCGGCAAGCAGGCTGATGCCAATCCAGCGCAGAACTCGAAAAAACATGGGTAACTCTCAGATGCGCGCCCGCTGGAACAGACAGCTACCCCATCCGGGCGCAGCCTCCCAGCCCCCAGATGATTTCCTCTTGCTGTCTTGCGCGGTCACGATAGCGTGAGCCCATGAAAATGATCCTTTCCCTTTTGGCTGGCGGCATTCTCGGGATTGCCGCCGGGGCAGCCTCCGCCTTCTATGCGGCGGGCATCATTGGCTCTGGCGCGAGCTTTGGCGACCAGATCGACGTGAACAGCTGGAAAAGCGACTGGACCATCGGGTCGGCGGCTGCAAATCCGTGGACGCGGGCCCGGGTCGCGCGCCATGGCCTGCTGGCGCTGACGAAGGATGAAGCGGTGTATTTCACTACCGCCACCGATTCCGACGGCGCGCGCCTCAAGGACGACTGCACCTATGAAGTGAGCGGCGGGGAGATGCCCGGCCTCTGGTGGTCGGTAACCCTCTATGATGGCGAGAGCTATCTTCCGCGCAACAAGGACAATGCCCTCTCCTTCGACAAGACCAAGGCGGCTGCCAGCGGCGCGCCGGATGCCTGGAGCTTTGTGATTGCCGCAGACGGCCCGGAGACGGGTAACTGGGTGTCCAGCAAGGCAGGTGGCGCGTTTGACCTGACCCTGCGCATCTACAAGCCGGACCTCGCGCTGATTGAAGATCCCGAAGGCGTTCTGCCGGCCCCGACCGTCAAACGCCTCGCCTGCAAGGGAGCGGCATCATGAAAGCCTTCCTCACCGGCCTTGCGGCTTTTGTGGCAACATTCCTGATTGCGCATTTCGTGGTGCTGAATGCCCTGCCCGGCAAGATCATGTCGACCGTCCGTGGAAAGATGATGGACACAGGCATCGCGCCCCATAGCTGGACGATGAGCGCGCGGATCACGCCGGAGACGCAAAGCGTCGTGCGCCCCTCACCCGATCTTGCCTATGCCATCTGCCTGATCGACCTCTCGGATGGGCCGGTCGAGATCACAGTACCATCCTGGCCGGAATATGGCTCGCTCTCGATCTTCGAGGCGGACACGAACAATGTCTACGCCGGATCGCTCGACGCACGCGCCGAAGGCACGCCGGGCACGCGCCGCGTCGTAGTCGCGATGAAAGGCCAGGACATTTCCGGCGCGGCAGGCGCGGAGACGGTGACAGTGAAAAAGCCCGAAGCGCTGGCACTTGTCCGCCGGCTTGCGCCGACGCAGGCGTCTTATGAAGCGGCCGCGGCCCTCATTCCGGCGAGCAGCTGCGCGCCACTCTGACGCGGAAACGCTTATTCGGCGGGCACTTCGGCAGCTTCGGCCTCGCGCTGGGCGCGCAAGCGGTCTGCCTTGTCCTCAACCAGCTTGACGATGTGCTCGACCATGTCGGCATTCGAGACGTTATGGTCTGGCCGTCCGTTGACGAACATCTTGCCGCTTTCCTTGCCGCCGCCGGTGAAGCCGAGATCGGTCATTGCCGCCTCGCCGGGGCCGTTGACGACGCAGCCGATGATCGAGAGCGAAATCGGCTCTGAAATATGCGCGAGGCGCTGCTCCAGCGTCTCTACCGTCTTGATCACATCAAAACCCTGACGCGCACAGGAAGGACACGCGACGATGTTTACCCCGCGCGTGCGCAGGCCGAGCGATTTCAGCATCTCGAAGCCGACCTTCACCTCCTCGACCGGATCGGCCGAAAGGGAGACACGGATCGTGTCGCCGATACCGGCCCAAAGCAGCGCGCCCATACCGATGGAGGATTTGACCGTGCCTGTGCGCAGGCCGCCCGCTTCGGTGATGCCAAGGTGCAGCGGCGCGTCGGTTGCCTCCGCCAGCGCCTGATAGGCAGCGACGGTGAGGAACATATCGGACGCCTTCACCGAGATCTTGTAATCATGGAAGCCAAGGTCATCGAGGATGCGGGCGTGATCGAGCGCCGATTCCACCATCGCGTCGGGGCATGGCTCACCATACTTTTCCAGGAGGTGCTTCTCGAGACTGCCGCCATTGACGCCGATACGCATGGAACAGCCATTGGCGCGGGCCGCAGCAACCACTTCCTTCACGCGCGCGGGCGAGCCGATATTGCCGGGATTGATGCGCAGGCAGGCCGCACCTGCATCTGCCGCCTCGATGCCGCGCCGGTAATGGAAATGGATGTCGGCAACCAGCGGGATGGGGCTTTCCCGCACGATCTCGCGGAAGGCTTTCGTCGACTCTTCAGTAGGACAGGAAACACGCACGATATCCGCGCCAGCTTCGGCGCAGCCCAGGATCTGCGCGATCGTTGCAGCGGCGTCCTCGGTTGGCGTGTTGGTCATCGTCTGCACAGCGATGGGCGCGTCGCCGCCCACCAGCACATTGCCAACGCGCACCTGGCGGGACTTGCGCCGCTCGATGTTGCGCCAGGGACGGATCGGATTATGGCTCATTGCGCGCCTCGCATGCGGGCAGACCTTGCCTCAGCTATTGAGGGCAGATGTGGCGCTTATGGCGCCGCCCGTAAAGGCCTTAAGGTGTCGCCCCGCCGGGACCGTTCGCCGCGACAACCGGGGTGATCGCCTCAGCAGCCCGAACGAGCTGCTCATCTACCGACATGGAGAAGACTTGCGCGCCATCCGGACCGACAGGCCCGATCACGACATCGCCGACGCGCCACTGGAAGTCGCCGCCATTGCGCGCAGAAACCGTCCAGCCGGCGTTCAGCCTCGGGAAATAGGTCTCCCCTTCCGCCATCGTGCGGCTGAGGAAGATGGTGCCGTCAGCGCCGCGCACTTCCAGCCAGCCCTGACGGACCGTCACAATTTCGAGCGGAAGGTCGGCCGGCTTGGCCGCCTCGGTGCGCACATCCTCGAACAGGCTGTCGCGCGCGCCCGACACGGCGACGGGCGCTTCGCTCATCACCTCTTCAGCCGGGTCCTGGTTCATTACGAAATATGTCACCGCCGCAGCAGCAATGGCGGCCAGCAAAGCCCCGGTCACCGCGACCAGCGGCCAGTTGGTTGCCGGCTTCTGCAGCTGGCCCATTTTCGGCACGGGCGCAGCCGCCTTCACCTCATCCAGGCCGCCGCATTCGCGGGTATAGCGCTGGACAACTTCGGTTTCCGGCAGGCCCAGATAGCGGGCATAGGTCAGCAGATAGGCCTTCAGATAGCCCGGGGCTATATTTTGCACCTCCATCCGCTCGATCCCCATCAGGAAGTTCTCGCGGATGCGGGTTTCCTTGGCGATTTCGATCAGCTGGAGGCCCAGAACCTCGCGGACGCGGCGCAGCACCTGACCCATGCGAAGGGCTTCGCCTTCGTATTCGGAGGTGCGGAAAATCTCTTCGGCGCGAAGCCGGCCTTCACGGCCCTCTCCCTCGCGGCCAGTGCGCGCCGGGAATGGGGTTACATTCGAACGTTCCGTTCCGTTCTCAGTCACTGCTGCTTCGGACTTCTGTCCGTCCTCTACCGGTTCAGGCGTGATGTGCTGTGCCATATTCTACCAGTCTCTTCGACCGCTGCCATATGGGTACCAAATTAGGCAAAAAGCGGTCCAGGCCATGAAAAAATCAGCCATCAACCCGTTTTTACCCGGCTTCAGCTGTCCGGTATATTGGCACCATGTTCAATCGCGATCCCTAACACTTGGTTACGGAACGCATCGTTCGGTTTATCCAGCGCGGCCTCCAGCCCTGCCCGGAAGCCTGCCAGATCAATGGATCTGAGTGCCTGCTTGACCGGGCCGATGGCCGAGCCGGACATCGACAGGCTGCTGTATCCGAACGCCGCAAAACAGAAGGCTGCCAGCGGGGTTGCCGTTGCCTCGCCGCACACAGAAAGCCGGATACCGGCCTTCTGGCAGGTTTCGGCGACCATTTTGAGAAACCGCAGGGCCGCCGGGCTGATCAGCTCGTACCGGTCTGACACAGAAGGTGTCATCCGGTCGGCGGCGAAGAAGAATTGCAGGAGGTCGTTGGTGCCGACCGAGAGGAAATCGACCTCCCCGGCCAGATCGGCCAGCGAGAAGGCCAGCGCCGGGGTTTCCAGCATGACGCCGATTTCGAGCTTGGAAGGCCGCTGCCCGGTCCGCTGGAAGCTCCACTCAACTTCCTGATCGAGCAGCTCGCGGGCGGCGCGGAACTCCTCCGGCGTCGTCACCATCGGGAACATGACCGTCAACGGGCGCTCCCCGGCGGCCCGGACCAGTGCGCGCAGCTGGCGGCGGAACAGGCCTTTATGGTCGAGCGCAAAGCGGATCGAGCGCCAGCCGAGCGCGGGGTTTTCCTCGCGCAGCTGGTTGAGGATCGGCAGCACCTTGTCACCGCCCAGATCGAGCGTGCGGAACACCACCGGCCGGCCATCAGCCCGGTCCAGCACCTTGCGGTAGAGCCCGATCTGGTCTTCCAGGCGCGGCAGAGAGTCCGAAACGAGGAACTGGAACTCCGTGCGGAACAGGCCAACGCCGTCAGCGCCGGTCTGATCGAGCATATCGAGATCGAGATCGAGGCCAGCATTCAGCATCAGCGACAGGGTGGTGCCATCGCGCGTCTGGGCCGGCAGACCCTTGAGGGTGGCGTAAACAGCCTGCCGCTCGGACCGCAGGGCAACGCGGGTCTTGTAGGCATCGTAAACCGCGTCGTCGGGCCGGATGTGAACTTGCCCCTGCTCGGCATCGACGATCACATAATCGCCCTGCTCGATCATCGTGGTGAGGTCGTCAATGGCGCCGATGGCCGGAATGCCCAGCGCGCGCGCCACGATCGCCGCGTGCGAGGAGGCGGCCGCCTCCTCCATCAGGATGCCGCGCAGGCCTGCTTTGGCATATTCCAGCAACTCCGCCGGACCGAGCCGGCGGGCAATCAGGACGCTGCTTTCGTCAGAAATCTGCGGCTTGCTCTCATCCCCGCCGAGGATGCGCAGGAGGCGGTTGTCGAGGTCTTCCAGATCGTGCAGGCGCTCGCGCAGATAGGGATCGCGCGCCGCTTGCAGTTTTGCACGGTGCTCGCGGCGGGCGCGGTCAACGGCGGCCTCGGCTGACAAGCCGGAGCGGACGCCCTCCTGCAGCTTCTCGGCCCAGGAATTGTCATGCGCCAGAAGGCGGTAGGCCTCCATCACATCGCGCGGATCTTCCCCCAGAGCCGCGCCATCCACCAGCATCATCCGGTCGATCGAAGCGCGCAGGTCTTTGAGCCCCTCTGCGAGACGGGTGGCTTCCTGCTTCTGATCGGCAGCAAAGAAGCGCGCCGCCGGAACCACCGGATCGTGCAGCACGGCCCGGCCATAGCCGAGACCTTCGCAGAAGATGCGGCCCCGAAGATTGCCGCCATTGTTGCCACGCACGCGGCGCTCGGGCTGGGGCGCAGACTGGTCTTCCTCGATCCTGTGGACGATTTCGGCCAGTACCATGGCGATGGTCTGGAGGGTTTCGACCTCCTCATCGCGGTAGACCCGTTCGGTACGGTTTTGCACGACCAGAACACCGATGACGCCGCCCGTGCGCAGGATCGGCACACCCAGGAAGGCGTGGAAGGGGTCCTCCCCTGTCTCCGGACGGTAGGAGAAGGCCGCATGGCGGGGGGCGTCTTCGATCGCAATCGGTTCGGCCGTGCGGGCGACATAGCCAACAAGGCCCTCATTGGCGCCCATGCGCGTCTTGTTGACGGCTTCCGGCTTCAGACCTT
Organism: Hyphomonas sediminis; assembly: GCF_019679475.1. Classification (NCBI taxonomy): domain Bacteria; kingdom Pseudomonadati; phylum Pseudomonadota; class Alphaproteobacteria; order Hyphomonadales; family Hyphomonadaceae; genus Hyphomonas; species Hyphomonas sediminis. Next base: position 177,337 of record NZ_JAIEZP010000001.1, read on the forward strand.
CGGTGGCGATCAGCAGGAGCGAGCCATCGCCTTCGCGGTGATAGATGGAACACACATCGGCGACCATGGTGGACGCGATGAGCCGGACGACCTGATCCAGGCGCGAACGGGTATCCCCATCCTCCGCCATAACCTGGCGAAGGCTGTTCATCAGAACTCGGGTGGCCGGCAAGTTATACGGCATGCTCCCCCGGTCTTACGGTGACCCGTCAGTCGGCGTCCAGCCCGAATGCAGTATGCAGGGCCCGGACCGCCAGTTCTGTATAGGGCGCCGCGATCAGGACGGAAATCTTGATCTCGGAAGTGGCAATAACATCGATGTTGATGCCTTTTTCCGACAGCGCGGTGAACATCTTTTCAGCAACACCGGTATGGCTCTTCATACCGACGCCGATGATGGAAATCTTGGAGACATCGCGGATCACCTCGATGCGCTCATAGCCGACTTCCGCCTGGAGCGATTCGAGCGTCTCGCGGGCAAAGGGACTGTCCCGGTCCGTGCAGGTGAAGACGAGGTTCGCCTTGGAGGCTTCGCGGGAGGAAGCTTGGACGATCATGTCGACATTCACGCCGGCGCGGGCGAGCGCGGAGAAGATCTTGGCGGAAGAACCCGGCTTGTCCGGCACGCCGTAAAGCGTGACCTTGGCCTCGTCCCGCGAATAGGCAACGCCGCTGACGACCTGTTTTTCCACGATCTCTTCCTCTGAGCAGACGAGAGTGCCGGGGGACTCTTCGCCGGGTTTCACAAAACTGGACAGCACCCGCACGGGCACACCATGGTTCATCGCAAGCTCGACCGAGCGCGTCTGCAGCACCTTGGCGCCGAGCGAGGCCATCTCGAGCATTTCCTCGTAGGAAATCTTATCGATACGCTGGGCCTTGGGAACGATGCGGGGATCGGTCGTGTAGACGCCGTCGACATCGGTGTAGATGTTGCAGACCTGCGCGCCGAGGGCCGCCGCCACCGCGACGGCACTGGTGTCAGAGCCGCCCCGGCCAAGCGTGGTGACGCGGAACTCGTCGGTAACGCCCTGGAAGCCAGCAACGACAGCGATTTCGCCGCTATCAATCGAATCCGGCAGGGAACTGTCGTCAAAGCCCATGATGCGGGCGCGGCCATGGCTGTTGTCTGTCTTCAGACGCAGCTGCCAGCCAAGCCAGGAGCGGGCCTTGAGGCCGCGGCGGCGCAGCGCCAACGCCAGAAGGCCAGCGGTGACCTGCTCGCCAGAAGCGACCACAACGTCGTATTCGTCGTGATAGAGGCTACGCGGCAGTTCCTTGCCGGCAGCGCCATCCGCCAGGGCAACGAGCTTGTTCGTCTCGCCCGACATGGCCGAAACGATTACGGCCAACTTCTCGCCCTTAGCGGCCCGCGCCGCAACGATCTCAGCCACGTTTGCAATCCGGTCGAGATCCCCGACCGACGTGCCACCGAATTTCAGGACTGTACGCGCCATATCGCCCCAAATACCTTATGGGCCCTTGAGCCCCGCTCAATTTCCGGCCCCTCTAGGCGAAACTTCGCTGCGGATCAAACAGGATTGCTAAACAATGGCGAGAACAATTGACGCGCCCGGCGCCCCTCCAGTGACGCCGAGCATCGATCCGGCGGAAGTCGCCAAGTTCTCCGCCATGGCGGCAGACTGGTGGAACCCCAACGGCAAGTTCAAGCCGCTGCACCGGTTCAACCCCACCCGCCTGCGGTTCATCCGCGAGACGGCAGAGCGCCATTTCGGGCTGGCAGCGGGGCTGCGGAAACCTCTGGATGGCCTGCGCCTGCTGGATATCGGCTGTGGCGGCGGGCTTGTTTCCGAGCCAATGAGCCGGCTGGGCGCTGCGGTCACCGGCGTCGATGCGTCCGAAGCCAACATCAAGACCGCCCTCACCCATGCAGACGAGCAGGGTCTCAAGATCGATTACCGCGCAGGCACGGCCGAAGGGCTCCTCGCCTCCGGCGAAGCGCTGTTCGATATCGTGCTCAACATGGAAGTGGTGGAGCATGTTGCCGACCCGGCGCAGTTCCTCGCCGACACAGCCCGCCTTGTGCGCCCCGGCGGGCTGATGATCGTTGCCACGCTCAACAAGACGGCAAAGTCGCTGGCGACTGCTGTGATCGGCGCCGAATACATTCTGCGCTGGTTGCCACCGGGAACGCATGACTGGTCGAAATTCCTGGCGCCGGAAGATGTAACCGGCCCGCTGCAGGACGCCGGCATGGAAACCGAGCCGCCCGTTGGGGTTTCCTTCCAACCGGTCAGCGGGGAATGGAAACTCTCAAGCGACCTCAGCGTGAACTATATGGTCGTCGCCCGGAGACCCGCACCATGAGCGCGCTGCCCTCCCCCGAAGATGTCCTTGCCTTCTGGATTGGCGACGCATCGACCTCCCCGGAAGCCCTGGCGGCGCAGAACAAGAAATGGTTCCAGGGCGGCGACGCCTTTGACCGTGAACTGAGAGACCGTTTCCTGCCGCTACTCGAAACGCTCTCCGCCGGGCCGCTCGCCCGCGATTGGACGGCGCGTGGCGCGCGTGACCGGCTCGCGGCGATCATCGTGCTCGACCAGATGAGCCGGAACATCTTCCGCGGCAGCCCACGCGCCTTTGCGCAGGACATGCTGGCGCTCGCTCTGTGCAAGGAAGGCCTGATTGCACGCGAAGACCTGATCCTTTCCGAGGCGGAGCGCGTTTTCTATTACCTGCCGATGGAGCATTCCGAAGAGATGGGCGACCAGATCCGCTCAGTGGACCTCTTCACCGCACTGGCCGCCAGCGCGCGCGACGGCTTCAAAGGCTTCTGCGACATGACGCTCGACTATGCCCGCAAGCATCTGGACGTGATCGAGGAGTTCGGCCGCTTTCCTCACCGCAATGCCGTGGTCGGGAGAACCAGCACAGACGCTGAGCAGCAGTGGCTGGCCGAAGGCGGCGGGTTCTAGCCACCCAGGCGCGGGCTACCCGCCGGGCGCAATCTCAACCCGGGTTTCGAGCTGGCGGGCAGTTTCTTCCTGCACGGCGCGGGTGAGCGGATAGGTCCGCACGAGCAGACCGGCGCAGAGGTAAAGGATGCCAGGCAGCAAGCCAAAGACGATGACGAGGCCGAGGATGGAGGACTCCGAGTTCTCCTGCCCCGGCCGGAACTGGGCGATCTGGCCAACGATGAAATAGCCAACGCCAAAAGCCAGGCTGGAGCCGACCTTGTTGAAGCTCGTCAGCAGAGCATAGAGGATGCCTGCACGGTTCTCCCCCGTTTCGGCAGTCTGCAGCTCCACGATATCCGCCGTCATGGCACGAGCGAGGAAGATGGGCGCGCTAAAGGGAATGCCCGCGATCAACGATGCGATCAGGAAGCTGGTGAAATTGCCGAAGGGCGCCAGTGGAATGAAGCCGATGAAGCAGATGCCGGACATGGTCACCGCGACGCAATAGGCGGTCCGTTTTTCGGTCTTGCGCGCAAGCCACAGCCAGAAGGGCAGCGCAAGGATCGCCATCAGGAAAAACAGCATCAGCGTCATGCTGGTCTGACCATCACTGGCGCCGAAGGCATATTCGGCCACGAACAGGAAGTTCGATGCGGTGACTGCAATCGCCGTTGCGCCGAGCAGTTCGATCAGAAGGAGCTTGCCGAAATAGGGATTGCGCACGGCGCGGATCATCGGCTTCAGCTCGAACTTCTCGACAAGCTTGGACTCTCCCCGAAGCGGTGGATCGGGCACAAATACGCAGGCGAGAAAGCCAGCTATCGGCAAGGCGATAATCAGCACCCAGCCCATCACAGCCACCTGCCCGAACCGGTCTGTCTCGACGCCGGCAACGGCAAGGATGGCCGGGATTGCCAGAAGGATCAGCATCGAGAGAACAGAGATGATTTCCGGCCAGAGGAACAGGCGAGACCGGTCGTCATAATCCTTTGCAATCGCCGGCACCCATGAGGAGCGCGATGTCTGCAGCAAGGTGAAGCCGACATAGAAGATCAGCATCCAGAATATGAAGTATCCGGCGGTTGCGCCTTCGGGCGGCATGTAGACGAAGTAAGTCGCGATGCCGAGGATCGGCACTGACAGCAGGATCCAGTGGCGCACCCTGCCCCAGGGGCTGCGGTAGCGATCCACCATGTAACCCATCACCGGATCGGTGAAGATATCCCAGAAGCGCAGGAGCATGAACAACAGCCCCGTCATCTCCAGCCCGAGGCCGACCTCATTGGCATAGAGCGGCGCAAGGTAAACGCCGACCGGCAGACCGACCCCGGCGATGGGAATGCTGAGCGAGGCAAACGCCAGCACTCGCGGAAACGACAAGCGTGAAGAACCAGTTTGGGACATGGCGCGCACAGTGCCTTCACCAATGGTGACGGCCAAGTCATTTTTTATAATCTGTTCGCTTGACGCGGAGACTTTGCCACGCAAACTGCAGCCGCAAAAGCAGCGGGGGGAAATCTGACACCATGATCCGCAATCTTATCGTCGGGCTCGGCGCCATCTTCGGCATTCTTGTCGTCGTGGTCCTTTTCAGGACATTCAACTACGGCGCCGATCCGGTTGGCGGCCGCGTGGAGCTTCCAGAACCACCGGCGATTTCGGCTGAACGCGGCGCACAAAATCTTGCCCAGGCAATCCGCTTCCGCACCGTCACCGTAGCCCCGGGCGATCCTCGTCCGGGTCAGGAGGAACCGTGGATCGCGCTGCATCAATGGCTGGAGCAAACCTACCCCGCCGCGCATGCTGCAATGCAGAAAGAACTCGTGCCCGGCACCCTCACCCTGCTCTACACCTGGGAGGGTTCTGACCCCGGCCTGAACCCCATTCTTCTGATGGCCCACCAGGATGTTGTGCCGGTGAATATCGGCACGGAGGGCGACTGGACCGGCGCCCCCTTCGACGGCGATATTGTGGACGGTTTCATCTATGGACGCGGAACGATCGATGACAAAGGGTCGCTCGTTGCGCTGATGGAAGCGGCCGAAGCGCTTGCCACATCCGGCTTCCAGCCGAAGAGAACGATTCTTTTCATGTTCGGCCATGATGAGGAAGTTTCCGGATCGGGCGCCCAGGCGGGAATCGCGCTGCTGAAATCGCGCGGAATCGAGCCTGAAATGGCGCTGGATGAAGGCTTCATGATCGTCGATCCCTCCCCGCTTTCGGGGAAAGCCATGGGCTTCATCGGTATCGCCGAGAAGGGATATGTAACGCTGGAAATCACCGCGACCGGCGAAGGCGGGCATTCGTCCACCCCGCCGCGCGATTCGGCGGCGGTAAGGCTGGCCCGCGCGGTGGTTGCGCTCGATGAAAACCAGATGAAGGCGGACTTCACCAAACCTCCGGTGTCGGACCTTTTCCGCTCTGCGGCGCGGGACATGTCGTTTGTCCAGCGGATGGCCTTTGCAAACCTCTGGCTGTTTGAAGGCATGATCGAGAAACAGATGAGCGCCATTCCGAGCGCCAATGCGATGATCCGCACGACTACTGCGCCAACCATGCTGGCCGGTTCGGCGAAGGAAAACGTGCTGGCCCAGCGCGCTGTGGCCGTGGTCAACTTCCGTATCCATCCGAACAATACGGAAGAGGAAATCATCGAGCATGTGCGCGAAGTGACCGCCAGCATTCCGGGGATCGAGATCGCCGTTGGCCAGCAAGGCATCCGCGGCCAGGGCGCCTCGCCCGTTTCGCCCACGGACAATCTGGCTTACGCCGTTCTGGCCAGCGTTGCCGAAGCAACTGCCGGCGGCGCGCCGGCAGCCCCCGGCCTAGTGCTGGGCGCAACGGACGCGCGCTATGCCAGCGACATTACGCCGAATGTCTACCGGTTTGCGCCCTCGATCATGTCGCCGGAAGACCTGACCGGTTTCCATGGCACGAATGAGCGTCTTGCCGTGGAAAACATGGGCCGGCTGGCGCGTGGCTATTCACAGATCATCCTGGCAATGGACAAGGGCGCCTGAGGCCAGCGCCTTCGGCCGGAACGCACGCTTTGGGGCGTGGCCGGCGGGGCATGCGCTTCGGTTTGGTGGGGCTTCAGGACGTGTCGGGGGCGTGCCCGCTGATCCTTCGACTTCGCTCAGGATGAGCTTCGGGTGGTTGGGTGCCTGAGGCTTCCCAAACACTACAGGAGAACGCCAACGGGGCTTGGGCGAGGTTCGTCGGGAGATCGGATTCCCAGACGGGATCGCTCCATTCCGGTTTCGTGAGTTCGGGCTTTTTATAAGCGCGCCAGTGGTCGCCGACGCTGACGATGTGGATGCGGCCCCATTTGGTGACGGCGATGAGGAGGGAGCGAAGCTCGACATCCTGCCGTTTGAAGATCGCGCGCAGCTGCAGCCAGAGATATGGCCAGAAGATTGGCAATACATGGGCATAGAGGCGGGCGATCTGGGGTGTCATGGGGCTGAGTATATGTCAGCCGGCGGAGGGGGTGGATACGATTGCGGGTTGCGGTGTGTTTGTGGGCGATGAGTGTTGGATAGGTGAGCCCGCTCTATCCTTCGACTTCGCTCAGGATGAGCTTCTCTAGCGCAGCATTTCGGAGCTCATCCTGAGCGAAGTCGAAGGATGGGTGGGCTTCGCTGGGCTCAGGTCGAAGGATGGGCGTGTATCACTTCCTTCGGGCGTCTTCCCGGAATTTGCGGAGCAAATGTCCGGGACCCAGGGGGCTGGGGGAAGGCTGGGTCCCGGTCTTCGCTTGCAGCGAAACCGGGATGACGGGGGAATGGGGTGCGGATGGAGCGGAGGGGGCGGAGGCCCTCACCCCGGCCCTCTCGCTGAGGGAGAGGGGGCGCGTTGTGTCTGGGGGCGTCGTTGTGGGTACAAACCGTGTCAGACTGTGTACTTTTGAGGCATTTCGGGATCACTTTAAGCCCAAATGGAAACGGCGCGGGACAGCCTTGTGCCATCCTGCGCCGTGTCTGTTCGTTTCGCGCCGGGTTTAGTGGGCCGGGCCGGCCACGCGCTCGATGGGGAGGACGTAGTGGCGGGCGCAGAACTGGCAGTCGATGGCGAGGGTGCCGTCGGGCTCGACCAGGTCGCGCAGGGATTCTTCAGGCATGGCGCGCAGCGTGTGCAGCAGGCGTTCCTCATTGCAGGTGCAATGATCGGTAACGGCCCTTCCCTCTTCCATGCGGACGCCCTGTTCGTGGAACAAGCGGAAGAGAAGATCCGGCATCGGAAGGTTCGGATCGGCAAGCTCGGTCGGCGTCAGCGTGCCAAACAGGGCCTCGGCTTCGCGCCAGGCTTCATTCGTGTCACCGCGCTTCTCATCCCCGGCGATCCGCTGCACCATCATGCCACCGGCCACCCACCCGCCATCATTGGTCTGCTCGACTGCGAGACGGATACGCGAGGGCACCTGCTCTGACATCAGATAATAATCTTCCGCGCACTGGGCGAGCGTGCCTTTGTTCAGCGGCACGATGCCCTGATAGGGCTGAAGGTTCGGATTATCCTGAATGAGGATGAGGCCGAGACGGCCCGACGGGCCGAACAGCTGGGGCATGTGCGGCGGCCCGCCCTTGTTCAGGCGCTCCAGATAGGCCCAGGCCTCTTCATCATAGCGGGCATAGCCGCGCACGCCGCCGCCGGTGGTGTATTCCCCCACCAGCATGCGGACGGGACCATCGCCTTCTGCCTGCACCAGGATGCGGCCATCAAATTTCAGCGAGGCGCCGATGAGGGCAGCCAGCGAAACCGCCTCCCCCAGGATGCGGGCGAGATTTGGCGGATAGTCATGCCGCGCGAGGATCGGCGTGAGGCTGGCGGCGCCCATGCGCACGGCGCGCCCACGGATGGGGCGATCTTCGATCTGGAAACTGGCGGTGAAATCGCCGGTCTGGATGACGGTATCGGTCATGGCATGACCCTTTCGGAGAATGGGGCGTTCAAGGCGCCCCATGTGGCAGTGAGGCAGCCGGACCGCAAGGGGCGGGCTGATCCACGCCCCCCACCCGAACCTGCGAGGAAATTTGGCCCGCATTGGTTGACACCCCTGCCCTATCCCTCTTTTCTGGTTAATGGGGGCATCGGGATGCGGCAGACACTTCCTTCGACAGCGGACATTGAACTCGACGTGCCGGAAACGCTGCGTCCTTCCGCCATGCGGCGCCTGGGCCTGACACCGGAGCTGGACCAGCGCATCGACGCCCTGCGCCCGCCAGCAACACCGTGGTGGCGACAGCTTGCTGTCTCCCTGCTGCGAACCTATCGGCGCATACGACCCGGTAAAATCGGGAACCGGTGCGTCTTCGAACCCAGCTGCTCACGCTACAGCGAACTGGCCTTCCGCACGCGTAGCTTTCCAACCGCAATCCGCCTGACGCTGAGCCGGCTGCATCGCTGCAGTCCAAGGCAGGGCGGGATTGATCTCAAGGATCTGGAGATACCTGAATGAAATACCGAGTCATGAGCATAGGAAAAGTCTTCGACGACAAAGCCATCAAGGGCCTGGAAGCGAAGCTCAACGAAGCCAGCTCCGCCGGTTACCGGTTTCACAGCGTGATGGAAGTGACCCAGCCCGGCTGCCTTGGGATCGGCCAACCCTCCGTCACCTATCTTGCGGTTTTCGAACAAGTCTGAGCCGCTGACGGCGCCGGGCCTTATTTATCCAGGCACCAGCGCAGGATGGCTTTCTGGGCGTGGAGACGGTTTTCGGCTTCGTCGAAGATGAGGCTGTTCGGTCCGTCGATCACTTCCTCGTCCACTTCCTCGCCCCGGTGGGCCGGGAGGCAGTGAAGGAATTTGGCGCCCTTGCCGGCAAGTTCCATCAGCTCAGCGGTGACCGCGTAGGGCTCGAGGATTTCGAGGCGGCGCTCGGCGTCGGTGTCGCCCATCGAGACGAAGGTATCGGCGATCACCACATCGGCGCCGGCGACGGCTTCCTCAGCGGTTTCGAACAGGTCGATCCGGCCTTGCAGCTCGGCGGCGATTTCAAGGTCTTCCTCATCCGGAGCAAACCGCTTGGGCGTGCCTACGGCGAGGGAGAAGCCGAATTTCGGCGCGGCGTGGATGAAGCTGGCGCAGACATTGTTGCCATCGCCGACCCAGGCGATGCGCGCGCCTTTCAGATCAAGGCCATGTTCTTCCAGCGTCAGCAGGTCTGCCATGATCTGGCAGGGATGGGAGCGGTCTGTCAGGCCATTGATGACCGGCACGGAGGCGGCCTCGGCAAAAGCCTCGACATCGGAATGGTCATTGGCGCGGATCATCACCGCATCGACATAGCGCGAGAGCACCTTGGCAGTGTCGTCAATCGTCTCGCCACGGCCAAGCTGCATGTCGCTGGACGTGGCCGTGATGGACGAGCCGCCGAGCTGGCGCATGGCCATGTCGAAGGAGAAGCGCGTGCGGGTCGACGATTTCTCGAAGATCATCGCGAGCGTGTGGCCCTCCAGCGGGGCGCCGGCATCGACGCGGCCCTTGGGCCAGCCAGCGCGGGCCTTCTTCATACGGTGAGCCTCATCGAGGATGGCGCGCAGCTCCGCGCTCTCGACATGCCAGAGATCAATGAAGTGCCGGTAAGTCATGGGGACGCCCCCGCAAAAAGAAAGGGCGCCGCATAGCGCGTTTTGGCGGGGATCGCCAGCGTTTGTTAAGTTCGCGGCCTGGCGGGCCGGGCAGGAACAAAGCAGCGCCTCACCCGTTGGTTACAGAAACCTTCGGCCAACCGGCACCCCCAGAGGGCCGGAAACAAGCGTAAACACTACAGGAAACAGCAGAAAGACCAAACCAAAGACCCGGCAATGACCCATGAACGCGCGCGACCTCATCCCCCATATCGGCCGCAATTTTGGGTGGCACAGGCTGCGGCTCGACACAGGCCGCTTTGCCAGCCCCGCTGACTGCGCCGAACATTGCGTACCCGGCATAAGGGCCTGCGCCCACCTGTTCAGCAGCGACCGGGACGCGGGCGACGCGCTGGTGGAGGCCTTTCTGAGCGAGCTGTTCGATGAGGCAATCGGCGCCCCACCGCCGCGCACGCCGGAGGAAATGACCGCCGCGTTCGAGGCTTATCTGCGCGCCCGTTTCGGCGACATGCCGCGCCGGATCGTGCTCTCCACGGGGCCTGAGCGCGTAGACAATGTGTGGATGTCGGTGGACGAGTTCTTCCACGCGCTGACACATTGAGGCGCTGCGTCAGAAGCTGTAGGCGCGCTCCACCTTCGCCACGCGGATTGTGTAATGGGTGTAGAAGGCTTCGCGGCCCCGCTTCTGGGCGGCGATGTGATCGGCCTGGCGTTTCCAGGCGAGGATCGCCGCTTCGCTCTCCCAATAGGAGACGGTGATTTCCAGGCCGCCTTCGCCCTGCGCGGACTCATACCCCAGAAAGCCCGGCATCGTGTGGGCCAGCGCCACCATCGCCTCGGCGGTTTCGGCATACTCGGCCTCCTCCCGCCCGGAGAAGATGGCTGTGAAGATAACCGCCCAATAGGGCGCCTGCGGTGTCGTGGCGATCATGGTGTCCCTCGGGGCTGTGAACTGCCGTCACAGCCCCGTCATTGTGGCATGGCATGGGAGGGCTTATCTACCCCTCCCTTCTAGCAAACGCGGCAAAACTCCCCTAAAGGGAGGCCAATCCTTTCAACGCTTTTCCGGAGTTTTGCCCAGTCATGGACAATGTGCTCATCATCGGTGCCGGCGCTGCCGGCTCAGTCGTCGCCAAGAAATGCGCGATGGACCGTGACACGTTCAAACACATCACCCTCGCCTCGCGCCGTATCGAGAGCTGCGAGAAGGTGGCCAAGGACTGTGTGACGCCGATCGAGATTGCCCAGGTGGACGCTGATGACGTCGCCGCGACCGTGGCGCTGATCCGGAAGGTGAAGCCCGACCTCGTGATCAACATGGCCCTGCCCTATCAGGACCTGCCGATCATGGATGCCTGCCTTGAGGCGGGCGTTTCCTACATGGACACGGCCAACTATGAGCCGCGCGATGTGGCGAAGTTCGAGTATAGCTGGCAGTGGGCCTATCAAGACAAGTTCAAGGAAGCTGGCCTGACCGCCATTCTCGGCTGCGGGTTTGACCCCGGCGTCTCCAACATCTGGTGCGCCTATGCGCAGGAACACCTGTTCGACGAGATCGAATATATCGACATCGTGGACTGCAATGCCGGCGACCATGGCAAGACCTTTGCCACCAACTTCAATCCGGAGATCAACCTCCGCGAAGTGACGCAGGACGGCAAATACTGGAAGAATGGCGAGTGGATCGAGATCCCCGCCCTCAGCATCAAGACGATGGTGGACTATCCCGAAGTTGGCCCGCGCGCCTCTTACCTCATCTATCACGAGGAAGAGGAAAGCCTTGTGAAGAACATCCGTGGCCTGAAGCAAATCCGCTTCTGGATGACGTTTGGTGAGGCCTACATCAAACACCTAGAAGTGTTCAAATCCATCGGCCTGATCAGCCTGGAGCCGATCAAGCACAAGGGCATGGATATCATCCCGATGGAATTCCTGCGCGACCTCCTGCCCGCGCCCTCCTCTCTTGCCGAAGGCTATTCGGGCAAGACGAGCATCGGCGTGATCATCCGTGGCAAGAAGGATGGCCAGAAGATCGCCAAGATGCTGTTCAATGTGTGCGACCACGCCGAAACCAACCGCGAAGTCGGCGCGCAGGCCGTGAGCTACACGACGGGCGTGCCGCCGGTGTCTGGCGCGGCGATGTTCTTCCGCGGCATCTGGAAAGGCGCGGGCGTCTTCAACGTTGAAGAATTCCCGGCGAAGCCCTTCCTTGAGGACGTGGCAACACGCGGCCTGCCGACGACGATCATCGACATTAAGCCGGGCGACCAGGACGAGCTGTTCGAGGTGGTGACCTGAGTTTGAAACCGGCAAGGATCGCCCGCGCTTTCGTCAGGTCCACCCTGGCAACAGCGGCGATCCTTGGCGTGTTTGCGCTGCTTGCAGGGGCGCTGGCTCTCGGGATGTGGATTGCCACCGGAGACAAGTTGGAAAGCGCTGGCGAAATGCTCTCGGGCGCTCCGGGCTTTCTAGCGAAACTTGTCCTTCCATTTGTTTTGACTTGGGCCGTTATCTTCTTCAACGCCCTGAAGCGCGAGAATGCCAATGAGCACTGACATTCAAACCCCCTGCTTCGTTCTTGATGCCGCCCGCCTCCGGAAGAATCTGGAGACGGCGAAGCGTGTGCGCGAGGAGGCAGGCTGCAAGATCCTGCTGGCGACGAAGTCGTTTGCGATGCCGGCCGCCTTCCCGCTGATGAAGGACTACCTCGACGGGACGACCGCCAGCGGCGAGCATGAGGCGATCATGGGGGCCGAGGAATTCGGCAAGGAAGTCCATGTCTATTCGCCCGCCTACACCGAAGATGAAGTCCGCCGGCTGACGAAAGTTGCCCAGCATATCTATTTCAATTCGGCAGAGCAGCTTGGCCGGTTTGGCGACATTGCGCGCGACGCGGGCGCGCATATCGGCCTGCGCGTGAACCCCGGCTATTCCAATGCGACGCTGGGCGGAGACCTTTATAACCCCACCGCGCCGACGAGCCGGTTTGGCGAAGTGCCGGAAAAGCTCGCGCAGGTGAACTGGAGCGGCGTGGACATTTTCCATGTGCATGCGCTGTGCGAGAGCCTTCATGAGGGCTCGGTTGGCCTGATCGAGGCGGTGTCTGAAAAGTTTGCGCCTTATCTGGAACAGGTTTCAGCGGTGAACTTTGGCGGCGGGCATTTCCTCAACAAGCCGGGCTATGATGTCGACGCGCTGATCGCGGCGATCAAGAAGTTCAAGGCGCGGTTTGGCATCGAGGTGATCCTTGAGCCGGGCGCAGGGCTGGTGGTGAACACCGGCGAGCTGCACTCGACCGTGCTGGCGCTGCACTGGAACGAGATGGACCTTGCCATTCTGGATGCTTCGGCCTCCACTCACATGCCCGACGTTCTGGAAGTGCCTTACCGCCCCGACGTGATCGGCGCCGGCCAGGCCGGAGAAAAACCGCACACGTATCGTTTCGGCGGGAAGACCTGCATGACGGGCGATGTGATCGGGGATTACTCCTTCGACAAGGCGCTGGAGCCGGGCGACCAGATCGTGTTCACCGACCAGATGCATTACAGCTTCGTCAAGACGAACACGTTCAACGGAACCCCGCTCGCCAATCTCGCCATCCGCTGGGAAGACGGGCGCGTGGAACAGATTTCCGACTTCGGCTATGGCGAGTTCCGGCGCCGGCTGGGGCGTTAGCCCAGACAGGCAATCGCGAGAACGGCTCACCCTGAGCCAAGTCGAAGGGCGAGCCGGGGCTCGCTACGGTTCTGCTTGGCCCATCCTTCGACTTCGCTCAGGATGAGCGTTGCGAGTGAGGCAAGGCGTCAGAACCCGAACGTCTTCAGGCTGAAGGCTTGCTCATTGCTCAACGCCGGGATGCGCCCACGCGCTTTGGCAACCTCTGACAGGTCAATCTCCGCCATCACGATGCCGGGCTCCGTGGCGCTGCCCTCGGCGAGCACCTCGCCCCAGGGGGAGACGATGAGGGAATGGCCAAAGGTTTCGCGGCCATCCTCATGCTTGCCTGCCTGGGCCGGGGCGATGACGAAACAGCCGGTTTCGATGGCGCGGGCGCGGACGAGGATGTGCCAATGGGCCTGCCCCGTAACCTTCGTGAAGGCGGCGGGAATGGCGAGGAGTTCGGCGCCCGCCTTGGCGAGCGCGCGATGGAGATGGGGAAAGCGCACATCATAGCAGATGGTGAGGCCGAGCTTTCCGGCGGGCGTCTGCGCGAGCACGGCGGCCTCGCCGGGGCGGTAAGCGCGGCTTTCGCGGTAGGTCTGGCCATCGCCGACTTCCACATCGAACATGTGGATCTTGTCATAGCGGGCAAGAATGTTCCCATCCGGAGCGATGAGGAAAGAGCGGTTGGCGAAGCGATCGTCCGCGCCGTCTTCCAGCGCGATCGCCAGTGAGCCGATAAGCAGCGTGACGCCCAGCTCGGCGGCGAGCGCGCGGAAGGCCGGGAGGCTTTCATCGCGTGCCTCGGGCCGCACTTTCGGGCGGGCCATGCCGGGGCGGATGTCGAGCAGGTTGGTCATCTCCGGCGTGGCGATGAGGGCGGCGCCCTGCCCGGCGGCCTGCCGGATGAGCGCGGTGGCGGCGGCAAGGTTTGCTTCAGGCTCGGTGCCCGAGCGCATCTGAATGCAGGCGGCGGTCAGCTTGGTCATGAGGTGAACCTAGCGCGGCGCGCGGCGCGGCGCCAGCGACAGCGCGCCTGTTCATAAGCCATCACGTCTGGTAGCATCCCCTTGCTTTCCAGGGGGACAGGCGATGCCGGGTTGGCTGAAACTCGCACGCAATATCATCGGCGCTGCCGTTCTGCTTCTGCTGTTGACCACGATCGGCCTCTGGTTTCTTTCCTATCCCTCCCGGCCAGGACAGTTTTATCGCGCCGGGATCAGCGAGACGGCGCGGGCAGGACACCTGCTCAAGGCGGGGCCTTATCTGCGCGACCTGCCCGAAGGAGCCAGCGCGCGGCGGATACTCCACACCACCACACTGAACGGAGGGGTGCCGGCGACTGCGAGCGCGCTTGTTCTGTGGAAGGACGATCCTGCAGCGAGCGAGACAGCGCCGCGCCGCGTGATCGCCTGGGCGCGCAGCGCGAGCGGGGCGGCGCCCGGCTGTGGCGGCTCCATGCAAGGGGCGCCCTATGCCGGCATTCCGGCGCTTGATGCGCTGCTGAACGAAGGCTGGGTGCTGGTGGCCAGCGACTATGCAGGCTTGACCACGCCGGCGGCCCACCCCTACCTGATCGGCAATGGCGAGGCGCGCTCCGTGCTCGACGCCGTGCGCGCGGCGCATGACCTGCCAGACATCACGCTCTCGCTCGAGACGATCATCTGGGGGCATTCGCAGGGCGGCCATGCGGCGCTGTGGAGCGGCATTCTTGCGCGCAACTACGCGCCCGAGCTGCAGCTGAAAGGCATTGCGGCAATTGCTCCGGCAACCGACCTTCCAGCGATGGTGGCCGACATCGAGACAACGCCGGAAGGGCGGATCTTCTCGTCCTATGTGGCGCGCGCCTATGCCGACACTTATCCCGACCTCTATTTCTCCGGGATCGTGCGGCCCGAAGCGCGCTGGCAGGCAACCGAGATTTCCAAACGGTGTCTGGGAGGCATCGACGGACTGGTGCCGGCGCTGATTGCGGACAAGCTCACCAAAGGATCGATCTTCCGGGGCGGCGAGACGGGCACGAGTTTCCGCAAGCATCTGGCGGAGAACGTGCCCGACAAGCGCATCGCCTTCCCTATCCTGATCCTGCAGGGCAAGCGGGACGAGGTGGTGAGCGCGCGCGTGCAGGCAGGCTTTGCGCGCCGGCGCTGCCAGGCGGGCGAGACGATAGATTATCAGGCGTTCGACCAGCAGGATCATATGTCGATTATTGGGCCAGACTCGCCTGCAGTTCCCGAACTGCTGACGTGGACACGGGCACGCTTTGCCGGGCGGCCAGCGCCTGCCATCTGCCCGAAATAGACCTGTTTACGCCTCGGGCTGCAGCAACCAGGGATCGTTCTGCACACGCAGCATCACGGCCATCCGGTTTTGCGCGTTGAGCTTGGCCAGCACGGCGGAGACATGGTGTTCCACTGTACGGGGCGACCGGCCGAGGGTTTCTGAAATCTCACGGTTGGAACAACCGCGCGCGAGCAGGCGCAGAACTTCCTGCTCCCGTTTGGTGAGACCGAGCGGATGGTCCCGCGCCGCACTGTAGGCGCCGCGCCGGGGACGCGGCAGGCGGCTGGTGACGCCCAGCTCGGAGGCGCGGCGCCGGGCGTAAGCGGCGGCGGCCTCTGCGCCCATCGCCTGCAACTGGCCGACCGTTTCCCCAAGCTCAGCCTCATCATCGCTCTGCAGGCCGACCAGCGCCGCCGCATAAGGCATCGACAGCGCGCGCCAGGCGGCGGCAGCCGCCTCCATCTCTCCGTCGAGTTCCAACCGGAAAGGCTCCGGCAGGCTGCCCACGTCCACGCCTTCCGCCTCCCGCCCAAGGCGTTTTGCCCAGACGGCACGCTCACCAATGTTCCAGGGATGGCGATCCCCATCGGAGAGCGCAAACAGGGCGTCCAGATGTTCGATAGCGAGGGCACGATGGCCCGTCAGCCAGGCATGTTCGATCAGGGTAAGGCGCGCCGGCACGATATGCTGCAGCTCATCTGTTGCCATCGCATCGGCATAGGCCTGCTCCATCAGGGCTGCCGCATCCGGCGCTGCCATCCGCATCGCCGCGCGCGCCTGCACCAGAAGGGCCGGCAGGCGTACCACCAGCGTCAGCTTCTCGCGCGCCGTAACGGCGCCGGCGATGGTGGCGGCGTCGCCAAGGCGCCCCTGCTCCATCCGCAGCAGGGCGAGGCGGCCCGTCAGATAATAGGTCCAGGCGTCGAGATCATGCTCGACATCATAGGCAATGCCAGCCGCGATGATCTCTTCAGCGAGCGCAAAGTGGCGAAACTCCACGGCATATTCGGCGAAGTTCGTATAGGCGCGGGCAGCGTGCTCATGCAGGTTGTTGGCGAGGGAGACAGCGAGGCTCTCGCGCAGCAGCGCCTCCCCCTCCCTCCGCCCCCGGAAGATCAGGGCCGTGCCAATATTGTTCAGCGCATGGGCGCGCAGTTCGGGGTTTGGAAAATCCGCCTCCAGCGCCAGCGCGCGCTCGCCCCAATGCACTGCCTCCTCCATCTGATCGTTCAGCATGTGCAGCTGCGCCCGCAGCGAGTAAGCCATCGCCTGCTCTGCCGAAGGCGGAATGCTTTCCAGCACACGGATGGCCTGATCGGCATAGCGGGCAGCCTCTGGCGCCTCGCCGCGATACCAGTGCATGCGCGAGAGCCAGCGGAGATTTTCACCCACCTTGTCCTGCCGCCCCAACAGCCGCCACAGGGTGATGGCGTGGCGCCGCGCGTCCAGCACTTCATCGTCGATCCGGGCGGCCAGCGCGCTTTCATAGGCCCATCGCTCATGCAGCAGGGCGGCGGTTTCCGGCTCCGCCTCGTCCACAAACCGCAGCGCCGTGCCCAGATGCCCGGCTGCCTCCCGGTGAGCGCCGTTGGCGGCGGCGCGACTGGCCGCTTCCGGCGCAATGGCAAGCACGGCGCCCGCGTTCAGCGCGCCGGCAGCATGGTGCACCATCTGGTCCAGCGGCGCGGTGGCTTCCATCCCGCGCAAGGCTTCAAGGATACGCGCATGATGGGCGCGGCGCAGCTTCGCCGGAATACGCTCCAGCGTGGCGATACGGGCGATCTCGTGCCGGAAGCGGAAGTCTCCGGCGGCTGAGGCCTGCAGGATGCCGCCCGCAGTCAGGTCCTGCGCCATGGCGAGCGCCTCCTCGCCGCCCAGATGCCGAAGCAGCGCGGCGGGAACGGCCGCGGGGATGACACTGATCAGCTCAAGGAGTTCCAGCGCCCCGCCGGGCAACTGCCCCTGCCGCACGGTGACCGCCTCACGCACCGAACCGGGTAGCTTTTCCGCCCCTGTCTGGCCAGCGGCCAGCATCTCAGTCACACGGAAGGGGTTACCCTGCGATTTCTGGTACAGCCAATCGCCGGGCAGACCGGCCTTTCGCGCCAGAACGCTGACAGCCTTGGGGCTGAGTGCACGCAACGGCACCGAATGAAGAACGCCGCTGGGCAACTCGTCCAGCCCTCGCGCAAGCGGATGCTGCGCATCGACCTCATCATCCCGGTAGGTCAGCACCAGCAATAGCGGCAGAAAGGCGATGCGCCGCCCAAGAAAACGCAGAAGGTCCAGCGTCGCATGGTCAGCCCAGTGCACATCTTCCCAAACCATCAGCATGGGGCCGTTTCCGCGGCTGATCGCGTCAAGGATGGCATTGAAAAGTTGCGGCCGGTCGCTGCCTTCCAGCAGCGCCTGCACTTCGGGGCCAAGCGTGCCGCTCATATCCCGCACCGGCCCGAGGGGGCGCGGCGTATAAAGGGCATCGCACCCGCCGGATGCGGCGCGCCAGCCTTCGGGCAGGCGGCTCAGCAAGCGTTGGATCAGGCTGCTTTTGCCAATGCCCGCTTCGCCGCAAATCTGAACGGCAGCGCCCTGCCCCCGGCCGGCTGCCTCGATCAGCGCCGCCAGCTGGCCCAATTCCTTTTCCCGCTCGATCAGCACCGATCTGCTCCCACGCGCGCGCCGCCCCCTCCCGAGCCGCGCTGGCGGGAGCAAGCTTAACGGCTCGATCCGCCTCGAAAAGGCAAAAAATAGGTATGGAACCGCAAAAATTGGGTAGCTTCACGGAAGCGAGCGCTTTTCAGATTCACTAGCTTGCATGCTGCGAGTGTGGGGGACGCACGCGCATATCACAAGGGACAGGCGTTGCTCTCTCTGCCTGTCCCTTTTTCTTTTCTGAATAAAAACAACGCCTAACCAGAGATCCGGGCATTCATGAATGAGGCCCGTTCGCCAACAGGCGCGCGCGGCAATTCGATCAGGGCATATCCCAGCTCGCGATAGGTGCTCACCATCGCCTCATAGGTGCGCTCGGCTGTCTCCAGATCCTGCCGCCGCTCTGCATCCTGGACAAAAATCTCCGGCCAGGGCGGCGCGATGAAAACGGACGGGTTGTAGCGGAACGCCTGCGCGGCGCGGGAAATGTGCGCCGGCACACCCAGCCCTTCCAGCCTCAGATAGCCCACAATATCGGGCAGGCCCCGATCAAACAGAACCGGCCCGGACAGGCTGGCGGCGGCCTCATAGGACCGCAGTTCCCAGGCCAGCATCTGCTCGGCAAACAGCGCCCGGTCGCGCCAGGGCAAGGCCTGCCCGTCAATCTGGCTCTGCATGCGGATGATGCTGCGGCCCGCTTCCGGCATCACGGCGATGCCCTGCCCGCCAAGATGACCAAGCAGCGTGGTCTTCCCTGCGCCGGGGCCGCCGGTGAGGATGTAGCGGTTTGTCTTTTCCTGCGGCATGACAAGTCTCCGGACACCGGATTGCAGGCCCTGCCTGCACCGTTACTGGCCTGCACGCGGCAGGCACATCAATTGAGAAGACCCCGTGGCCAGCAGATACCCCTGCGCATCCCGGATCTCTCCATCCGTCGCCATCAGGCCGGCTTCGGTAATCGGGGCGCGCACGCGCATATGCAGCCAGTCTGCATGATGGGAAGGGCGTAGAAACCGATAGTGATAGTCAATATTCGGCGCCACCCAGGGTGACGGGTTGTCTTTCGGATGGGCCGGATACTGAGCGAGCCAGCCGAATGTGTCGAGCAGCAGCAGGATACGGGCGCTGTCCACGAAGGCGCTGTCGGCGCGTGCCTTTGGTGAGAAGCGGAAAAAGCCGGTCAGCTCTGGATCGCGAGGCGCCTCACCCTCGTTCGGCATTCCCTTTAGCGGGCGGTGACCAAACCGCTGAAAGAAAGGATGCTCGCGCTGATCGGGGTAGAGCTCCTCAAGCGTCGGAAGGTGTTCCGGATCGGGCAAGCCTTCCAACCGGGTCACATCATGGACGAGGCCGGGAACACTTTCGGGCACGGCCCAAACCATTGACGTCAGCAGCGTCTTTCCGTCCTGCCGGAGATCAACGCGCAGAAGTTCGCTGCGTCGGCCGGACCGAAGGCTTTCAACATGCAGCTCGGCGGGGGCGAACCGGCCAGGCCTCAGGAAATGACAGGTCATGCTGGCGGGGCGAGGAAACGCCGTAGCCTCTCCGGCGGCGCGCAGGGCAAGGGCGGCAATATAGCCGCCTGCTGGCCCCCAGAGGCTCCAGTCCTCGCGCAGGGGCGCGGTCCAGTCATACTCCGACACTCTTTCAAGCCGGGTTGCCAGCTCAAAATCATCTACCTCGGTCATCACAATGCTCCCTCCGATCTTCTTCTGTCGGACGCAGACATTAGCAACCAGAGGAAGAAAAAGAACACCCGCCATCTGGCGGGTGCTCAATCAAACTTCATGACCTGATATTGCGAACCGGGAGGTTCAAACCGTCCACTCGCTCAGCGCAGCGTCGATCATGCTGATGGCGTCGCGAACCTGCGTGTCATCGATGATCAGCGGCGGCGCGAGGCGCAGCACATTGTTGCCGGCAACGCCCGCGAGAAGGCCGCCTTCGCGGCAGAGCGTCTGCATGGATTTCGGGTCGGCCTTCAGGCGCAGGCCCGTCAGCAGGCCCTTGCCGGTAACCGCTTCCACCTTGTCCGGATGGCTGTCTGCCAGGCTCTTGAGGCCCTGGGCCAGCGTGCCGGAAACCCGGCGCACATTGGCGAGGAAGTCCTCGTTCGAGATGACATCCCAGACGACATTGCCAACGGCCATGGCCAGCGGGTTGCCGCCATAGGTCGAGCCATGGCTGCCCGGCTGCATCGGTTCGCCGACAGCTTCGGTCATCAGGCACGCGCCGAACGGGAAGCCGCCGCCGATGCCCTTGGCGGCGGCGAGAATGTCCGGCTCCACACCGTTCACCCACTGGTACGCCCAGAGCTTGCCGGTGCGGCCCATGCCGGACTGGACTTCATCGAAGATCAGGAGGATGCCGTGCTCGTCGCACAGCTTGCGCATGGCAAGCAGCTCGTCCTCCGGAACGGCGCGCACGCCGCCCTCGCCCTGCACGGGCTCGATCAGGATCGCCGCCGCTGTCGGCGCCGAGGCAGCCGCCTTCAAGGCATCGGTGTCGCCCCATTCCAGATGCACGAAGCCGGGGAGTTTCGGGCCGAAGCCTTCCAGGTATTTCGGGTTGCCGCCGGCATTGATCGCCCCGATCGAGCGGCCATGGAAGGCGCCCGTGAAAGTGATGATGTCGATCCGGTCGGCCTTGCCATTGGCCCAGTGATACTTGCGCGCCGCCTTGATGGCGCACTCGATCGCCTCGGTGCCGGAGTTGGTGAAGAACACCCGGTCAGCGAAGGTATCGCGGCAGATCTTGTCGGCCAGTTCCTCCTGCCCCTTCACGCGGAACATGTTGGAGGTGTGCCAGAGCTTGCCGGCCTGGTCGCGCAGCGCCTCAATCATGGCGGGATGGGCATGTCCCAGCGCGTTCACGGCGATGCCGGCGATGAAGTCCAGGTAACGTCGCCCGTCCTCGGTAAACAGGTACGCGCCTTCGCCCTGCACGAACACTTCCTCCGGCGGGCGGTAAACGGGAAGTATGTGCTGGCGGGGATCTTCCATCGGTAATCTCCTCTGACGTCTGGGAATGTATCCGGCTTTTTAAGGCGCCACGCATGAGGCCGGGGGGACGCCAAGTCAACACAGAGCTCTGGATTACAGGGATTTAATCGAAAAACGATAATTATGCTTGACGTTTATCGATAAGTGTATATTGTTATTCATGAAGACGGGAACAGCAGCGCGGTGAAAACGCCCTCGACTCCCCCTGAACCATCGCGTTCGCTGGTCCCGGTCTTCAATCCCGGAAATTCTCTCAACTCATCCGGAAATTAAAAAGAGGCGCAGTTCCGTCCCCGGATACTGCGCCTCTCCACCGTTTGCAGCGTTTCCTCCCAGAAACTTGCCTACCCATACGGCAACGATTTCGCGGATGTGTCAAGAATGTGTCCAAAATATTTTTAAAGGGGGCGTTTTGTCCCTGTGCGGGGCTGACGCATCAGGGTCTCCAGGATCGCGTTCGCCTCTGCGCTCCAGGGCGCGGTGACCGAGCGCGTGAGCGAGGCCTCGCTTTTCAGGATAACCCCGTCATCGAGCACCTTGAGCCCATTGGCCCGCAGGGTGGCGCCGGTGGTCGTGATGTCCACGATCACGTCTGCGCTGCCTGTGGCAGGAGCTGCCTCAGTGGCCCCGGCGCTTTCCACAAGGCGGTATTCCCCGACGGATTTCTGGGCGAAATAGCGCCGCGTGATGCGCAGATATTTGGTGGCAACGCGCAGGCGACGGCCATGCGCCTTGCGGAAGGCGGCGCCGGCGGCCTCCAGATCGGCCATCGTATCGACATCGAACCAGGCCTGCGGCACGGCGACGACGACATCGGCCCCGCCAAAGCCGAGCTGTTTGAGCACTTCGAAATCTGACGGACCTTCCGGGGCCAGATCATGCAACAGGTCCTCGCCGGTCACGCCCAGATGCAGAACGCCGTCGATGAGGCCCTGCGCAATCTCCCGCGCCGACAGCAGCCGCACTTCGGCGTCGATGCCTTCGATTTCGGCTGTGTAGCCGCGCTCGCCACCGATCTGGCGAACAGTGTGGCCGATGCCAGCGAGCCAGTCCTCGGTCTGTTCCTTCAGGCGTCCCTTGGAAGGGATCGCAATCGTGATCCGGCTCATTCCCCTACCCTCCGCACGCGCACCATCCTGTCGGGACGCACAACCCCGCCGACACCCGTGGCCGACGCCCGGCCTGCCGAAAGCCCAGCCAGCAGGCCATCATAGCGCCCGCCGGCGGCAACGGGCTGGGTTTCCGCCAGGCCCAGCGCCATGATCTCGAACACGAAGCCGTCATAATAGGTAAAGCGGCGGCCAAAGCCGGTGCGGAAGCGCGCCGTCTTTTCTGCCTGCGGCACGCGGGCGAGGATCGCCTCTGCGCGCGCACCGAAGGCGGCAATAGCCGCGCCCGCACCAGAAAGGCCGTGGGCGCTGGCAATCTCCGACAGGGCTGCGGCTGCGGAAACGAGCGGCACATCCACCTCGCGCAGGGCGAGCAGTGTATCGCGCGCGACCTGCGTCAGGCCGCCCGCCTCGATGGCGGCGCGGCGGGCTTCAAGGCCCTCGACGATTTCAGCAACGCTGCGGGCACCGGCGAGCGGGATGTTCCGTGCCGTGAGTACGTCTCCCAGCGCGGCCTCCGGGTCGGCTGCGTCCAGCGCGCGGGCGACATCTGTGTCGAGCGGGCGGGCGGCGGCATCGAGCACGGCGCGCACGCCGCCCTCCTGCCGGAAGGCGCGCTTCAAGAGGTCCGTCGTCACCCCCGGCAGGCCGAGCGCATCAATGAAGGCAGGAAAGATCGTGAGGTCGCCCATGACGATGCCGCTTGGCTGCACGCCGCAGGCTTCGACCGCGCGGTGCACCAGCGCGAAAAGGTCCGCGTCCGCTGCCGGGCCGGCCTCATAGCCAAAGCGCTCAAGGCCAACCTGCGTGAACTCCAGCTGATCGTCCGGCGCCACGGGAATGCGGAAGGCGCGGGCCGCGTAGGTGTAGGTTTTCGGCGATGCCTCACCCGCCTCGCGGCGGGCCGCTTCGCGCTGCGCCACCGGCAACGTCAGGTCCGGCCGCATTGCCATTTCGGCGCCGCGATAGTCCTGAAACACGCAGAGCCGCGCGCGGACGGCTTCGCCGGAAAGCTCCAGCGGAATGTCCGCCGGCAGAACATAATCGGGATCAATCGGCGCGCCGCCCGCTGCCTCGAAGACAGCGCGGGCGACCGCCACCAGGGCATCCTGTTTCATCGCTGGGCCTCGACGATGCGGCGCACGGCCTCAACCATTTCACTGCGCGGCACTTCGATCTGGCCGGGGCGGGCTTCGCGGTATTCCTCATTGGAGGAAATCGCCTTGGCCTTCTCCGCGCCGATCTCGAGATCCTTGATCGTGACGGTGCCCTTCTCGATCTCGTCGCCGCCGACGATGACGACAGCGGGAGATGACCGGCGGTCGGCATATTTCATCTGCGGGCGCATGCCGGAGGCGCCCATATAGGCTTCAGCCCGGATGCCGCCGCGGCGCAGCTCTGCTGCGATGCCGAGCGCGAGGCCCGGATTGTCCTTGTCCAGATTGAGCACGACAACCGGCCCGTCGAGCTTACCGCCCTCCCCCAGGATGGCGAGCGCGGCGGCGAGGCGCGAGATGCCGATGGAGAAGCCAGTGGCGGGCACGGTTTCTCCGGTAAAGCGCGCGACGAGATCGTCATATCGCCCGCCCCCACCGATGGAGCCGATGCGATAGGTTTTGCCGTCTTCACCGGTCACTTCTCGCAGCAGCTCGGCCTCGAAGACCGGGCCGGTGTAATATTCCAATCCTCTGACGACGGAGGGGTCGATCTTTACATCGTCCTCTGGCGCGCCGAGCGCTTCCAGCGCCAGGGCGATGGCTTCGAGTTCGGCAAGGCCGGCCTTGCCTTCTTCGGTGCTGCCGGTTGCCTTGGCGAGATTGGCGAGCGTCATGGCGCGCGTCTCGGCGCCTGCCTCGGCAAAGGCGAGCACGCGCTTGACCTCTTCAGCGCCGAGGCCCGCGCCCTTGGTGAAGTCGCCGCTTTCATCCTTGCGGCCTGCGCCCAGGAGGTCTGCCACGCCGGAAATGCCCAGCCGGTCGAGCTTGTCGAGCGCGCGCAGGATGGCGAGGCGGGTGTCTGCCGAAGATGCCCCGACGCCGTCGAGCACGCCGTTCAGCAGGCGGCGCGTGTTGACGCGGATGACAAACTCGCCGGGTTGCATGCCGAGCGCGCGCAGCGCTTCGGCGCCCATGGCGATCATCTCAGCATCGGCATGCAGGCCGGGCGCGCCGACCGTATCGGCGTCGCACTGCCAGAATTCGCGGAACCGGCCAGGGCCCGGCTTCTCATTGCGCCAGACCGGGCCAGCAGCGTAGCGGCGGAACGGGCGGCCAAGCCCCTGCCCCTGCTCGGCCACGAACCGGGCGAGCGGCGCAGTCAGGTCATAGCGCAGGGCCATCCATTGCTCGTCATCATCCTGCAGGGAAAAGACGCCGGCATTCGGGCGGTCGGAATCGGGCAGGAACTTGCCGAGCGCGTCGGCATATTCAAAGGCGCCGGTGTCGAGTGCTTCAAAGCCCCATTGGCGATAGACGCTGGTGACCGTCTCCACGAGCTTTGCCTGGGCATGGATCAGCCCTTCGCGCTTGTCGGGAAAGCCGCGCGGCTTGCGGGCCAGATCCTTGCCCGTGAGGGGCGCCGTGGAGGGCTGGGCGTCTTTCTTGCTCATGGTCTCTTCAGGTCCTGTGTTCCGGCTGGCTCCGCATAAACCCGGGCAGCCCGATTGGAAAGGCGATGCAAAGGCGCAGGCGCGGCCCGGTTCGGCTCCCACCTCTTCTGCTTCGGTTCTTCCTGGAAGGAACACTTGTCAGAGGCGCAGCCGGACCCGATCGCGCCTCTCCGGCGCTTCACGCGTGATGATGATGGTGGTGCGGCTTCGTGTTCATTGCCCGCGCCGATACGCAGCCAGGCAGGGAAAGTCAAGAAAGCCTCCAGATTTGCCCGCTTGCCTTGGCGGCAGGTTCTGCCAAACGACGGGGCATGACAGATGCTGCCACCCCTCCCAGCCTGAAAGACCTCGCCGGGGCGGGATTCCGCATCGGGTGTCTGGGGTTTGGCGGCCCAGCCGGGCAGATCGCGCTGATGCACCGCGTGTTCGTGGAGGAAAAACGCTGGATCAGCGAAGCTGAATACCTGCACGCCCTTAACTACTGCATGCTGCTTCCCGGCCCGGAAGCACAGCAATTGGCGACCTATGCCGGATGGCGCCTGCGGGGCGTGGCCGGGGGCATCATCGCCGGGCTCCTCTTCGTGGTGCCGGGCGCGCTGATCGTCTTCGCGCTCACCTGGCTTTACGCCGCCTGGGGCACGCTGCCGCTGGTCGCCGCGCTGTTCTATGGCGTCAAAGCCGCCGTGATCGGGTTCATTGCCGAGGCGCTGGTGAAAGTAGGCCGCCGCGCGCTCAAAGGCCCGCAGGATATTGCCCTGGCGCTGGCCGCCTTCCTGGCGCTGTTCCTGTTTCAGCTGCCCTTCCCCCTGGTGATCGCGGCAGCCGCCGCCATCGGCATTGCGCGCAGCCTGTCACTGCCGCCGCTTCCTGCGGCGCCTTCACCCGCGCCCGCCGCCCGCCCTCCTGCGCGCCGCGCGCTGTCAGCAGCGGCAGGCTGGGGCGCGGTCTGGCTTGCGCCGCTGGCCGCCGCGTTTTTGCTGCTGGGGCCAGACCATGTGCTGACCCGTGTTGGCTTTTTCTTTTCCAAGCTCGCCGTGCTGACCTTTGGCGGGGCCTACACCGTGCTGGCGTACCTGCAGCAGCAGGCGGTGGACGCCGAAGGCTGGCTAACCGCCCCGCAGATGATCGACGGCCTCGGCCTTGCCGAAACGACGCCGGGGCCGCTGGTGCTGGTCAACCAGTTCGTCGGCTTCATGGCAGGCTGGCAGGCAGAACATGGCGGCCTGATGTTGGCAGCTGCCGCCGCGCTGATGGCCAGCTGGTGTACGTTTGCGCCCTCTTTCGTCTGGATTTTTGCCGGGGCGCCGTTTTCCGAGAACCTGCGGCGCAGCCCTCTTGCCGCCGGCGCGCTGCAGGCGGTGACAGCGGCCGTGTTCGGCATCATTGCCAAGGTGGCGCTGGTGTTTGCTGCGGCGATCCTCTTTCAGGCGAGCCTGAAGCTCGCCCTGCCCGGCGGCGGACTGGTCACGCTGCCGGATATCGCAAGGCCGGACTTCCTGGCGATCGGCATCGCGGCGGCGGCCACAATCGCGCTGATCCGTTTCAGGACAAATATCGTTCTGGTCGTTGCCGGATGCGCGCTGGCGGGGCTGGCGAGCCTCTGGCTCTGAGGCTGCGCGCTTGACCTTCTGCGGGGGTAATTTACTTTAGGGGCTGTCAGTCGGTCCCGGGCCCCTCTGGCGTCTGCGGCGGCAGGCGTGATGTCGGAACCATGAAGCAACAGCGCGGACGCGGCGCACTGCTTTGACGGCAAACTAATCCCATGCCCGATTTCCTGTCCGTGGAATATGCGGCGCAGCCCTTATGGCTGTGGGCTGCATTCCTCTCCCTTATCTGTTTCCTGCTCTGGGTCGATCTCGGCCTGCTCAACAAGAAAGACGAAGTCGTCTCCCCGAAGAAAAGCGCCATCATGTGGGCCTGCTTTGCTTCGCTCGCGGTGGCCTTCGGTTTCTATATCTATTTCGGTTACCAGCCCGACCCGCAATTCTACAATGATCCGGAAAACCTGAACCAGCAGGCAGCGGTCCAGTTTGCCACCGGATACCTGCTCGAAACTGCGCTTGCCTTCGACAACATCTTTGTCATCGGACTCGTCTTCACTTTCTTTGCCGTGCCGCGCGAATACCAGCACAGGGTGCTTTTCTGGGGTATTCTCGGCGCGATCGTCTTCCGCGGCATCTTCATTTCGCTCGGCGCAGCGGTGGTCAACGAGTTCACCTGGGTGCTCTATATCTTCGCGGCTTTCCTGCTCTACACCGGCGCCAAGATGCTGCTTTCAGGGAATGGCGACGATGACGAGGAAGAACTCGACCTTGAGAAAAACCCGATCTTCCGTTTCCTGAAGAAACGCCTGCGCCTGACCGAAGAGATCACCAACCATAATTTCGTGGTGACCAAGCCAGACCCGGTGACGGGCAAGCTCACCCGCTATGCCACGCCGCTCCTGCTGGCGCTGCTGATGGTGGAGACGGTGGACATCATCTTCGCTGTGGACTCGGTGCCGGCGATCTTTGCGGTCACCCGCGATCCCTTCATTGTCTACACCTCGAACATCTTCGCCATCCTTGGCCTGCGCTCGATGTATTTCATGCTGTCGGCAGCTGTCGAACGGTTCAAATACCTCAAGTTCGGCCTCGCCGCCGTGCTGGTGCTGATCGGCATCAAGATCTTCTGGAACTTCCTGCTCTACAAGGAATTCCACCTTGTGCCCTATCTGGAGGCACACTGGTCGCTGATGCTCACGGTCACGCTGCTCGGCGGGTCCATCCTGTTCTCGCTCTGGAAGACCAGCGGCGAGCACAAGACGCAGGATAGCTGAGCCGAAAGGGACCCTTCGTCAGGCGCCCGCGGTGGTCCTGACGAAGGGTTTGCCTTCTTCCCGGCGCGGGATCACCTTGAAGATGCCGGTGCCGCGCATCAGCAGCTTGTCACCGGTCCAGATCCGCCCCTCGACGGTGAACACATCGTCCTGCCGGCCCACGATCTTTCCCTTGCCCTCGACAAAGCTGCCGACCGGCGCGCCGGAGAGGAAATCGCACATCAGGCGGACGGTCACCCACCAGGTGTCATCGTCCTTCTCCACCGCCGCGCCCCAGGCCATATCGGCAAAGGTCATCAGCATGCCGCCATGGGCATTCATCATGCCGTTGGTGTGGTATTCCTCCACGCGGAAAGCGCGCATCAGCGTACCCTCGTCGCGCTTCTCGAACAGCGGCCCGATCTGGCGGCCAAAGCCGCGATGCCAGGCAAGCTGGGTGTAGCCAGGCGGCAGTTCGGTGGTCTGATAGCGGTTGAAATCGTCTGTCATGGTGACAGCGCCATAGCCTCGGCCATGCAAGGTGGGCAAGTCCTGCCTTGAAATTGCCGTAACGTTCCCCGAACGATTTTCTTCATGATGCGCGTGGTGGCTGCTCTCATTCTCCTTTCCGGCTGCTCTGCCCTGCTGGCAGATGCCGAGCCGCGCGCCCGCGAAAGCACCCTTGCCAGCGCCGCTGTGCTGGCCGCGCAGCAGCCGCTGGACGCCTGCGGCGGACGCGACGTGCTTGACAGCATTGTGCCCGACGGGCCTTTCCTGCAGGCCTGCAAGTTTCACGATGCCTGCTACCGCTCCGGCGCGCTCGATCAGGGCCGCTGCGATGCCGATTTCCTGGCCGACATGCGCGGCGCCTGCGATACCGAATACCCCGCCACCTCAGCCACCGCCGCCAACATGGCGTGCCGGGTCGCGGCCGCGACTTACTACAAGGCCGTGAACTCGCGCTTCGGCTCGATGCTCTATCCGGGCGGCAAGACGGAGGGGACAATCAGGCGGGCCAGCCAGCGCCTTATCGGCAAGAGCGCGGCGCCCCATCTGGAAGCCTGCGCCGACGTGACCAACACGGCCAACCGCAAGCTGCGCTATTACCTCACCCTGCATGACGCCAAAGGCCAGTGGATCGCCACAGCGCCCGCCATGAAGTCCGCCCCGCTGCAACCGGGCGAAACCACCCGGCTCTGCGCCGGCACCGGCCTGTCCTGGTTCCGCAACGCCGGGAATATCGGCCCGGCCTATGCCCTGACGCTGAAGGCGGACGATCCTTCCACCCTCAACCCCTTCGGCGACCTTGTAAGCCTCGACCGGATAGATTGCGATACCGCGACAGGCGCCTGCCACCGCGTGGCGCCATAGCGTCTCAGATCTCAACCATGTCGAAATCGGATTTCGGCGTGCCGCAGAGCGGGCAGATCCAATCTTCCGGAATATCCGCCCACCGCGTACCGGGGGCGAGGCCTTCATTCGGGTCGCCCTCCTTCTCGTCATATATGTAGCCGCAGGTGCGGCACTGCCAGGTCTTGTAACTCTCGCTCATGTCGTCTGCCCCTCCTCCAGAGGCCGCGCAGCCAGCCGCGCTTTCAGGGATGCGATGAGCCCGTCGCGCACGGGCCCCGCATCAAATTCCGGGTCAACAAGGGCCTGCATCCGCATGCCCAGCAGCGAGCAGCCTGTCAGCAGCGCCTCTGCATCCGCATTCACATCGCCGCGCACATGGCCACTCTGCTGGCCACGCTCGATGAAGTTGCGGATCAGCGCCCGCTCGATCTCATGGGAGTCGCGGAAAGCCCCGCGCGTTTCCAGCCTGTCGGCAACAGCGGCGGCCAGCAGCATGAAATAGGTGTCGGCCTCTTCGGCCCCGCGCAGCGACTCGCAATGCAGGTGCACGAAGGCACACAGCGCCGTCAGGCCGTCCATGTCGGAAACCTTCGCCTCATCGAGCGCCTCGCCCTGCCATTCATGGAGGTGGGTGATCAATGCCCGGATCAGCCCCTCCTTTGAGCCGAACCTCTGGGTCACCAGCCCACGCGAGAAGCCGGCCTCCCGGCCGATGGCATCGAAGGTGGCCGCCGAAACGCCCTGCCCCGCGACCACGCGCACAGCCGCGCCCAGCAGCTCGCGCTCGGACCGGTCCCGCCGCTCAGCCTGCGTAAGGCGCCGCGCCGGGGCGTCTTCGCCCGCTGCAGCCTCGCCGCCCGCCTTTGTGCCCGCGCTGGTCCCTGTGTCAGACATTCGCACCCCTTAACATGTTTGTTGGCTGTATAGCAAGTTTGTGGTAGTCAGTTCGCAACCGGGATCGCGGCGCCCGCCAGCGACGCATATCCGGCAAAAGGGAGGAATCAGGAACCATGGCCATACCGGAACAGATTGCGCGCGATATTGTCGACCCCAAAGCCTATGCAGACTGGAAACGGTCTCATGACGCGTTTGCCTGGCTGCGCAAGAATGCGCCGCTCGATGTGGCCCAGCTCGACGGGTTCGATCCCTTCTGGGTGGTCACCCGCCATGCCGACATCCTGAATGTCGAGCGCCAGAACGACCTCTTCCACAATGAGGATCGCTCCGCGACGCTGACCAATATCGAAACCGACAAGAAAGTGCGCGAGATGATGGGCGGCTCGCCCAATCTTCTGCGCTCGCTGGTCCAGATGGATAACCCAGACCACATGCAGTACCGGCGCCTGACGCAGGCCTGGTTCATGCCGCAGAACCTGCGCAAGCTGGAAGACCGGATCCGCGAGATCGCCCGCGGCTTCATCGACAAGATGGCCGCCAAAGGCACCGAGTGCGACTTTGCCCGCGATGTGGCCTTCCTCTATCCGCTGCATGTCATCATGGAAGTGCTTGGCGTGCCGGAAATCGACGAGCCGCGCATGTTGAAGCTGACGCAGGAACTGTTCGGCGCGCAAGACCCCGAAGTGAACCGTTCAGGCAAGGAGGTTTCCGACACCGATACCGGCCTCGCCAACATCCAGGCCACCGTGGCAGACTTCTTCTCCTACTTCGTGGAAATGACCGAGGATCGCCGCCGCAATCCGCGCGACGATGTGGCGAGCGTGATTGCCAATGGCGCTGTCTATGGCCAGCCGCTCGGTCATCTGGAGGCCATGTCCTACTACATCATCGCCGCGACAGCCGGCCATGACACGACCTCCAACACAACCGCCGGCGCGCTGTGGGCGCTGGCAGAAAATCAGGACCAGTTCCGTAAGCTGAAAGATGACCTGTCGCTGATCCCGTCGATGGTGGAAGAGTCGATCCGCTGGGAAACCCCAGTAAAACACTTCATGCGCACAGCCACCGCAGACACAGAAGTCGCGGGCAAACAGATCAAGAAGAATGACTGGCTGTTCCTGGCCTACCCGTCGGGCAACCGCGACGAAGACGTGTTCGAGGATCCCTATTCCTTCAAGATCGACCGCTCCCCGAACAAACATGTCGCCTTCGGCTATGGCGCGCATGTCTGCCTCGGCCAGCACCTTGCGCGGATGGAGATGCGCGTCCTGTGGGAAGAATTGCTGCCCCGCCTGAAATCGGTGGAACTCAACGGCACCCCGACCCGCGTGCAGGCAAACTTCGTCAGCGGCCCGAAATCCGTCCCGATCCGCTTCCAGATGAGTTGAACCCCGCCCTATCCAACCCCCACATACCCTCCCTGCGTCATCCCGGAAATCGCGGAAGCGATTATCCGGGACCCAGAATCCTTCGAAGTTCAAAGCCTCACCCTCCCGAAGCTCATGGTGAGCGAAGTCGAACTATAGAGCGGGCTGGCCAGACTTATCCGGCGGGCAATAGCGCGGCGGGCGAAGCGCCCACACCGCACACACTTTTTCCTCAGGCGCCGCGGTGCCCGCCGCGCAGGCTCCACCTATTGAGCCATCCAAACTGCCCCACCCCCGGATGGCACCGCCAGTCCGGCCAAAGACGATCCGAACCCCTCCAGGCCGGGATCGGCACCGAGCCGTTCAGGAAAGCCCCGCGCGCTCCAGCGCCTCGCTCTGCCGCGCGGCCACGGCCTCGACCGAGAAGCCCTCAAGGCTCTCCTCGAACAGCTGGTGGAAATTGAGTTCCGCGCCGAGGCGCAGATAGGCGGCGCCAAGCCCGATGGCGGCGCGGTCCATGAACACGAATTCGCGCGGGATCTTCACCGGCCCCTTCTCCTTCAGCAGCTGGCGCACGCGGAAGGCTTCCTTGCGGCCATATTCACCGGGCGAGACGCCATCGGCCACAGTGCGCACCCGGTCGTCGATGATCGGCCCATAGATGAAGCGCGCCCAGACATTCAGCACCTCGGCAAGCTCACGCGAAAGGTTCTGGAAGCCCCATGCCTCATAGGCGGCATAGGCAGCGTCAAAATCATCGTGCAGCATCGCCCGGTAAAGATCGACGACACCGGCAACGAAGCGCGGCGGGAAGATGCGGATACAGCCGAAGTCGAGCAGGTTGATCCCCTCTCCCCCATCGGTCACCTGATAATTGCCAAGGTGTGGATCGCCATGGATCACGGCATAGGAGTTCATCGGCGCCCACCAGGTCCAGAACAGCATTTCGGCAATGCGATTGCGGGTCTCCTGCGGCGCGCCTTCAAAGGCGCCGAGGCGTTCGCCCTCCAGCCAGGTCATGGTGATCAGACGCCCGGTCGAAAGATCCTCGACCGGCGCCGGGCATGTCACGAACGGCTTGTCCGCCAGCATATCCCGGTAGAGGCGCATGTGTCTGGCCTCGCGGCCATAATCGAGTTCCTCGCGCAGCCGGTCCGTAATCTCCTCGACCATCTCGTCGGCATCAATCGAGCCATCCATGCGCTTGAACAAGCCCAGCAGGGTGCGCAGCTGGCCGATATCGGACTCCACTGCGCTCGCCATGTCGGGATATTGCAGCTTGCAGGCAACCTTGCGGCCATCATGCAGGGTGGCCGCGTGGACCTGCCCCAGAGAGGCTGCGTGGGAGGCTTCCTTGCCGAAATCGGCAAACTTCGCCTCCCAGTCGGCGCCCAGCTCTGCCCGCATCCGGCGTTTGACGAAGGGCCAGCCCATCGCGGGGGCTTCTGCCTGCAGCTTGGCGAATTCCTCGGCATATTGCGGGGGCAACAGGTCGGGCACCGTGGAGACCATCTGCGCCACCTTCATCAGCGGCCCCTTGGACTTGCCGAGCGCGGCAGCCATCGCCCTGGCGATGCGCTCGTCGCCCTTGTCGCCGCCAAACAGCGAATGGGCCGCAAAGGTCAGCCCCGCGCCGGAGAGGTTCGCTCCTACTTTCGCCGTCCGGGCCAGACGGCCAGACAGGCGGTTGCGCTCAGGGTCGGACGTGTCGGAAGGCGGAGGGCTCATGCCTGAAAGATATAGGCCGCTGGCGGGGGCTTGGACAGGTTCGGCAGCGCCGGGGTGACAAAGTGTTCACGCTGGCGTATAGCCCGCCCCGAGTTTGCCACAATTGCTGAGGCCCCGCCCTGCACCATTGCCGCCCGTTTTCCTGACCCGGCCCACCCCGTCAGACTGATGCGAGCCCGCAGCGCCCCTGTAGATACAGATACAAACGACAGTGGCGCCCCCATCCGGCGCCCGCCCCTCCCTCTAAGGACTCCCCATGGCCTACCAGACCCTGATTACCGAAGTGAACGCCGAAGACGGCTATGCCGTCATCCAGATGAATCGCCCCGACACGCTCAACGCGCTCAGCGAGGAGATGATGGGCGAGCTGACCCAGGCGTTCGACCGGTTTGAAGCTGACGACCAGATCCTCTGCGTGATCCTGACTGGATCGAAGCGCGCCTTCTCCGGCGGCGCGGATGTGAAGGAAATTGCCGCCAAGACCTTCCCCCAGTCCTATTATGAGGACTTCATCACCCGGAACTGGGAGCGGGCAGCCCGCGCCCGCAAACCGGTCATCGCGGCTGTTGGCGGCTATGCCATTGGCGGGGGCTGCGAGCTGGCCATGATGTGCGACATCATCCTGGCGGCGGATAATGCGCGTTTTGGACAGCCGGAGATCCGTCTGGGCGTGATGCCCGGCGCTGGGGCCACACAACGCCTCACCCGCGCCATCGGCAAGTCGAAGGCCATGGAACTCTGCCTCACGGGGCGCATGATGGAGGCCGAAGAGGCTGAACGCTGCGGCCTGGTGAGCCGGATTGTCCCGGCTGACGAACTGCTGGCCGAAGCCAAGACCCTTGCAGCCACCGTTGCCGCCATGCCCCGCGCGGCCGCCATGATGACCAAGGAGGCCATCAACGCGGCCTTCGAAACCCCGCTTTCTCAAGGCATTCAGTTCGAAAGACGCCTGTTCCACTCGCTTTTTGCCACCGATGACCAGAAAGAAGGCATGAAAGCCTATCTGGAGAAACGCTCGGCCCATTTCCGGGATCGCTGAAACCGCCCGCCAAAAAGGCTGCTTTTCCGTCACGATGGCGGTTGACGCCACAGGGCCGTTTATGTATCTCCGCGCCTTCTGCCCGAGGGAGATCCCGCCGGGCGCCAGGAGTTTGTTATGGCGAATACCCGCTCAGCCAAGAAAATGGTGCGCAAGATCGCTGCGCGCACGGATGTGAACAAAGCCCGCCGCTCGCGCGTGCGCACCTATGTTCGCAAGGTCGAAGAAGCGATCGCATCCGGCGACAAGTCGGCCGCTCAGGAAGCCCTGAAAGCTGCCCAGCCGGAAATCATGCGCTCCGTGACCAAAGGCGTTACGCACAAGAACACCGCTTCCCGCAAGGTTTCGCGCCTTTCGGCCCGCGTGAAGGCAATGGCATAAGCCTTTGACCTTGGCCCGCTGCCGGCCTTCGAAAGGCAGCTGAAAAGATAGCCCGCCAGGTTGTTCGCCCGGCGGGTTTTTCTTTTCCACGGCGCCGTTTTTCCTCGAGGCGCCGTTCCGCCAAAATTGCAACTCGCATCCGTTAGACTGACCCAGGAAACCGGTTGGTCTTACGGTAACAGAAGGCGTTGCCCAGCTATGTCGCACCCTTGCCAGACAAGCCTCAAAAAAAATGTATTCCACAGGCTAAATCCAGCCCTCCGTATTGACAGAACAGACGCGAACAAAAGTAAGCAAGTAATCACTCCAAACTTTTTTCACCTGTTCAATCAGATGAATTCCTGTCAATTTTTTTTGAGGGGAATGGGTGTCAACACGGGAAATGCGCCCGTCTTAAAAAAGTTGCACTTGCCAGAAAATTCCCCTCGGAATAACCTCCACAGACCAACCAATTTAGTCCCGGTACAGAGTATTTTTGTGTTTCAGGCGGGGGCCTGCCGGGGCGCGTCGTGTAAGGGTTGGGATGAGCGATCATAAAGAGAAACGGGGCTCGGTGATGGACCGAAACGGAATGACTGTCTCTCCTCTAGAACTGGAGGGGTCCGTAGACAGCGACGCATTTGAAACTACTGGCCAAAGGATCTGGGAGAACGTCCGTTCTGTCCTGCAGGACAAAATGGCGGAAACCGAGTTCAGCCGCTGGATCGAGGACCTGCGCCTCGTTGCCGAACACAATGGCGCCATGATTCTGGCGGCGCGCGACCTTCTGGCGTTTGACCGCGTCAGCAGCCAGCATCTGCGCGTTATCGAGAAGCTGTGGGCCTCCGGCGATCCGCTGGAACGACCGCTGAAACTGATCTGTTGGCGGAACGCCCCGGCGGACCTGCGCGATCTGGTTGACGACCCGTGGGCCGTCGTGGAAACAGCCCCGGCAGCTGAACCGCAGGCGCCTGTCGCCTCGTCGGGCGCTGGCCCGGTCATGACCTTCGACTCGCTGGTCACCGGCCCGTCCAACGATATTGCCGTGACGCTGGCGAAGCGTATTGCCGCAGGCCTTCCGGCCGGTACGGCGACGACGCTGATCTATGGGCCACCGGGCACCGGCAAGACGCATCTCATGCAGGCTCTTCGTCAGGAAGCTGCCCGCCGGGATACGGGGCGCCGGATTGTCTATCTGACAGCTGAGGAATTCATGTCCGCATATCTGGACGGGGTTAAGGCACGCGACACCAGCGATCTGAAGAAGCGCCTGCGCGCCGCTTCGATCCTGCTGATCGACGACCTGCACCGCATCGCCGGCAAGCCCGGCACGGAAGCCGAGCTCTATCAGAACATTCGCGAAGTCACCTCCAATGGCGGCCAGGTGGTTCTGGTCGGCGACTCTGCCCCTGGCGAAGCCAACGGTTTCGGCCAGCGGATGCGCAGCGAGATCAAGGGCGCGACCGCCGTCGAGGTTGAGCTGCCCGACACCGGCATGCGCCGCGAAATCCTGCAGCGTCTCTCGGCTCATATCGCCGAAAACCACCCGGCTTTCGTGCTGACCGAAGAGATGATGCAGCGCCTCAACACCGGTATCCGCGGCCCTGGCCGCGAGCTGACCGGCGCCGTCTGGAGTCTCTACACCGAGGCCGGCTTTGGCGAGCGCGCCCCGACGATGGAAATGCTCGAGCGCATCATCCGCCGTCATGCCGGCGAGCAGAAGGAGCCGTCGATCGAGGTGATCAAACGGGCGACATTGAAAGTCTTCCCGATTGCCAAGACCGACCTGGAAGGTCCGAGCAAGATGCGCGGCTTCGTCTATCCGCGTCAGATCGCCATGTATCTATGCCGGACAATGACGCGGAAATCCTTCCCGCAGATCGGTCGCGCCTTCGGCAAACGCGATCACACCACCGTGCTTTACGCTTTCCGCCGCATAGAAGGCGAGCTCGGCAAGGATCAGGATCTGGCGGCGGACATCGCCCGCGTTCAGGCTGTGGTCCATGAGCTGATGGAAAGCGGTCAGGCCTGAGGCAATCTCAGTCGCTGAACGAAGCGAACGCTTGGCTTTTGCTTCAACTTCGTTAAGTCTCTGCAGCCCGCTCCCGCCCGGAGCGGGCTGATTCCTGCCGATCCAGGCGGATCTGACCTTAAGAAAAACCCGGCGCAAGACTAGGAAACGGAGCCAAGGCTGGCTCCCTGATGGACGGAAAAGACGACGATGAAACTGACGATCGAACGCGGAGACCTTCTGGACGCCCTGAGCCATGTCCAGAATATTGTCGAGCGCCGGACGACAATTCCAATCCTCTCGAACGTCCTGCTCGAAGCGGCTGATGGCGCGCTCACACTCACCGCAACCGATCTCGACATCGAGGCCGTCGATTCCGCCGATGCGAAAGTCGCCAAGCCGGGCGCCGTCACCGCGCCGGCCGGCACGCTGTTCGACGTTGTCCGCAAGCTGCCCTCGGGCGCCGAGGTCGAGCTGTCGCTGAACCCGGAATCCCAGCGCCTGCTGATCACGGCTGGCCGCTCGCAGTTCGAGCTGCCTACCCTGCCCGCGACCGACTTCCAGACGATGCCCCCGGACGAAGGCGCCGTCAGCTTCTCGCTGCCTGGCAAGGAGTTCGCGCGCCTGATCGACAAGACACGCTTTGCCATCTCGACCGAAGAAACCCGCTATTACCTGAACGGTATCTACCTGCACGCCGCCAAGAATGAGGAGGGCGCCGCCGTGCTGCGTACCGTCGCCACAGATGGCCACCGCCTGGCGCTTGCCGAAGTGAAAGCGCCCAAAGGTGCCGACAAGCTCACCGGAGTGATCGTACCCCGCAAGACGGTCGGCGAAGCCCGCCGCCTCGTCGATGGCCTTGACGATGACGTCGAAATCGAAGTCTCGGACACGAAGTTCATCCTGCGCGCTGGCCGCGCCGTGCTGACCTCGAAGCTGATCGACGGCTCCTTCCCCGACTATGCCCGCGTCATCCCCAAGGGAAACGACAAGAAGCTGACCGTCGACAACAAATCCTTCGAAGCCGCTGTCGATCGCGTGTCGACTGTTTCGGCAGAGCGTTCGCGTTCGGTGAAACTGTCGCTGTCGGGTGGCCGCCTAACACTGGCGGTCAACCACGCTGAAACCGGCGCCGGCAACGAAGAGATCGAAGCCGAGTATGAGGCAGATCCGATGGAAATCGGCTTCAACGCCAAATACCTGCTCGACATCGCCAGCCAGATCGAAGCGCCCGACGTTGAGTTCATGTTCAACGATCCAGCCTCGCCCGCGCTCGTGCTCGACCCGTCCGATGCGTCGGCGCGGTTTGTGGTGATGCCGCTGCGGGTGTAGCCATGATGGACCGCCGCGTCTTCGTGGGCGGTTCGCTCGCAATCGCGGCGCTGACTGGATTGCCCGGCTGTGCGGAAACCAGGGAGACAGGCATGTACGGTCTGATCGGGAAATTCGTGGCGGCCGAAGGCAAGCGGGACGAGCTGATCGGCTATCTGCTCGAAGGCCTGCGCGATATGCCCGGCTGCCTCAGCTATATCGTGGCGAGCGACCTGGCAGACGCAAATGCCATCTGGGTTACCGAAGCCTGGACGGATGCTGAAAGCCACGCCGCCTCCCTTTCCCTGCCTCAGGTTCAGGCCGCGATCCAGAAAGCGCGCCCGCTGATCTCCGGCATGGAACGCATTGCCGAGACACAGCCTCAGGGTGGCCACGGTCTCTCTACTGGCGGCTGAGCTGCATGACTGCGCTTACCCGCCTCAGCCTGACTGACTTCCGCAATTATGCGAGCCTCACGCTGCGCCTCGATGGGCGCCATGTCTGCCTCTACGGCTCCAACGGCGCAGGCAAGACAAACCTTCTGGAAGCCGTCAGCCAGTTTGGACCCGGCCGAGGCCTGCGCAGCGCGCAACTTTCGGAAATGTCACGCCGCGACGGGCCAAGCGGCTGGGCGCTGGCCGCCACGCTGGACGATGAACAGAAGATCTCGATCAGCGTCGATGGCGGCGGCACATCCAAACGCACCGTGCGCATCGATGGCGCCCCCGCCGCGCCGGGGGACCTCGCAGAGCGCGTGCGCCTCGTCTGGCTGACGCCTGCCATGGATGGGGTATTCCGGGGCGGCGCATCAGACCGGCGGCGCTTTTTCGACCGGCTGGTGCTGGCCCACCTGCCCGCCCATGGCAAAGCCTCCGCGCGCTATGAAAAGGCCCTTGCCGAGCGCAACGCCCTGATCGAGCGGGGCCATGTCGATCCGGCCTGGGCAGACGCCATCGAGGCACGCCTGGCTGAAGCAGGCACGGAGATGGCGATCAACCGCGCCATCGTGCTCGAAGCGCTGCAACTGGCGATCGATGCTCGCCCGGAAGGGCACTTTCCGAAGGCCGACCTCACGCTGGAAGGCCAGGCCGAGGCCGCCGCCCTGCGAGGCGAGGATTTCCGTTCTATCTTCGACATGTTGGTGGACGCATACCGCGACGGCCGCCGGCGGGACATTGGCGCCGGGCGCACGCTCTCCGGCCCGCACCGCACAGACCTTGCCGTCATCCACCGCCCGACCGGCTCGCCCGCTGGCGAAGCTTCCACCGGCCAGCAGAAAGCGCTGCTGATCGGCCTCATCCTCGCATCGGCCACTGCGCTTTCGGCCGGCGGCTCCGGCCCCTCCCCGCTGCTCCTGCTGGACGAGGCCGCCGCCCATCTTGATGGCGAGCGCCGCGCGGCGCTCTTCGATGAGCTGTCCGCGCTTGGCGGGCAGGCATGGCTCACCGGCACCGAAGCCTTCCTGTTTGAAGCCTTTGGCGACCGCGCCCAGCATATCCGGGTGGATGAAGGCACCGCGTTGCTCGCCGATTGACAAGCGGGGTCGGGGGTTCCAAGGGGGGCATTGACCCTAGGTGTACCCTTACCTGATTTGGAGATGTGCCCCATGAAAACGCGCGCCGCCGTCGCCTTTGAAGCCAAAAAGCCGCTCGAGATTGTCGAGCTTGATCTGGAAGGCCCCAAGGCCGGCGAAGTGCTGGTCGAGATCATGGCCACCGGCATCTGCCACACGGATGCTTACACGCTCGACGGGCTCGACTCTGAAGGCATCTTCCCCTCGGTGCTCGGCCATGAAGGCGCCGGCATCGTGCGCGAGGTTGGCCCCGGCGTTACCAGCGTGAAGCCGGGCGATCACGTCATTCCGCTCTACACGCCTGAATGCCGCCAGTGCAAAAGCTGCCTTTCGGGCAAAACCAATCTGTGCACGGCCATTCGCGCGACGCAGGGCAAAGGCCTGATGCCGGACGGCACCACCCGCTTCAGCTATAAAGGCCAGCCGATCTTCCATTATATGGGCTGCTCCACCTTCTCGAACTTCACGGTCCTGCCGGAAATCGCCGTGGCGAAAATCCGCGAGGACGCGCCGTTCGACAAAGCCTGCTATGTCGGCTGCGGCGTCACCACCGGCGTTGGCGCGGTCGTCAACACGGCCAAGGTTCAGGTCGGCGAGAATGTCGTCGTCTTCGGTCTGGGCGGCATTGGCCTCAACGTGATCCAGGGCGCGCGCATGGCCGGCGCCGACAAGATCATCGGCGTTGACCTCAACGACACGAAGGAAGAATGGGGCCGCCGCTTCGGCATGACGCATTTCGTCAACCCGAAAAACGTCTCCGACATCGTTGCCCACCTCGTCGAGCTGACCGATGGCGGCGCGGATTATTCCTTCGACTGCACGGGCAACACCACCGTGATGCGCCAGGCGCTGGAATGCTGCCATCGCGGCTGGGGCACCTCGGTCGTCATCGGCGTGGCCGAAGCCGGCAAGGAAATCAGCACACGTCCCTTCCAGCTGGTCACGGGCCGCAACTGGCGCGGCACGGCCTTCGGCGGCGCCAAGGGCCGCACCGACGTTCCGAAAATTGTCGACTGGTACATGAACGGCAAGATCGAAATCGACCCGATGATCACCCACGTCATGACCCTCGACAAGATCAACGACGCCTTCGACCTGATGCACGAAGGCAAGTCGATCCGGAGTGTGGTTGTTTACTGACGGGATTTCAGTGTGAACATCTACAGGAACATAGCGATCTTTTTGTCTGCCGCGTTCATCCTCTACGCGCTCGCGCGTTTATCTGGAATTGGCATGCTGGCGGCGCAGGTCACGGGCGTGATCGACAACGCCTCCGCAAGGGGCGCTGTAGAATTGCTGCAAACCCAGTTGCCTGCAATGAATGAAAAGGCGTTCGTGGCGCTCCCCTTCAACGCTTACATTGGCGCGAGTGCCGTCATGGGCGTTGTGCTCCTGGCAGGCGCAATAGTGGGCCTCTTTGGCCGTGTGCAGGCAATGATCGGCGTATATGGATACTATGTCCTGTTCGCCCTGATGTTCATCAACTACCAGACCTTCAATGCAAAGCTCATCCATCTGGCTGTGGGGCTGGCATTGGCCATATTGCTGCATTTTCTTTTGATAAAAGGAAAGCAGAAACCCAGCGTTCAAAATCTATAGGAGGAAACACCCATGTTCAGTCACGTGATGGTCGGGTCTAACGACATCGGCAGATCCAAGAAATTCTATGACGCGCTGTTCGGCGCGCTCGGTGGCAAGCCGGCGATCGAAGATCCCAAGGGCCGCCTGATCTACATCCACAATGGCAGCATGTTCCTGGTCACCCCGCCGATCGACGGCCAGCCCGCCTGCCACGCCAATGGCGGCACTATCGGTTTCGCGGTCACTGCCACCGAGCAGGCCGATGCCTGGCACAAGGCCGGCGTGGCAGCTGGCGGCACCGCCATCGAAGACCCGCCGGGCTGGCGCGAAGGCGGCGGCATGAAGCTCTACCTCGCCTATCTGCGCGACCCCGACGGCAACAAGCTCTGCACCATGATGCGCGGCTGATCCGCGCGCGCCGGAAACATCAGAGAGGAAGGCATTCACCGATGAAAGCTGACCGTCTCTACGATGCCTTCCGGCGCCGCTTCGGCCGCTGGTGGATTGTTCCGCCGGGGGAGGATCTGGAACCCGGCGAGGAATTCACGCCGCTGACGCACAGTGAACTCTCCCGGCTGAAACCGGGCGACTATGCCTACCTTACTTTCAAAGGCTGGCCCAAAGGCCGCATCTATTATTGGGAACACCTCTGGGTACGCGTAACCGGCATCGACGGCAACGCAGTTACCGGCGAACTCGCCAGCGACCCGGACGATCTCCCCCAGCTGCGATGGCGCCAGAAGATCACCTTCCGCCTCTCCGACATCATCGAATTTGGCCCGGGGATGCCCGATCCCTGATGAACGAGCCACCCATCTCCCTTGCGCGTATTGGCTCCGATGCCATCCGCTGGATCGTGGAAGAAGCCCAGCGTGACGGTATCGAGCTTGTCTCGCTTGCCGAATGGTCCAAGGCCCTCGTCGCGCATATGCGCAGCGGACTTCCGCCTGCCCTCAAGGCAAAGATAGAAACCCGTTGGCCCGGACTCCCCTATTTCTGCGAACCCGGCACGCCGCATAACGAACCTGACGAAGGCTATATCGAAAACGGCTTTGCCGTCTCTTTCCCCCGCCCGCGCTGAACCGCACCGGACGGCTCATCCTGGGCGAAGTCGAAGGACGAGCCGGGGCTTGCCGCAGTTCTGTTTGGCCCATCCTTCGACTTCGCTCAGGATGAGCGCGGGTTGATGTTGCAGATCTTCCGCCCGGCGCCTTATGCCAGCGCCAGCCGGAAATTCGTCCGCACAAGGCGCTTTGGCAGGCGGAAGGTCTTCAACGGCGCCCCGCGCACGCGTTCCAGCAGCGCATCTGCCCTTGCCCGCGCGCCAGCATCCATTGCGTCATAAGCGTCCGTCACCGCCTGCAACCGGTAAAGCGGAAATGTCCGCGCCTGCGCTGGCCCGCGCGCGCCCTCTATCTCCACCCAGATCTCACCCAGCCCGCGCGGCAGGAACGTGCCCGGCGATGCCTCCGCGGCCCAGCCCTCGAAGAGGCGCATCGTCTCCACCAGCGCCGGAAACTGTTCGCGCATCTGCCGCGCCAGGATTGGCTCCAGTGTTTCGGGGATCGCGTCCCCTGCCAGCAGGTCACCCGTCCCCGTCTCGCCGGCATGCGTCCGCTCCACCCAGCCTGCCACGCGCGGCGCCAGGCGCTTCATCAGCTCGCCGGAAGCCGGGTCGCGGTAAAGATGGGCGTAGAGCGGCCCGATGAACGCGAAGTCTGCCAGGCAGGGCCGCGCGCCCAGAAGATAGGGATGGGCTTCAAGATGCGCGGAGAACTCCGCCAGGAAGGCCTCATAGGATGTCTCGATTCCCGGAATGGTTTCGGCATGCACGCCCAGAATGGGCAGCGCGCCCTTGAAGCGCTGGCCATTCTTCTTGCCAATTTCGTATTGCTCGGCCCGGCTCGCCTCGGGCGCGGAAAGGGCACCAAACTCGGCATAGGCCCAGTCCTCATTATAGCTCCAGCGATAATGCATCGCTGGCAGCGTCAGCCATTCATCCGCATAGAGATGGAGCAATTCCGCCACAAATCTTTGCACCGGCGTCTCCGGCAGGGCCGGCGGGCGCAGCTTCTCGCGCGCCTCCACGATGGCGATGATATCGGCAGTATCCTGCACCACCTCGCCGTCCGGCGTCGTCATCACGGGAATGACCGGCCAGCCGACATTCGGCAGGATCAGGTCGCGGTAAACTGCCTGCGTCGCCGGCAGCTCCTGAAACGGCACGCCGCGCCAGCGCAGATAGGCGCGCGCCTTGCCCGTAAAATAGCTGACCTCGGCTCCATATAGCGTGTATCCGCCCATTCTCCGTCCCTCTGTTTTCTTGTGTCATTTCAGATGCCAATATCTGGCGCAAGCCCTGCCAGTGCTTTCCTTGACTAGCCTGCCCGCCAGAGGCCACAAGGCCAAGCTATCCCGAACCGTTCTGACCCGAGGCCCCTCCCATGACGCAGCT
This sequence comes from Hyphomonas sediminis, assembly GCF_019679475.1. Taxonomy (NCBI): domain Bacteria; kingdom Pseudomonadati; phylum Pseudomonadota; class Alphaproteobacteria; order Hyphomonadales; family Hyphomonadaceae; genus Hyphomonas; species Hyphomonas sediminis. The sequence continues at coordinate 220,631 of NZ_JAIEZP010000001.1, forward strand.
CACCCAAGTCTCCTCCTGGAAATCCTTCGGCGGCGACCTCACCGTCTATGACCATGAGAGCCCCCTGCTCGGCTGCACCATGCGTTTTGCGGTTTATACGCCGCCCCAGGCGAAAGACGGCCCCGTGCCTGTCCTCTGGTATCTTTCGGGGCTCACCTGCACCTGGGCCAACATGATGGAAAAATCCGGTGTTCAGGAACACGCCGCCCGCCACGGCGTCATCATCATCGCGCCCGACACTTCCCCCCGCGGCGAGCATGTCCCCAATGACGAGGCCTATGACCTCGGCCAGGGCGCGGGCTTCTACCTCACCGCCACGCAGGCGCCGTGGGAAAAAAACTACAAGATGGATCAGTATATCACCGATGAGCTGCCCGCTCTCATTGCCGCAAATGTCCCGGCAGCAGACATGACGCGCCAGGGCATCTTCGGCCACTCCATGGGCGGCCACGGCGCCATCACGCTGCATCTCAAAAATCAGGACACCTACAAATCCTGCTCGGCCTTCTCGCCGATCACGTCCCCGGCGCGCGTGCCATGGGGGGAGAAAGCGTTTACGGCTTATCTCGGCCCGGTTTCGGTGGCGTGGGAGCAGTATGATGCAACCGAGCTGGTGAAAGAACGCCAGTCGAAAGCCCTGATCCTGATCGACACCGGCACCGCCGACAGCTTCCTCGAAACCCAACTGAAGCCGGAAATCTTCATCAAGGCGTGCGAGAAGGATGGCCAGCGGCTCGATTACCGGCTGCGCGAAGGCTATGGCCACGACTATTATTTCATCGCCACTTTCATGGACGAACACATCGCCCACCACGCCAAGGCACTGAAAGGCTAAGGCCTCAGACCGCCTTTGCGTGACGCTGCGGCGTCATTGCCGGGGAGCGGGCATCGAAACACTGCGCCACCGTGCGCAGCATGATGCGGGCCTCCTCCGGCACGGTCACCACCGATCCGGATACTGAGCAGAGACCATAGGGTTGCAGCTCGCGGGCGCTTTCCAGCGCCTCGTCCAGGCTGTCATCGGCCACGCCCATGATGGCGCAGATTTCAGATACGTTGACTTCCATCGAACACATCAGTGTTTCGATCGCCAACGCCCGCAGGCGGTCGTCTTCAGTCAGCGCGATGCCCCGCTCGACAGGCAGGCGCCCGGCGGAAATCGCCTCGCCCCAGGCCTTGCGGTCCTTCAGGTTCTGGCTGAAGCCCTCCCGGAACTGGGAAATTGCAGTCAGGCCCATGCCGATCAGCGTTTCGCAAGGGTCATCCGTATACCCCTGGAAGTTCCGATGCAGGCGTCCCTCCCGCGCCGCAATTGCCAGCGGATCATCTTCGCGGGCATAATGGTCAAGACCGATGGCGACATAACCGGCCGCCTCCAGCGTCATCGCCGCCACGCGGGCCTGCGAGAAGCGTTCCTGCAGGCCGCCCAGCGCCGCGTCGTTGATCGCGCGCTGATGTTTTGCAAACCACGGCACATGCGCATAGCCGAACACGGAGACGCGCGCCGCGCCCATCTCGGCTGCAAACAATGCAGCGTCAGCGACATCCTGCGTCGTCTGATAAGGCAGGCCGTACATCAGGTCCATGTTAATGGCATCTATGCCGGTCCAGCGCAGCTCCTCGATCAACGATACAACCATCTCGCGCGGCTGCACGCGGTTGATCGCATGCTGCACATCCGGCGCCAGCGTCTGCACGCCAAGGCTCACGCGGTTAACCCCGGCGCCCGCAAAAGCTGGGATCTGGCCCGGCTTCATCGTGCGGGGGTCCAGCTCAATAGCAATCTCTGCGTCCTTCCGGATGCCGAAGTGCCAGTTAAGCGCCTCGACGAGGCGGACAAAATCATTCGGGGTCAGAATGTTTGGAGAGCCACCGCCGAAATGCAGGTGGCCGATGCCACCATGGTGCCCCATCGCCTCGCCCCTCAGGGCAATCTCCTTCAGTAGCAGCGTGAGATAGTCCGAAACCCGCCGGTAACCATTGGGAACACTGGTGGCGCAGCCGCAATACCAGCAAAGCTTGTCGCAGAAGGGCACATGAACATAGGCAGAAATCGCCTCGTCCGCGTCCACCCCGCCAGACCACGCAAATGCGGCCGGGGCGCCGACGCCAGAGGTAAAATCCGCGGCGGTCGGATAGCTGGTATAACGGGGCACAGCCCGTGCTGCGAAGGGCATCCAGGACTCTAACATGGCTTGGAATTAGCATCGCATTCCGAGATTCGGAGTAGGTAGACCTACTTATCTGTCCTCACAGCATAGCCGCCGCCCTCAATATGTGCCATTGGCACCGATCCTGACGCCTGAAAGTCCCTTCCCCGATGAATCTGCCTGAAACCCTGCCTGCCGCCCTTCGCGCAGCGATCCTTGAACGTGGTTATGAACGCCTGACCGAAGTGCAGGCGTCTGCAACGCGGGAAGAACTCGCCGGACGCGACCTTCTGGTCTCTGCGCGCACCGGGTCTGGCAAGACGGTGGCCTTCGGCCTTGCCATCGCGGACGACCTTCTGGCTGGGGAAGAAACCTTCCTGGTCCGCGCCTCCGCACCGCTTGGCTTGATCATCGCGCCGACGCGCGAACTCGCCCTGCAGGTCGCCCGCGAACTGCGCTGGCTCTACGCCAACACCAATGCCGAAATCGCCACCTGCGTCGGCGGCATGGATATGCGCGACGAGCGCCGGGCGCTGGAACGCGGCGCCCATATCGTCGTGGGCACGCCGGGCCGCCTGTCGGACCACATCAATCGCGGCTCGCTCGACACCTCCGAAATCCGCGCCGTGGTGCTGGACGAGGCCGACGAGATGCTCGACATGGGTTTCCGCGACGAGCTGGAACATATTCTCGAAGACACGCCCGCCTCCCGCCGCACGCTGATGTTCTCGGCCACGGTTCCCAAGGGCATCGCCGCCCTCGCCGCGCGCTACCAGAAAGATGCCCTGCGCATCACCACCGAAGGCGAAACCGCGGCCCACACCGACATTGCCTATGAGGCCCTTCTCGTGGCGCCGGGCGATGAAGAAAACGCCATCGTCAACATCGTGCGCCATTCCGACACCGAAAGCGCAATTGTCTTCTGTTCGACGCGCGCCTCGGTGAACCATCTCGTCACCCGCCTCGGCAATCGCGGCTTCACTGTCGTCGCCCTCTCCGGCGAGTTCAGCCAGAAGGAACGCGCCAACGCGCTCTCCTCGCTGCGGTCGGGCCGTGCCCGCGTCTGCATCGCCACCGATGTTGCCGCGCGCGGACTGGACCTGCCCAAACTCGATCTCGTCATCCATGCCGACCTGCCCCGCGATCCGGCCACGCTGCTCCACCGCTCGGGCCGCACGGGCCGCGCGGGCCGCAAGGGTATCAGTGCACTGATCGTTGCGCCCAAAGCCCGCCGCCGGGTCGAGCGCCTGCTTTACGACGCGAAGGTCGAAGCCCGCTGGGCGCGCCCGCCCTCGGCAGAAGAGGTCAATGAACGCGACGATGCGCGCCTGCTGGCCGATCCGGCGCTGACCGCCGAGCCAGGCGAAGCTGAAGCGGTCCTGATCGCCAAGCTGCTGGCCGAGCGCACCCCGGAAGAAATCGCCGTCGGCTTCATCCGCAAGGTCCGCGCGGGTCGCTCTGCGCCGGAATATCTGCGCGAGGTGGAAGACCGCCCGGCCCGCAAACCGCGCGAGGAACGCGGGGATCGCGAATGGAAAGACCGTCCGCCCCGGGAGCGTTTTGAACGCGGAGAGCGCCCCGAGCGCGCGCCCCGTCAGCGTGATGCCATCCCCGATGCGATCTGGATCGCCCTCAATGTGGGCCGCAAGAAAAATGCAGATCCCAAATGGCTGCTGCCGATGCTCTGCAAATCGGGCGACATCACCCGCGACCAGATCGGCCAGATCCGCGTCAATGCTGGCAACACCCATGTAGAGCTGACGCGCGAGGCGGCCGAGCACCTGTTTGAAGTCACCGGGAATGGCCGCCTGGAAGGCAGCCTGCAGGCCTTCCCGATCGAAGGCATCCCCGATATCGAGGACGCTGGCCCGCCCGCGCGTCGCGAGCGCCGGCCAGAGCGCCCCGAACGCGGCGGCCGTGAAGAACGCGGCGAACGTCCCGAGCGCAGCTTTAAGCCCCGCCGCGACCGTGACGACGCCGAACGCCCCTCCTACGAGCGCAAGGAACGCGCGCCTCGCAGCGATTGGCACCCCGGCACCGACCGCAGCGAGCGCTCCGAGCGCCCAGAACGCCGCGAGAAGCCCGCCGGCAAACGCTTCGAAAAGCGGGACGACCGCCCGCGCGAAGAGAGCCGCGACCGCCCCGCCAAGCCGGCCTGGGACAAGCCCAAAGGCAAGGCTTTCAACGGCCCGGCCAAGGGAAAACCCACAGGCAAGCCCGCCTTCAAGAAGGGCGGAAAACCGGGCGGTTTCCAGGGAAAGAAGAAGCCCCGCGACTGACCTTTCAGCCGGGCATCCAACCGCCCGGCTTCTGCGGTCATAACAGCTTGATTTAAAAGATCTTTATTGCACCGCCACGGGACTGCAAAATGATCGCCGCTCCGGTTCCCAGCGGACCGGAAATCCCCTATATTTCAGGGGTATTTCCGAGAATCACCGAGAAAGCATTTCCCATGGCCGAAGACACAGCACCCGACTCGCCCGCACAGGGCGGTGAAGGCGAATATGGCGCGGGCTCCATCAAGGTCCTCAAGGGCCTCGATGCGGTGCGCAAGCGCCCCGGCATGTATATCGGTGACACCGATGATGGCTCCGGCCTCCATCACATGATCTACGAAGTCGTGGACAACGCCATCGACGAGGCCCTCGCCGGCCATGCCGACCGCGTCACGGTTTCGCTCTACCCCGATGGCTCAGCCGAGATCACCGATAACGGCCGCGGTATCCCGGTGGGCATGCACCCGACCGAGGGCGTCTCCGCCGCCGAGGTCATCATGACCCAACTGCACGCGGGCGGTAAGTTCGATTCAAACTCCTACAAGGTCTCCGGCGGCCTTCACGGCGTGGGCGTCTCGGTCGTCAACGCGCTGTCTGACTGGCTGGAACTGACCATCCACCGCGAAGGCAAGGAACACTTTGTCCGCTTCATTGATGGTGGCCGCGTCGAGGCGCCTCTGGAAACGCGCGGCCCCTCCCCGACGCGTGAGGATAACGGCAAGATCTATACCGGCACCGCGGTCCGCTTCCTCGCCTCCCCCAGCACCTTCACGAAGACCGATTACGACCGCAAGACACTGGAACACCGCCTGCGCGAACTCGCCTTCCTGAACAGCGGTGTGCGGATCATCTTCCGGGATGAACGCGAAGCTGAGCCCCATGAGACCATCCTGGAATATGAAGGCGGCGTGAAAGCCTTCGTCCAGCACGTTGACCGCCAGAAAACCTCCCTCATCGGCGAGCCGATCTACGTCATCGGTGAGAAAGACGGCATCACCGTCGAGGCCGCCATGGAATGGACCGACAGCTATCACGAATCCGTCCTCTGCTTTACCAACAACATCCCCCAACGCGATGGCGGCACCCACCTTGCCGGCTTCCGCGGCGCGCTGACGCGCATCATCAACAAATACGCCAACGAGACCGGCGCGGCAAAAAAATCGAAGGTCGAACTTTCCGGCGATGACGCCCGCGAGGGCCTGACCTGCGTTCTCTCGGTGAAAGTCCCCGATCCGAAGTTCAGCTCCCAGACGAAAGACAAGCTCGTCTCCTCCGAGGTCCGCCCGGTGGTCGAGAGCCTGATCAACGAAAAGCTCGGCGAGTGGTTTGAGGAGAACCCCAAGAAGGCCGTGATGATCATGGAGAAGATCGTCGAGGCAGCGACTGCCCGCGAGGCCGCCCGCAAGGCGCGCGAGCTAACCCGCCGCAAGTCTGCGCTCGACATCACCTCCCTGCCCGGCAAGCTGGCGGACTGCCAGGAGAAAGACCCGGCCAAATCCGAACTCTTCATCGTCGAGGGTGACTCCGCCGGCGGCTCAGCCAAGCAGGGCCGCAGCCGGGATAACCAGGCCATTCTCCCCCTGCGCGGCAAGATCCTGAACGTCGAGCGCGCCCGCTTCGACAAGATGCTCTCCTCCGATCAGGTTGGCACGCTGATCATGGCGCTCGGCGCCGGTATCGGGCGCGATGAGTTCAATATCGAGAAGCTGCGCTATCACAAGATCATCATCATGACCGATGCTGACGTCGACGGCGCCCACATCCGCACGCTGCTGCTCACCTTCTTCTATCGTCAGATGCCGGAGATTATCGAGCGCGGCTATCTCTACATCGCCCAGCCGCCGCTCTACAAAGTCACGCGCGGACGCTCCGAGCGTTATGTGAAGGATGACAGCGAGCTGGAAGCCTACCTCATCGAGGAAGGCACCAATGGCGAAACGCTAATTCTGGCCGATGGCACGCAGATCGCCAGCGCAGACTTGCGTGAGCAGGTCCACCAGGCCGCCGGCTTCCGCCTCAGCCTGAAACGCCTTGCCCTGCGCGCGCCGGCTGATCTCATCGAACATGCCGCCCTCTCCGGTGCCCTGAAGCAGGGCGCAGGCAAGGAAGAGGCTGAGGCGACCGCCATGCGTCTCAACCGTCTCGCAGAAGAAGGCGAAGACACCTGGGTCGGCCGCTTCGTGGAAGGCGCGCTCGTCCTGCAGCGCACGGTGCGCGGCGTGGACGAAACCGCCGTCCTGCCGCCTGCCCTCATCGCCAGCCAGGACGCCATGCGCCTCACAGAGCGCGCTGCCGGCCTGCACGAGCTTTATGCCCAGCCTGGGATCCTGCGCCATGAAAAGGGCGGGGAAATTGCCGTGAACGGACCAACCACCCTGCTCAGCGCCGTGCTCGAATCCGGCCGCAAGGGCCTGAAGATCCAGCGCTATAAAGGCCTTGGCGAAATGAACGCCGACCAGCTCTGGGAAACCACGCTGGACTCCAACGCCCGCACCCTGTTGCAGGTCAAGGTCGAACACGCCGACGAAGCCGACGAACTTTTCACCAAACTGATGGGCGACGTGGTCGAACCCCGGCGGGAGTTCATCGAAGAGTTCGCGCTCGAGGCCGAAGTCGACGTTTGAGGTAATCAGACCGCGTCATGAAGACACCTTCTGTACCATGGAGCTTGTTGTCGGCGTTCGGCAACACTCCATTGGCGAAGGCAGTTGTCTTTTCGCCTTTGGTCGCCGGGTATGTCTATTATTCGAGTGAGTACCTTCAAAGCAGATGGGGATTTGAAAATGCAATTTGGCTATATTGGAGCCTGATCCTTCTTTCGCTCGGACAAGCGCTTTATCTAATTTTTGCACCTCAAGAAGTTAGAAGATACGGCGACAACTTTGAGGACTACGCAAGCAAAGCGCTGGGAACGTGGAGTGAGGTGATATTCGAGTATCACGCTCTACGCTATGTTAGCTCATTCTTTGTGCCTCACAGAAATGGAACACTGAAGTTAAGCGAAGGCGCTGAGTTCAACGAAGACGAGTTCAGGCAAAGTTTGGAGCCGTTTGTACCCCAGAGCGGCGGTGCAGACCCGCATGCAAGTCTACGTTGGTTAGTCGAGTCGATTGCGTATAAGCGTCGGCTCCGTCCAAACTTAGCGGCGCGAAGAATCAATCCAGACGGTTTGGAGTTGATACTCTCAAAATTGCAAAAGAAGGAACTTAGTGAGGCCCAGCGCTTCGATGTAAGACGCGTTACAAACTTCATGAATCGTCAACACGATTCTCCGGAATGGAAGAAGGATATTCTTTCCTATTCATTTGAGGCTGCACAGCGTTCTAAATTGATTGTCAGATATTCTATTTTTTTGTTGTACCTCTTGGGCTCAGCTTATTTTGTCTACAATACAAGCCGAACAATCGCTCAAATGGTCGCTGTTACGATTAGAATTGAATAGCAACCATCCCCGCCCTTGCGCGTTAAATCCTCCCTAGGAGGACGTACGCCAAACGCAAGGAGCGAGACCATGAAAGCCCAGTCCGGAGCCCAGCAGAAGGCCGCCGGCGCGGCCCTTTCCGCCAAGCGCGGCGGCATGCCCAAGTCCAAACTCAAGGGCGCCTCCAGGGAAATGTACGAGACCATGACCGAGAAGGAACTCGAAGACATGGCCTCCACCAAGCACGACAAGATCCCTGAACGGAAGAGTTAAGGAAGCCGCGCGCGCCCATCCTTCGACTTCTCTCAGGATGAGCTAATCGGCAGACTCGCCCTCCAGAAGCTCATCCTGAGCGAAGTCGAAGGATGAAGCGGGCTCACAGCAAGGCGCCGCCGCCCTAAAGCGCCTCCAGCTCCAGCGCGACACCGGCAACCTTCATCACCTTGTCGACCACGCAGACATTCTTGCCGCGCGCCCGTTGCAGGGCGGCGCGAGGGTCTTTCAGCGCGATCTGGAACTGGATCAGCCTTTCTTCCGGGCCCTGACGGAACTCGATGCCTGCCTCATCGGCCACGCGCAGGTAACGCCGCCCCTTGGGCACTTCCAGGATCTCCGCCCAATGCGCCGCCATGCCTTCCGGGTCTGGCCCGGCGAGTACCGCCCCGCGCAGGGCGCCCGGTTTGGAGCGCTTCTCCCAGCCGGGCCCGGCCCAATGCCAGCTTGCCGCCGGGCGCGCTTCGTCAATCGAGACAATCGCCCCGCCCACATCCGCCGGGTGCAGATGGCTGGCGGCAATCATGTCGAGGTCCATGTTCCACACGCGGCGCACGCCCAGCCCGTCGACGCGCGCGCGGGCGGCGGCCAGGTCGTCTGTCTGGAAAATCGCCATATAGCCGCCCTCCCCGCCCCGTTCGATGAAACGGGCCGCCGGCGCCTTGCCGCTGGTGGGCACGACGATTTCCAGGAACTGGTCCCCGATCGGGAAGACGCGGTTGACGAGGCCGAACTCCTCGACACCGGGGTCAATATAGGGCTCTCCCAGGCCGAGCAGTTCGGCCAGCAGGTCAGCCGTGCTAAGGCTGCGGGCAGCGATCACCAATTGGCGCAGTCGCGGCAGGGTCATGGTTGCTAGTCTCCCCAAGGGTATTTTCTTTTGAGTAGACCCTAGCGGGCAGAATGATCGCCGCAACAACGACGCAAGGTAAACAAGGTTATGCTATCACGCACTGATTGCCTTCCCGTTCGGAAGGGGCGAGGTCTGGCGCCAAGATGACCAAATCCCGATCAGAATCCCTCCCCGCCAGCGTCTCCGCGCACGACCATGACCACGATCATGACCACGCCCATGGCGCCGCCGATGCCACCGGCTGCCCGCCTGCCGGGGCTCAGTCCCATGATCATGGCCATGACCATGCGCACGGTCATGATCATGGTCATGGGCACGGCCATTCGCATGACCATCAGGCCGATATGTCGAATGCCGATTCCCGCCGCCGGGTAGCCATCGCAGCGGTGCTCACGGCTGCCTTCATGTTTGCGGAGATTGCCGGCGGCCTGATCTCCGGCTCGCTCGCCTTGCTGGCGGATGCGGCCCACATGTTCACCGATGCCGGCTCGCTTCTGCTGGCCTGGATCGGCTACAAGCTCGCCGAGCGCCCGGCCGATTCCGCCCGCTCCTACGGCTTCGCGCGGATGAAGATCCTCGCCGCCTTCACCAATGGCATCTTGCTCATCCTTCTTAGCCTCTGGATTCTCTGGGAAGCGGCCCAGCGCCTCCTCGCCCCGGTCGAGGTGATGGGCAATCTGATGCTGGTGGTCGCCGCCGGTGGCCTGCTGGTGAATATTGCCGCTTTCTTCGTCCTGCATGGCGGCAACCAGGAAGACCTCAACCTGCGCGGCGCGCTCTGGCATGTCGCCGGGGACCTGCTCGGCTCGGTCGCCGCCATCGCGGCCGCAGGCATCATCCTCTGGACGGGCTGGACCCCGGCCGACCCGATCCTCTCCGCCCTCGTCGCCGTGCTGGTCCTGGTCGCCGGCGTCCGCATCATGCGCCAGTCAGGCCACATCCTGCTCGAAGGGACACCAGAAGGGCTCTCCGCGTCCTCAATCGTATCCGATTTGACACAGAATGTACCCGGCGTGACACGCATTACCCACGTCCATGCCTGGTCGCTCACCGAATCCCGTCCCCTCGTCACGCTGGAAGTCAGCGCCGCGCCGGGCGCCAATCCCGAAACGCTCCGCCGCGATGTGAAGGCCCGTCTCGCCAGCCAGTTCAATGTCTCCCATGCCACCGTCGAAGTCGTCTCCGCGCCTGAATAGCTGCCTTGCAGCCAGCGCCAGAGCGCTTTAACCCTCGGCCCAGACGCCCCATATGGGGCCGGACGCCAGAGACTGACGCATAGGAGCCCCGGATGGCCGAGACACAACACGCCGAAATCCTGATCATCGGATCAGGCCCTGCCGGCTGGACCGCCGCCATCTATGCCGCCCGCGCCCTGCGCAATACGCTCGTCGTTACCGGCATGCAGCCAGGCGGCCAGCTCACCATCACGACAGAAGTCGAGAATTATCCGGGCTTTGCTGAGATCCAGGGCCCCGAGCTGATGGAGAAGATGCAGGAGCACGCCGAGAAGATGGGCGCCAAGGTCGCCAATGATCACATCCTCTCGGTCGATTTCGACACCCGCCCCTTCAAGGCGGTCGGCGAAAGCGGCGTCACCTACACCGCGGATTCCGTTATCATTTCCACGGGCGCGCAGGCCAAATGGCTGGACCTTCCCAGCGAGCAGAAGTTCAAGGGCTTCGGCGTTTCGGCGTGCGCCACCTGCGATGGCTTCTTCTATCGCGGTAAGGAAGTTCTGGTGATTGGCGGCGGCAACTCGGCGGTCGAAGAGGCCCTCTTCCTGACCAACTTTGCCTCCAAGGTTACAGTCATCCACCGCCGCGACCATTTCCGCGCCGAGAAGATCCTGCAAGATCGCCTGTTCAAGAACCCCAAGGTCGAAGTGATCTGGAACCACACGCTTGAGGAAGTCGTCGGTGACGTCCAGCCTCTGGGCGTCACAGGTGCACGCATCAAGGATGTCACCACCGGCGCTGTCCGCGAACTACCCGTCCACGGCGTCTTCGTCGCGATCGGCCACGCCCCGTCAACAGAGTTGTTCGTGGGCAAGCTGCCGATGCGTGAGAATGGGTACCTGATCACCGAGCCCGGCTCCCCGCGCACTTCCATTCCTGGCGTATTTGCAGCAGGCGACGTGACGGACGAAACCTACCGTCAGGCCGTCACCGCCGCCGGCATGGGCTGCCAGGCCGCGCTGGATGCCGAACGCTTCCTGTCCGAACAGGAAGCCCATTCCGAGGCTGTTCCGGCAGAATAAGCTGCCCACTTAGAGCATCGCCAGCGCCACGCGCTCCACGTCGCGCGGCTTCTTGAGGCTGACGGCCTCCAGAAGCGCGGCGGCGCGTGCCTGCATCACTCGGTCGAGGTCCGTTGCGGGAACCGTCCCGACCGCGGCAGTCAACGCCTCTTCGATCTCATGGCGGTATTTCTTTGCGTCCAGCGCCGCCAGCGCCCGCGCCCATTGCCAGCGCAGGCCAATGTCCTCAGGCGCCAGATGCACAGCTTCGCCGTAATGCCTGCGGGCTGATTTCATGCTGGCACCCATGATTGCGGCGCCAATCATGCCGCCCCGGCGCTCCACCTCCACATGCCAAACAGCCAGAAACCCATGCGCGTAGAAGTTCGCCGGGTCATCGGCGAGCACGCCTTCGGCAAGGGATTTGGAAAGCTCGCCAAAGCCGGTGCGGCTCGCCTCGCCCACCCCCATTGGTCGCAGGATCAGCGACAGCGCGATCGCTTTTTGCAAGCGGCCTTCTTCATGGCGCGGGTCGAGCTTCAGGGCAGCGTCCGCCTCGCCGAGAGCCTGCTCGATCAGGCTGCGGGGTGGTTCTTGCTCCCCGCACACGGCCTTTGCCAGCAGAGCACGCGCTCTCAGCGCATAGGCATCTGCGGTCAGCTCGCGACCAGCTTCGAAATAGGCAAGATCATATTCGCCGGTTCGGAATGCTTCTGAAGCTGTAACAATATCAGCGTGTGCCGGCAGCGCGGCCAGCAGCAGGAAAGCCGGTAGAATCAACCTGCGCGCAAGCATTTCAACGCTATATTAGCGTGCAGACAGCCTTCCGGCGAGCGAGATCAGAATGGCAGACAGTTTCGATGCAGATGTGGTGGTAATCGGTGCAGGCGTGATCGGCCTTGCCAGCGGCCGGGCGCTCGCCCGTGCGGGCCGGGACGTCATCATTCTGGAAGCTGAAGACCAGATCGCGATACACACCTCCTCGCGCAACTCTGAAGTCATCCATGCTGGCCTCTACTATCCGACCGGCAGCCTCAAGGCCCACCACTGCGTCAATGGCCGGCGGATGCTCTACGCCTATCTGGAAGCGCGCGGGATTACGGCGAGGCGGTGCGGCAAGCTCGTCGTCGCCGTTGGTGCCGGCGAGGCAGCCGAACTCGGCACGATCCTCGCCAGAGCAGAAGCAAACGGCGTTGAGGACCTGCGCCTGATTGACGGCGCTGAGGCCCATGCCATGGAGCCCGCCCTCAGCCCAGACATCGCCGCTGCCATCCATTCGCCCGTCTCGGGCATTTTTGACAGCCATGGCTATTTCCTGGCGCTGCAAGGCGAGCTGGAAGACGCTGGCGGCTCCATCGCGTTTGGCACGCCGGTTCTTTCCGGCGCGGTTGAGACGGGGCATGTCCGGCTTGAGACAGGCGGCGACAATCCGGCAACAATCCGCGCCAGAACGGTGATCAACGCGGCTGGCCACCGCGCGGTCAATATTGCCAGCCTGATCGAAGGCCCTCACTCGGCCAACCTGCCGACCGCCTATTTCTGCAAGGGCAACTATTTCAGCGTCACGGGGCGCACCCCCTTCTCGCGCCTGATTTACCCCATGCCGAACACATCCAGCCTGGGCCTTCACCTCACGATCGATCTTTCGGGCCGTGGCCGCCTCGGCCCAGACGCAGACTGGCTGCCCGAAGGCGCATTCCCGCCCTTCGACTATACTGTTCACCCCGACCGGGCCGAGGTTTTCCACCAGCAAGTCACCCGCTACTGGCCAGGCCTGGAGCTTTCGCAGCTCACCCCGGATTATTCCGGCGTCAGGCCCAAAATCGTGCCGGAAGGGGCGCCATCGGGCGATTTCCGCATTGAAGGCCCCGAAACTCATGGCAGCGCTGGTTTGGTGAACCTTCTGGGGATAGAGAGCCCCGGCCTGACCTCTTCCCTGTCAATCGCAGATCATGTGTTGCAGCTAGCGGGATAGGGTGCTTGCGCGCCCCGCTTCCAATGTGTATCAGGCGCGTTCGCTGATGCGGCGTAGGGTTCGGTAGCTCAGCTGGTTAGAGCGCGCGACTCATAATCGCGAGGTCGAGAGTTCAAGTCTCTCCCGAACCACCAACGCCCTGCCGGCGATCCTTCCAGGCCCAGGCTGCAGCCTATTTGCCGAAGGATCGCCTGATGACGCCGACCAGTCCGAACGCCCCGGCCCGCAAGCCCCAGCGCCTGATCTACCTGGCCCTTGGCCTTCTGGCTCTCGCCTTTCCCTCCCTCGCCAAAGAGGCTGGACCGGAGCCTGCGCAGAAGCCCAAGATCGCGCTGGTCCTCTCCGGCGGCGGCGCGCTCGGCCTCTCCCATGTCGGTGCTATCCAGGAACTCGAAGCGATGGGCATCCGGCCCGACATCGTGGTGGGCACCTCGATGGGCGCGGTCATCGGCGGACTTTATGCCGCCGGCCTCAGCAGCGCGGAGCTGGAGACCGTGGTGGAACAGGCCAACTGGTCCGGCGTATTCAACCCCGCCCCGGAACGCGACAAGCTGACCTACCGCCAGAAGCAGCAGCAGGCAGACTTCCCCGGCACGGCAAGCCTTGGCGTTTCCGGCGCCGGCCTCCTTCTGCCGACGGGGGCGGTCTCCGACCAGGCACTGATGAAAGAGCTGCGCCGCTTCACCCCGGCAAAGATGGCGGTCAATGATTTTGACGATCTCGTCATCCCCTTCCGCGCGGTTGCCACCGACATCGCCACTGGCGAAGCGGTCGTCATCAGCTCGGGCGAGCTGCCGATGGCCATGCGCGCCTCGATGTCCGTGCCTGGCGTGTTCCCGGCCTTTGAACTCGACGACAAGCTGCTGGTCGATGGCGGCCTTGCCGCCAACATCCCGGTCAGCGTCGCGCGCGAGATGGGCGCAGACATTGTCATCGCCGTGTGGACACCGAACGAGCTCTTGCAGAAAAACCAGATCGGCTCGGTGGTTGATGTGCTCTCCCAGACCGTCAGCCTGCTGATCCTCGCAAACGAGCGCGCCGAGATTGCGGGCATGAAGCCGCAGGACGTTCTGGTCCGCGTCGACACCGGCAAGATCGGCCCGACCGCCTTCACGCGCGGCAAGGATCTGATCGCCGCAGGGCGGAAGTCCATCCAGGCGCAAGCGGCCCAGCTTGCGCCGATTTCCGCAGGTCAGCCACCAATCTCCTATGCGGGTATCGGCGAGCAGGCTGCGCCGGTCATTTCCTTCGTGCGGATCGAAAACTCTTCCCGCCTCAACCAGTCCCTGCTTGAAACACGCATGTCGTCCGTTCTCGGCAAGCCGCTGGACACTGCAGATGTCAACGAAGCGCTCGACCGCATCTATGCGCTCGGGCCCTTCGAGCGGGTGGACTATACGGTTGCCGAGCAGGATGGCCTGACGGGCCTTGTCGTGCGCGCGGAAGATTCGCGCCGCAATGCTGGCCGCGTGCGCCTCGGTATGATCGTCGATAACGACTTCAACACCGAGTCCGATGCTGCCGTCTCCATCGATTATCGTAGTGCTGCGCTCGACGCCTATGGATCGGAAATTCGCGCCATCGCAACGATCGGCGATATCAACGAGCTGGGCCTGGAATATTTCCGCCTGCTGGAGCCGGAACAGAGCTGGTTTGCCGTTGCCCGCGGCGAGATTAAAAGTCGCCCTGTAAACCTCTATTCCAATAGCGGCTTCAAGACGGCTGGTTACGACCTGACCTATGGGCTTGTCGGTTTCGACGCCGGGCGCCAGTTTGGCAGCAATGCCGAATTCCGTATCGGGACTGAATTTGGAACGGGTCGCGCCAAGCTGAACGAAGGCACTGCGCCGCTTTCAGAGGTCGACATCGACATTGGCCGGGTCTTTGCTTCGGCAGGCCTCGACACGCTGGACGATCCCTTCTTCCCGAAGACCGGTTTCCGCGCCACGGCGCGCTGGACACACGGGTTTGAAGGCCTTGGGGACAATGCCGACTACCAGACGCTTAGCGCCGCCGGCCTGAACGCCTTCAGCTTCGGCAAGAATACAGTGATCACCTCCTTCTCGGGCGGCACGCGACTGGCGGGTACGCCGCCGCTCGATACGCTCTACCGGATCGGCGGCCTGTTCAGCCTGTCGGGCTACCGGATGGAAGAACTGGCGGGCGAGAATTACGTGGCCGGGCGCCTGATCTACCGGCGCTCACTGGTCAACACTGAAGAGCTTCTGTTCGGCGTTCCTCTGTTCGTGGGCGGATCAGTTGAAGCAGGCGAAGTCTGGTCGCGCCCCGATGGGTTCGAATTTGATGACCTGCGCTTTGGCGGAAGTGTCTATGTTGGCGCCAACACAGCGCTTGGCCCGATCTACTTGGCTTTCGGGCGCTCCGAAGGCGGGCGCCAGTCGGCCTATTTGGTGATCGGCCGCTCGTTCTGAGCTGTCAGATCGCGTGAGCCTGCTTGCCAGGCGCGGCCGTCAGCAGCGTATCGGCCAGGGCTGCGACCAGCGTGCGTGGGCGGATCGGCTTTTCGATCAGGCCGGAAAAACCGAGCGCTTCGCAGGAGGCGCGCCGCTCCTCAGTTGCGTCCGCCGTCAGCGCCAGAACCGGGATCGGGGAATTTCGGCCCGGGCCAAAGCGCACGGCGCGCAGGACCGCCTCCCCGCCGCCACCGGGCATGTGAATGTCGGTTAGCACCGCCTGATAGCTGCGCAGGGAAAGGCGCTGGGCAGCAGCCTCTGCATCATTGACGCATTCGACGCGCCAGCCCGCCGCCAACAATGCCTCGCGGATCACGAAAGCGGTTGTCTCATGGTCTTCGGCGACGAGAATTTCTCCGAGGTCAAACTTCCTTGAGGCGACGTGAAAAGCAGAATTCTCGACTGCCAGCCTCGGACCGGCTTTCTGCACCGGTACCGTAACCGTAAACAGGCAGCCGCCGCCAGAATTGTCGGCTACTGCAATCTCTCCGCCCAGGCGCCGCGTCAGCGCGCGCGCAATACTCAGGCCAAGGCCGGTGCCGCCATGTGTGGTGGAGGTCGTATCGTCGGCCTGCTCGAACTCTTCAAACAAGCGGGCCTTGTCTGCGTCGGAAATGCCGCGCCCGGTATCGGCAACAGTCATGACCAGCGAGAGGCCATCGCCTGCCGGAACAGTCGCCAGCTGAACGGTGACATGGCCGCGCTCTGTAAACTTCACGGCATTGCTGACCAAATTGAACAGGATCTGACGCAGGCGTCCGGCGTCGCTCTCGATGCGCGCTTCGGCGTGGCGCGAGATAGCAATGCGCAGACCCACGCGCTTGGCGTCGAGCTTGGGCTGCCAGAGATCGCGCGTTTCAGACGCAAACTGCCGCAGGTCGAAGGGCTGCATCATCACTGGAAGCTTGCCCGCCTCGAGCCGGGAAAGGTCCAGCAGATCGTTCAGCAGGCGCTCAAGATGCTGGCCACTATGGGAGATGGTTTCGGCAAGGCGCTTGGCTTCCCCGCCTGTCTGATCCTTCAGCAGGTCTGCCACGCCGAGAATGCCGGTGAGCGGCGTGCGGATTTCGTGGCCGACGAAAGCGAGGAAACGGGCGCGGCCATCAGCCAGGGCCTGCATCTTTGTTTTCATGTCCTCAATGCGGCGATTACTTGCCTGCTGGGCACGGGCGCGTGAGGCGTTCTCTTCGGCGACCGCCTTCAGGATCGCGGCGGAAGAGACGAGGCCCCGATACTGCCCCTCTTCCGTGACGATGACGCCGTCGGTGAGTGCGCTGGTGCCCTGCTCCGCCGCCTGCTTGGCGACAAGAGCAACCGGCAGGCTGCCGGAGGCAATGACCGGGCAAGGCGTGATCAGATGGTAAACCGGGCGGGCGGCATAAACATCGCGGCCATTGGGACCAGCCAGCGCTTCGGTGAGGCGCGCGCGGGTAACAAGGGCAATTTCCGGTTCATCGCCATCTTCCGCCTCGATGCGGACAGGCAGCGCAAACAGCGCAGTATCCGACAGGAACAGAGAAAGCGCAGCCGCCCCGGTCGTGGTCGACGCAATGGGCGCTATGGGCAGGGCGATATCCTGAAGGCGTACGGGCATGGATGACCAGGCAATATGGTTAACGCCCGATCATCCCTAACAAGTGTTACCGTCCGGCAAACAATTCCGGTTTTGAGATCACTCGATCTCGCTGCGATTGCGGATGATCTTGTTCACAAGGCCGTATTCCACAGCCTCTTCAGCGCTCATCCAGAAATCGCGGTCAGTGTCTTTCTTGATCTGCTCAAGCGACTTGCCGGTTGCGTCGGCGAAAATCTTGTTCAGGCGCTCGCGCATCTTGATGATTTCGCGGGCCTGGATTTCCACGTCCGTTGCCTGGCCGCCGACGCCGCCGCGGGGTTCATGCAGCAGGTAGCGGGTGTTGGGCAACGAGTAGCGGTTTTCTTTCTTGGCCGCCGCATAGATCAGCGCGCCCGCCGAAGCGACCCAGCCGGAGCCGAGCACTTTGACCGGGGCAGTGACGAACTTGATCATGTCGTGGATCATGTCGCCGCTTTCGACGTGACCGCCGGGGGACGAAAGGATCAGCAGGATCGGATCGTCGCTTTCTGCCGAAAGTGCCAGCATCCGCTCGCAGACCATGCGGGCCTGTTTGAAGTCGATGCCGCCCGTCAGCAGGATCGTGCGCGATTTGAACAGCGCATTTTCGACCAGCGCAGCGGGGTTTGCCGCCGGGGTGGTTTCTTTTTCGTCTTCATCATCAAGGCGGAAGGGGGTCATGCAGGCTCCGGAAAGGAATCTCTTTGAATTCAGGTCGTATAGGTGCGGTGCCAAGGGCGCCGGGTCAAGGCGCGCGGCTCACTATTCCCCAGCCGGGGGACGTACAATTCAGGGCCTGAGCGTGTCGGTTTGTGTACTTTTGAGTACAAACGGGGACAAATCGGGTCATTTCGCGGACAGGGAGTGCCTATCCGGCGTCGGAAATGATCCGCGCAACGTCGCCCGCATAGGCCTGCGCCTTTTTCTCCCCCACCCCGCTGATTTCACGCAGGGCGTCGGCGCCGTCCGGACGCTCGCGGGCGATTTCGGCGAGGGTGCGGTCATGGAAGATGACGTAGGGCGGAACGCCCCGCTCCTTGGCGAGGCCCGTGCGCCAGGAACGCAGCGCCTCGAAGAGGGTGAAGTCGCGCTCCGACAGATCGGCCATGACGGCGACCTTGGCGGCCCCCTTGGAGCGGGCCTTGCGGCGTGTGGCGGCGGGGTCTTCCCGAAGCGAGACGGTGCGTTCCCCCCGGAACAGCGCCTTGGCGGCCTCGGCATCAGGCACGACGAGGACCGGGCGCATCGCTTCGCCGCCTTCGGCCACCAGATCTTCATAGAGCAGCGCATCGAACACACGGTTCCAGCCCTGACGGGGCAACTCCTTACCGATACCAAAGGTGGAGAGCGCCGAAAGGTCGGTATCGAAACTGTCCTTTGCCTCGCCCAGCAGATGCTGCACCAGCCGGCCCCGGCCAATGCGCTGGCCGCAGCGCAGGACGGCGGAGACCGCCATCTGGGCATAACGGGACACATCGTGGCGCTGCCCCAACTCTCCCTTGCAGGCATCGCACACGCCGCAGGGTTCGACCGCCTCTTCGCCGAAATAGCGGCGGACAGCGGCGCGGCGGCATTCATCGCCATTGAAGAAGGCGAAGAGCTGTCGCGTCTTGGTGAGCTGGACGCGTTTGACCTCATCGGGCGCGTCGCTGGCATAGGTCCACTGCAGCGAGCGGTTCATGTCTGCCGGGCCATAGAGGGCGACGCCCTCGGCAGGCTCACCATCGCGCCCGCCCCGGCCGACTTCCTGCCAATAGGCTTCCAGCGTCTTGGGCGGATCGGCATGGATGACGAAGCGCACATCGGGTTTGTCGACGCCCATGCCGAAGGCGACGGTGGCGCACATCACCAGCCCCTCTTCCAGCAGGAAGCGGCGCTGGCGCGCAGCGCGGACCTCGGCGTCCAGCCCGGCATGATAGGCGAGCGAAGGCACGCCGGCTTTTTCCAGCGCTTCGGCCAGATCCTCCACGGCATTGCGGGTGGCGGCATAGACGATGCCGCTGGCCCCTGCCCGCGCGCGGACGAGCTGAACGACCCGGGCCGTGCGATTGCTCTCCTTGGGCTCTGCCGAAAGGATGAGATTGGGGCGATCAAAGCTGGCGACGTGAACGGCGGGATTGGTGAGATCGAGCTGGGCGAGGATATCGTCGCGCGTGCGGTTGTCAGCTGTGGCGGTCACCGCAAGGCGGGGCACGCCGCTGAACAGGGATTTGAGCCGGCCAAGGGCGCGGTAATCGGGGCGGAAATCATGGCCCCACTGGCTGACGCAGTGCGCTTCATCGACTGCGATCAGCGAGACCTGCATCCGGGCGAGCCGGTCTGCCAGGCCCGAGCCGAGCCCTTCGGGCGAGACATAGAGCAGGTCCATCTCTCCGCGCGCAGCCGCATCCAGCGCGGCAGTGCGGGCGTTGAAATCCATCGAGCTGTCGAGGCGTTCGGCGCGCACGCCCGCAAGCTTCAGCGCGTCCACCTGATCGGCCATCAGCGCGATCAGCGGCGAGACGACAATGCCGACGCCTTCGCGCAGCAGCGCCGGGATCTGATAGCAGAGCGACTTGCCCCCGCCGGTCGGCAACACGGCGAGGCCATCGCGCCCGGCCAGCGTATCGGCAATCACCGCCTCCTGCAGCCCGCGAAAGGCATCATAGCCATAGACACGCTTCAGCAGCGCGCGGGCATCGGCAAGGGTGGGCGGAGACGACATGACCCCCGCCTTCTGAGGAGATGCGGGGGCAAGGGCAAGAGGCGGGCGACAGGACTGGCGCCGCCCCCCTCGCCTGCCGGCTCAGCCGGAAGGGCGTGTGGATCTGCACGGCCCAGGACCAGACCTGACCTCAACGCAGACATTTGACACCCTAAAGCGCAATAAATGCGTTGCACCACCTGACCTACAGAGTGAAATATGTTTAATGATGTTTTTCTGTCGGGAAGGGGACCCCGAATGACACACTCAGATTCTGTTGATGTAACACCGCGATTGTTGGCAAAAATCCTGATCGCCGGACTATCGATACTCTTCGCACTGCACGTCTTTGCCCTGATCCTCTATCATGGCCTGGGGCATGACTATGCGATGGGGTATGTGCCGCTGACGCATATGGACATGGAAGCCAACATTCCGACCATGGCGTCATTCATGATGATGGCGCTTTGCGCCGGTGCGCTTGGCCTGATGGCATCACGCGAGACGGACAACAAACGACACAAGCGTGCCTGGGCATTGCTGGCGATACTCTTTGTACTCCTCGCGATGGATGAAGTTCTCATGTTTCATGAGCAGGTTGCCTCGCCGCTCACGCATACGGTGATGCAGGAAAACGCGCCGAGATTTGCCTGGATTGTGGCCTATGGCCTGCTGGTCGCAGCGGTCGGCGCATTCTTCCTGAAATGGTTTCTGGAACTGCGCCGCGATCTCCAAATCTCTCTTTTCATATCTGGCGCCATCTTCCTGAGCGGAGCGCTGGGCATGGAGTTCGCCGCGTCGAAATATGTGGAATCGCTGCCTGCCGGATACACAGATATCCGGACACTCACTTTTGACCTGATGGCCACTGTTGAAGAGATGCTGGAGTTTTCCGGCCTCGCCTATTTCCTCTTCACGCTGGTGAAAGAGCTGGGCGGCATCAGCATCCGGACGCCCCGGCTGGCAGAACACGCAGGCACCAGACAGTAAAACGGGCTGCCGAGAGTTCTGATGACGCGCCCTGGCGCGCCTCAGGCAACAAAATCGATCCTGTTGTCGTGGATCTCCGCGCGCAGGCTGGGGGCCTGTCGGCGGCGGGTTTCTTCGGCAAGGAACGCAAGAATGTCTTCGCGGGCAGGCAGGGGCTGGCCGGTGGCGGCTTCCCATTTGTCCGGTGGCGGAACATCGATGCTGAACCGGACGCGTCCGGCGCACATCTCGTGATAGAAGCGCAGGCGCAGGTCGCCTTCGATATAGACGATCGTGCCGGCGCGGGCATTGCCTTCAAATTCGAGGCGGCGGCCAAAGCGCGCGGCAAGGCGGCGGGTGGCCTCCGCGCGCAGCTCCAGATCCATGTCCGGAAGCGTGTTGCCGAGGCCGTCGCGGTAGAGGATGGGGCCTTCGGAACGCTCAGGCTGGGGCGGCGCCGCGGGTGGCAGGGCAGCGCCCGCCTCCAGCTTCAGCAGGGGGAGGATGTGGGACCAGCCATCTGAATGGGTGACCTCCACCCTATAGCGCCCCGGCGGCCAGGGGAACGTGGCGACCAGGATCTGAATACGGCCATTCAGGCGGGCGGTGAGCGGGCCTTCCTCGATCACGCCGCCGGGACCCGTGATGCGGAAGGCGTCATAGCCCGACCAGCCATCGGCCGGGAGCCAGAGCGTAACCTGCTGGGAACCGGGATAGACGGCAGCCTTTGCGCGCAGGAGGCCAATGCCTTCCGGGGCGCCTTCATTCTGCGCCGGGGCGAGGACAATCTCGCCGTCAAAGCCTTCCTTGCCTGCCATGTCGGCCCTTCCGCGCCCCCCATTCATGCGCCGCCAGCATGAATGCTATCCCGCCTACCGGTCTGCCCTGCCCCCGGCTGCGTCCCATATACCTGTCAACAACAACACCTTGCCGACAGGAGACTATCCATGATCGAACTCCGCCCCTTTGAGAAGCTCGGCCGGTTTCGCAATGACTGGCTGAACGCCCATTATCACTTCTCGTTCTCGGGCTATCACGACCCTTCCCGCGTTCACCACGGCGCCCTGCGCGTGTGGAATGACGACGAGATCCAGCCCCAGACCGGCTTTCCCCCGCACGGGCATGAGTCGATGGAGATCATCACCTATGTTCGCGAGGGCGCGATTACCCACAAGGACTCGCTGGGCAATCATGGCCGCACGGAAGCGGGCGATGTTCAGGTGATGAGCGCCGGCGCAGGTGTTCAGCACTCGGAATGGAACGCCGAAGACGATGTGACCAAGATCTTCCAGCTGTGGATCATTCCGCGCGTGCGCGGCGGCAAGCCGAGCTGGGGCGCGCGCCAGTTTCCCAAGAGCGACCGCTCCGGGCAATGGGCGGTGTTCGCCTCGGGCACCGGGGAGAATGACAGCCTGCGGATCAACCAGGATGCCAAGGTGATGGGCGCAACGGTGAAGGAAGGCGAAACGCTGACCTATGAGCTGCCCAAGGGCCGGTATGGCTATCTTGTGGTGGCGGACGGCGACGTGACCCTGAACGGGCAACGGCTGAAAGCCCGCGACGGAGCGGCCATTTCCGGCGGCGAAACGCTCACTCTCGAAGGTGTGAACTCCGCAGAGCTGGTTCTGGTCGATACCGTGTGACGCCTCACACCCTCGTGACTTCTTCGCCCGGCGGGGGCCTGTTACGCCTATCGGCATAGCAGCGCCCCTTGCCGGGCGTTTCGTTTCTGACAGGAGCAGACGCCATGAACACCCGACGTACCGGAATTGCCGCCGCCCTTGCCGCCATGGCCGCAGCCGCCTGCGGCATGAACTCGACCGCCGAAGGAGAGGTCAAGTCCGCCACCTCCACGGGGATGGACGCTTCCCACCTTTCCGACCAGCAGAAATATGTGACCCTGCATGACGGGACCGAACCGCCCTTCGATAATGCGTACTGGGACAACAAGGCCGACGGCATCTATGTTGACGCGATCTCCGGTGAGGCGCTTTTCTCCTCCACCGACAAGTTCGATTCAGGCACGGGCTGGCCAAGCTTCACCAAGCCGATCCATGAAAAGCTGGTCTCCGAATTTCAGGACGACACGCTGGGCATGAGCCGGACCGAGGTGCGCTCCTCCGGGGCGGACGCGCATCTGGGCCACCTGTTCGATGACGGGCCGAAGGAAACGGGCGGGCAGCGATACTGCATCAACTCCGCCAGCCTGAAGTTCATTCCGAAGGAAGACATGGCCGCCGAAGGCTATGGCGAATATCTCTACCTGTTCGTGGGGCAGGACGACAAATCCAAGGCCCGCAGCAAGGCGCCCTGATCCCTCTCACGACACGTCTCACGCAGGCGTGACTTCTTCGGCGGGTCGCCCTGCCCTATATTGAAACCATGATCCGGCCGGGGCCTTACCCGGCGCCTATCCGGGAGAGATGCCATGAAGAAACTGTTTGCGACCGCGATGCTGGCCGCTGTTCTGGTTCCGGCAGCCGCGGCGACTGAAATCAAGGTCAGCTACGGCCCCGACTTCACCAAGAAGCTGGAAGAAGACTACGGCATGAAGGAAGGCGAGACGCTGAGCGGCGAAGTTCAGCGCGACCTGACGCGCGAGCTGGAGAAAGCCGGCGTGGATGTGGCGCGGGTGGATGTGACCATCCTCGATGCCCGCCCCTCGCGGCCGACCTTCAAACAGGCGGGCGACACGCCGGGCCTCGACATGTTCCGCTCCGTCAGCATCGGCGGGATGAAGCTGAAAGCGATCGCCTATGACGCGGCGGGCACGCAGACCGGCGAGATGGAATATGACTGGTACGAGAACGACATCCGCAACGCCGGCCTGACGACCTGGCATGACGCAAGCCGCGCCTCTGACCGGTTTGCCCGGAAGTTCGCCAAGTCGCTCGACTAGCGCCCACCACAAGACACCAAGTTGGCCCGCACCCCTGGGGCCGCTCCCCGCCGCTGCCGTCTACCTCCAAGGGCGGCAGCGGCATTCCTGTTTTCAGGCAGTTGTTTTTCAGGCCTTGAGGTCGCCGCCCTCGATCCGGACGCTGAGCGTTTCGGGGGATTTGATATGCAGATCGCGCTGCGGCATCGAGACGTGGATCTCGTGTTTCTGGAGCGCGGAGTGCACGGCCCAGACATAGTCTGCCATCACTTTTTGCGGGCGCAGAACGGCTTCATCGGTGAGCCAGACGATCAGCTCGAATTCGAGGCGGAACTCGCCGAACTTTACCAGCCAGACCTGCGGCGTGTGATCGCCCCGGTCGTCGAATGTCCAGGGCACGGCTGCCGCCGCTTCCAGGCCCGCCTTCTGGACGCGCTCCTTATCCGTGTCATAGGCAACACCGAAGGGAACGTGGATACGCCGGCGTGCCTCAGTCATCGTCCAGTTGATCAGCTGGGCCTTGATGAAGGCCTCGTTGGGGACGATGATGTCGACATTGTCGTTGGTCATCACCAGGGTGGAGCGGAAGTTGATCTCCTTCACCACGCCGGAGAGACCTGACTGAAGCTCGATAAAGTCGCCCACTTTCAGGGACTTTTCGGCCAGGATGATGACCCCGGACATGAAGTTCGAGAACACCGATTGCAGGCCGAAACCGATGCCGACGCCGAGGGCACCCGAGAAGAAGGTGAGCGCGGTAACGTTCACGCCCAGGAAGTTCAGCGCGAACAGGGCCGCGACGATCATCACGCCGATCTTGATGCTCTGCCCGAGCAGGCCGCCGACGGAGGCTGGCAGGTCCGGCGAGCCGCGCAGCTGGGACTGGGCGACATTGCCGATCAGGCGGCCAAGCCACAGCGCGAACCAGGCCAGCGCAATGCTGATCAGGATACGGAGGACAGAGACTTCGTGGTCACCAAAATCGATGAGGAGGGTGTTCAGCCAGCGCGTAAACGGGCGCAGCCAGCCGACGATGTAAAGCGCAGTCAACGCCCAGGCAAAATAGGCAATCACCTTCGACCAGAAGCCGCGCCGCATGCTGGCCGCGAAGATGCGCACGAGAATCCAGGCAAGCAGGAGGCTGGTGGTAATGTGCAGCGTGTTGTTGCCGACGCCTAACGCCTCGAAGCCCGCCGTGGCCGCCCCCAGCAGGATGACGGTGAGCACCGGCCAGACGATGCGTGAGAGGGAATGATAGGCCAGGAGGACAAAGTCGATCCGGCCGCGTTTCTCGGCCGCCTCCATCAGCTTCTTCTTCGGGAAGCGCGAGAGCAGGTATCCCAGAGCCGAGCAGAGCGCGAGCGCGCCGAGTTGCCAGAGCGTGTCCGGCGAGCTCAGCTCATGCCGCGCGGCCTCGATCAGCCGTGTGATGGACTCCTGGATTTCTGCGATCAGCGGGGCCGCAGCTTCCGGCTGCAGCAGATCTAGGCTCATTCCTCTGGCCAATCCTCAAAGGCGTTGAATCGACAAGGCGAAACCTTATCGGCCTCCCCTGCCCTTGCAACCCCGGCATTACGTCTCAGACGCGCTTGAGGACGAGTTCGCAGCGTTCGTTGAGGCTGGGGCGGGCGACGGCGACGCGGGCGAGGCCGGGGAGGGTTTGGCCGAGGTCGGCAGCCGCCCAGAGGCAGATGCGCTCCAGGGTCGGGACTTCCAGGCCTTCAATCTCGTTGAGGAGCTTGTGGTCGAGCTTGGCGGCGGTTGCCTCGAGCGTGGCGGTGAGGTGGCTGAAATCTTCCACCCATTGCTCGCCGGGCTTCACCACGCCGGCAACGGTGGCTTCCAGACGGAAGGAATGGCCGTGCACCGAGCGATAGGGATGGCCCTCAGGCTTGCCGCCCATGAAGTGAGCCGCCTCGAAGAACACCGCCTTCGAGATTTCGAAAATCTGGCCTTCTGCCTTCAAGGCAGCCCGGTCAGTTTGTGGGTTTGCAAGCTCAGTCGCCATTTCGGATTCTTCAAGCAATAATCTGCCACCGCCGCCACATGGCTGACGCTGGGTCCATCGTCCCTCGGTTGGAGGAAAAAGTGCTCAAAGTCCAGTGTTTCAAAGCATTCCGGTTGCGCCTCAGCCTCCGTTTGAGGGTAAACGAGCTTTAACTCGTTGCCCGTTTTCTGGGCGAGCGGAGCGTTGGCCTTGGGGCTGACGCAGATCCAGTCAATCGAGGCCGGTGCCGGCAGGGTGCCGTTGGTCTCGATGGCGATTTCGAAACCGGCAGCATGGAGCGCGTCGATCAGGGGTTCGTCGAGCTGCATCAGCGGCTCGCCGCCCGTGCAGACGACATAAGGCTTGCCCCCGGAGGAGGCGTTTGCCGCCCAGATGGCCTGCACATGGGCCGCCAGCAGGCCGGGTTCGCGGAACTTGCCGCCCCCTTCCCCATTCGTGCCGATGAAATCGGTGTCGCAGAAGCGGCAGACGGCTTTCTCCCGGTCCCGCTCCAGCCCGCTCCAGAGGTTGCAGCCGGCAAAGCGC
The DNA here is from genome assembly GCF_019679475.1 of Hyphomonas sediminis. Taxonomy (NCBI): domain Bacteria; kingdom Pseudomonadati; phylum Pseudomonadota; class Alphaproteobacteria; order Hyphomonadales; family Hyphomonadaceae; genus Hyphomonas; species Hyphomonas sediminis. The sequence continues at coordinate 246,946 of NZ_JAIEZP010000001.1, forward strand.
AGGAACACCGCCGCGCGGCCAGTATGGGCGCCTTCGCCCTGCAGAGTGTAGAAGGCTTCCTTGACAGAGTAGGTCATGCCGCGCTGCCCCGGCCCGCCTGCCAGCGCTGCCAGCCACCGGCGCGCAACTCGCAGGCCGGGCATGTGCCGCAGCCATAACCCCAGCCATGCCGGGCGCCGCGTTCCCCCAGATAACAGGTGTGGGTTTCTTCCGTGATGAGGGCGACCAGCTTCTCGCCGCCCAGCTCCAGGGCGAGCTGCCAGGTGGCGGCCTTGTCGAGATACATCAGCGGGGCATCAATGCGGATGTCGGCGTCGAGGCCGAGGCGGAGGGTTTCTTCCTGCGCCTTGAGGGTGGCGGCGCGGCAGTCGGGATAGCCCGAATAATCCGTCTCGCACATGCCGCCGACGAGAACACCATGCCCGCGCCGGGAGGCCAGCGCGCCCGCCAGCGTGAAGAAGAGGAGGTTTCGGCCCGGAACAAAGGTGTTCGGCAGGCCCGCCTCGGTCATCGCGATCTCGACTTCATGCGTCATGGCAGTGGCGCCCAGCGCCTTCAGCACGGAGGCGTCCACCATATGGTCTTCCCCGAGCTTGGCGCCCCATGCAGGAAACGTCGCGCGAATCGCGGCGAGCAGTTTCGGCCGGCAGGCGAGCTCGACGGAATGGCGCTGGCCATAATCGAAGCCGATCGTCTCCACCCGGTCGAACCGGTCCAGCGCCCAGGCGAGGCAGGTGGCGGAGTCCTGGCCACCGGAAAAAAGCACGAGCGCAGAGGAAGGATCATGTGTCATTGCCGCGATTTATCAGCGGCGCCGGGCCTGGCCAAGGCTTGGCTGCTGAAGGCGTATCATTTTTGACACCCGTGCAAATAGTTTCGCATTCCCTTAGGAGAGGACAATTGACACAGCGCGCGCCATGGCTTTGTGATTACATCGAAGCCATCCCGCCAAAGAGGAAGGCTCACTAAAATCATTAATTCGGGACCGAATAATCGGCCCGAGGGGAGGAAAATCAGAAATGAGCCGGAAAACAGACTCGAAGTACGTCTTGTTGGCAGGCGCTTCGGCGCTCGCCATCAGCTTCTTCGGTGCAGCCCATGCCCAAGAAGAGACCGCGCCAGACAATGACCGTCGCCTGGGCACCGTCACCGTCACCACGCAGAAAGTCGAGCAATCCATTCAGGACGTTCCGATCGCCGTTTCGGCTTTCGACGAAGACGCCCTGAATAAATTGCAGCTTTCGGGCGGCCCTGATCTCGTCAAATCTATTCCGAACGTGTCGTTCACGCGCGGCCACTTCAACGGCTACAACTTCAAGATCCGCGGCATCGGCGCCGACCTTGTCGCCCAGTCGGGCGATGCCGGCGTCGGCATCCACCAGAACGATGTTCCGCTCACGGCAAACCGCCTGTTCGAAGCGGAATTCTTCGACATGGAGCGGATCGAGGTGCTGCGTGGCCCGCAGGGAACGCTGTATGGCCGGAACGCAACGGGCGGCGTGTTCAACGCCATTACCGCCAAGCCGGTTCTCGAAGAGTGGCAGGGCAATGCGTCCGTGACTCTCGGCAACTACAATACCCGCAAATACAAAGGCATGGTCAACGTGCCGATCGGCGAGAAGGTCGCTGTGCGTCTGGCCGGCTCCTACCTCGAGCGCAGCGGCTATGCGGACAACGCCGTCACGGGCCGCTCGATCGATGGCCGCGAGCTTTACGGCATCCGGGCCACGGTGCTCGCGGAGCCGACCGACCGCATTCGCGGCTGGCTCTCCTACGAATATTTCGAGGAAGATGATGACCGTCTGCGCGTCGGCAAGCAGCTGTGTAAGAAAGATCCGCTGGAAACCTCCTATGCGGGCATTCCAATCAGCTTCCTTGACCAGACTGTAACCTCGCTCGGCTGTCAGGCTGCACCGCTGTCGCAAATGGACGGCCGCGTGAACTCGGTCGGTACGCTGGGCGGTGGCATGGGTGTTCTGGCCGGCCTGCTGAGCGGCGACGCCTTCACGCAACCTGCCAACCTGAACCTGCGTGAAATCGAATCCGCATACGATCCGCAATTCTACGCGGACCAGGAGCTGATCACCGGCAAGCTGGAATTCGACCTGACCGACAGCCTGCGACTGACCTATCTGGGCAGTTACAGCGAAACCAGCTCGGTCTCGGTTGAGGACTACAACAAGCAATCGCCGACCATCGCCTTCAACGCCAATGGCGTGCCCCTCTTCGGCTCGCTGGACACAACCTTCGGGGCCGGCTTCAGCGCCGCCCTGTATCAGGGCCTGTTCCCCGGCGGCGTGGTGAACGATCCGATCCTTGGCGCCTCCAGCTTCTTCCGCACGTTCGACGTGGCCGGCGGCAGCTCTGAGCAGGTCTCGCACGAGCTTCGTCTGCAGTCAGACTATGATGGCCCCTTCAACTTCAACCTCGGTGTCATCGCGGTTGACTATGAAGCCATCGATCCGCAGGCGAACAACACCGACGGCTATTTCGTGATCTCGAACTCGCTGACGGCGCTTGCAATGCTCAACAACGCGCTGGGTGGCGCGCTGTTCTGTGCGGCGGGTACGCCTTGCGCCGCAGCCATCCCGGCGGGCCCTGGACGCGAAGTGCCGCTCGACACTGCCGGCACGATCGAAGGGCTCGACTTCTCCGGCCTCGGCGGTCAGTACTTCCGCTCGCTGTCACCGTATGAGCTGAGCTCGGTAGCTGTGTTCGGCGAAGGTTATTACGACATCTCCGACAATCTGAAGGCGACGGTCGGCCTGCGCTATACGCAGGATGAGAAGAGCCAGCAGAACGTCCCCACCTTCCTGTTCGTGCCGGCTGGCGTTTATGGCCCCGGGACTTCGCAGAACGGTGTTCCAATCAACCCGGCCTCCATCCCCGGCGCAGCCGCAGATGCAGGCGGCGATGGTACGTTCAACTCGAAGTTCGAGGAAGTGACGGGCCGCGCGGGTCTCGACTGGCGTCCGGACCTGGGCTTCACGGATGATACGCTGATCTACGGCTTCTATTCGCGGGGCTATAAAGGCGGTGGCATCAACCCGCCGCAACCAGCCGACAACCCGAACGCCTTCAACCAGTTCTTCGATCCGGAGTTCATCAACTCCTATGAAATCGGGACGAAGAACACGCTGGCCAACGGCTCGCTGCAGCTGAACGCCACCGGCTTCTACTATGACTACCAAGGCTACCAGATCACCCAGATCATCAACCGGACCTCGGTGAACTTCAACATCGACTCCAAGATCAAGGGCCTCGAGATCGAGTCGATCTGGAACCCGGTGTCGACCCTGGTGCTGAACACCAATATCGGCCTGCTCGACAGCGAGATCGGCGATGTCTACTCGATCGACGTGCTTGACCGCACGAACGGCCGCGCAGACCTTGTGGCTCTCAAGAACACGTCGAACTACACCAACTGTGTGATCTCGGCGCAGGGCTACGCTACGGTTCTGGGCGCCATTCAGGCCAACCCTGCCCTGACCGGCATCACCCGCAACCTGTGCAACAACCAAATTCCGGCCGCGCTCGGCGGACGGGCTGGACTTGAAGCCGCGCTCGGCCTGTCGGGCGTGACGGTCACCTACACCGATGCTTCCGGTACGGTGCGCACGGCTACGGCTCTCGAGCCGATCGAAGGCGACGCCGTGAACCTCAAGGGCAACACCATGCCGGGCGCTCCGGACACGACGATCAATATCGGCGTGGAATACACCTGGCTGCCGGGTTCGTTCGGCGACTGGGGCCTGACGGGCCGCGTCGACTATTACAACCAGTCGTCCAGCTTCAGCCGCGTCTACAACTCGGCGCGCGACGAGCTGCCGACCTGGGACAACCTCAACGCCTCGCTGGCATTCTACAATGACACGCACGGCCTGCGGGTTGAACTGTTCGGCAAGAACATCGCCAACGAGACAGCCATCACGGGTGCTTACCTGACCGATGACTCCTCGGGCCTGTTCACCAACATCTTCCTGACCGAGCCGCGCACCTACGGCATCGCGCTCACGAAGAGCTGGTAAGCGGTCATTCCGCACGACGATCAGGGGGCGGTCTTCCGGGCCGCCCCTTTTTCATTGGCGGAGACGCCGGAACACCTTATCTCTGGCCCACTCACAGTTCGCGCGTTCCCCCTGCACGCATAGCCACAGGAGCCGGCATGACCGCCCCTTCCCGCCTTAGCCTGATCACCCCGCTCGCCCTTATCCTCGCCGCATGCGGCGCACCTTCTGCGCCCGTCGGTGGCAACGCGGCGGCGCCTGCCGCCGAAGGGATGGTCAAGGGCGTTTCCCTGGAACTCGTCGCGCCGGCTGAGCAGCCCTGGGGCATGGCCTTCCTGCCCGATGGCGGCTTGCTGTTCACAGAGAAAGAAGGCGGCCTGAAATTCTTTGCCGCCGGCAGCGCCCCTGCCCCGGTCTCCGGCCTGCCGGAAGCCTATGTCGAGGGCCAGGCCGGTTATCTCGGCATCGCGCTGGACCCGGACTTTGCCAGCAACCGGCTTGTCTATGTCTCGATCTCGACGGGCACGGCAGCCGCAAACTCCACCGCCGTGTTCCGCGGCAGCCTCACGGCAGACAATTCCGCGCTGGAGAATGTTCAGCAAATCTTCAAGGCAGACGACCGCGACACCGCCTATCACTACGGATCGCGCCTCGTCTTCGGCAAGGATGGCAAGCTGTTCGTTTCGCTTGGCGAAGGCTTCAAATACAAGGACGACGCCCAGAACCCGCAGAACACGCATGGCACGATCGTGCGCATCAATCCGGATGGGTCGGTTCCGGCTGATAATCCGTTTGCAGATGGTGTGGACGGCAAGCCGGAAGTCTGGTCTTACGGGCACCGCAACGTGCAGGGCCTCTATTATGACGCAGAGACCGACACGCTGTGGGAAACCGAGCACGGCCCCAAGGGCGGCGATGAGCTCAACATCATCCAGCCGGGCGTGAACTATGGCTGGCCGAAGATCACCTATGGCGTAAACTACGATGGCACGATCATCACCAACGACACCAAGGCAGAAGGCCTTGCCCAACCGGAAATATTCTGGGTGCCGTCCATCGCGCCGGCGGGCCTGACCAAGCTGACCAGCGACAAATATCCCGGCTGGGAAGGCGACCTCTTCGCCGGTGGCATGAACGGCCCGGCAGGCCTCGTCCTTGTGCGGATCGATCTGGAAGATGGCAAGGCCATCGGCAAGGAAGACCTGCTGAAGGACGAGATGCCGATCCGCGATGTGGTGCAGGGCCCCGACGGCTATCTCTATGTCGCCAACAAGGATTTCGACGGCATCTTCCGCGTCGTGCCCAACGAGTAAGCCAATGCGCCTGGCGGGCCGCGCCCTTCCCCCAGGGAGAGCGGCCCCGCCCCAAAAAGAAACGGCCCCGCCATCTGGCAGGGCCGTTTTTCTTTGCCGGCAAGTCGCCTGGCCGCTCAGTCCTTATCGGTGAGCGGGACGCCGTAAAGCTCCAGCCGGTGATCCACCAGCCGGTAGCCAAGCTTGCGGGCGATTTCTTCCTGCAGTTTCTCGATCTCTTCGGAATGGAATTCCACAACCTGGCCGGTTTTCACATCGATCAGGTGGTCATGGTGCTCGGCTGGCACTTCTTCATACCGCGCGCGGCCATCGCGGAAGTCATGCGCCTGAATGATGCCGGCATCTTCAAACAGTTTGACCGTGCGATAGACGGTCGCCAGCGAGATCGACGCATCGAGGGAATTGGCACGCCGGTGCAGCTCCTCAGCGTCGGGGTGGTCATCCGCCACCGACAGCACGCGGGCAATAACGCGCCGGGGCTCCGTCATGCGGAGGCCCTTCTCAATGCAGAGTTTTTCTAGTCTATCCATGGCCCCTAAATGCCCTCGCCTTGGCAGCTTGTCCAGTTCAACCTTGTCATCCGGTCTTGAGGTGGCGGGCGAAGAATTCGAGCGTGCGGCCCCAGGCGAGGGCAGCGGCCTCCGGATTGAAGCGGGGCGTCGTATCATTGTGGAAGCCGTGCTGTGTGCCCTCATAGACATAGGCCTCATAGGGCTTTCCCGCCGCCTTCAGCGCGGCCTCATAGGAGACCCAGCCTTCATTGACGCGCGGATCGTCGCTGGCGAGGTGGATCTGCAGCGGCACTTCCAGCTGCGCAGCCGCCTCACCCGCCGGCCAGCCGCCATAATAGGGCACCGAGGCCTTCAGCCAGGGCAGGCTGACGGCGAGCTGGTTGGCCATCGCGCCGCCAAAGCAGAAGCCGGTAACCCCAACCACGCCATTGACCGCCTCATGCGTGCGCAGGAATTCCGCCCCGGCGATGAAATCGGCCAGCATTTCCTCGCGCGTGCGCTGGGCCTGCAGGGCGCGGCCATCATCGTCATTTCCCGGATAACCGCCGAGGGGATAGAGCGCGTCCGGCCCCAGCGCGACATAGCCGGCCTTGGCGGCGCGGCGCGTCACATCGCGGATATGGGGGTTCAGTCCGCGATTCTCATGGATCACCAGGATCGCCGGCAGCGGGCCGGTGGCGCCAGCTGGACGCACCAGATAGCCGCCCATCGTGCCGGCGCCATCCGGAGAGGAATAGGCGATCTCTTCTTCGATGAGGTCCGCTTCGCCGGTCGCCGTCTGGGCCCTGCCATAGTCCGGCATCACGCAGGCTGCGAGCATCGACACGGTGATCGCCCCGCCCGCATACTTGCTGAGACGCGCAAAGAAATCGCGGCGCGAAAGATCGCCATGGCAATAAGCGTCGTAGAGGCGGAACACCTCCTTCGGAATCTCGATATCGGTCTGGTTTCCGCTTTGGTGTCCGTCGGCCATGGCTGATCTCCCTGGAGGCAGGCAGGAGTATAGAGCGGGCGGCGGGGCGGGCCAGCCTCAACGGGCGAGCGTCTTGCCTAGCCGATGCCCCGCGACATCAAGATCGCGTCAACCGGCGCGGCGCGCCCGGCCGTGTAGTAGCGCGGGCGGTGGCCATCGGTGGCAAAGCCCAGCCGCGCATAAAGGCGCCGGGCGGATGTGTTGTCCTCCGCCACGTCCAGCAGCAGGCGCGCATTGCCGCCCGAGACCAGCGCCGGGATCGCCGCCTCAATCAGGCGCCCGGCGAGCCCCTGCCCGCGCCGCGCGGGGGCGGTGGCAATTGTCAGCAGCTCGCTGTCGCCCGCCGCCGACTGGAACAGCGCAAAGGCGAGCAGCGCGCCGTCTTCCTCCAGCCCGAGCGCCAGCACATTGCCGGCATCAATCAGCCCGCCGATGGAGCCCACGCTCCACGGATCGGCAAATCCCTCCGCATGCAGCGCAGCGGCTGCCTCTGCATCATCAGGCGTCAGAGGGCGCAGGGTTTGGGTCATCAGGGATCACGCAGACAGAGAATTCCAGCGCGGGCGGACATTCAGCATTGATCGCCGCGCCCTGCTTCTGTTACTTCGCCTGCCCTTTGCTCCAGCACAAGGCTGCAAGATGACCCAGGCGACTTCCACGCTCGGCCTCGACTTTGGCACGACCAACAGCGTTGCCTCGCTTGCCAATCCCGATGGCACGACCGAGGCGATGAATTTCAGCCATGCCGGCGAGACTTTCTCGGCCTGCCGGTCCGTGCTGTGTTTCTGGCGCGACGAGGATGAAGCGCGCGCGATGATGGAGATCGGCCCCTGGGCAATCGACCAGTTCCTGGAACTCGGCGGGGATTGCCGGTTCATCCAGTCGTTCAAGACCTTTGCCGCCAGCCCCCTCTTCGTGTCCACCGTGATCCAGAACCGCAACTGGCAGTTCGAAGACTTGCTGGCCGCCTATCTGCGCCGGCTGGGCGAGCGGGCGGGAACGCCCTGGCCTTCGCGCGTAGTGATGGGGCGGCCCGTGCGCTTTGCGGGGGCGCAGGCCGATGAGAGCCTCGCGCGCAAACGCTATGAAACCGCGCTGGAGCGCCTCGGCTTCGAGACGATCCTTCACGTCTACGAGCCTGTCGCGGCGGCCTTCTTCTATGCACAGCGCCTGACGGCGGCCTCGACAATCCTGGTCGCCGATTTCGGCGGCGGCACGAGCGACTTCTCGATTATCCGGTTTGATCCGGCGGGCGGCAAACTGCACGCGCAGGCGCTTTCCCATTCGGGCATCGGGATCGCGGGCGACGCGTTTGACCAGAAGATCATCGAGCATGTGGTCGCCCCCCTCTTCGGCAAAGGCAGCACCTTCCAGAGCAATGGCAAGACGCTGCCGGTGCCTTCCTCCTTCTACAGCCGGTTTGCGCAATGGAACCAGCTTTCGATCATGCGCCACACACGCGACTATGCAGATCTTCTGAAGATGGTGCATGTGTCCGACCAGCCTGCATTGATCCAGGCTTTCATCGACTTCCTGGAAGCTGATGCGAGTTACCTGCTCTATCGCTCGGTGGCGCGGGCAAAGTCGGATCTCTCGGCGGCCGATGGCGCGCGCTTCAGCCTGCAGGCCGGCAGCCTGAACATCGAGCGCGACATTACGCGGGCGGAATTCGACGACTGGATCAGCGAAGATGTCGGCGCGATCCGCGAGACGGTTGACCTTGCGCTGGCGCGCGGTGGTCTGCGCACGGATGAAATTGACCGGGTGTTCCTGACCGGCGGCACGTCTTACGTGCCCGCGCTGCGACGCAGCTTCGAAGACCAGTTCGGCGCAGGCAAGGTGGAAACCGGCGACCAGTTCGTGTCCATCGCGCACGGGCTGGCGCTGATCGCGCAGCAGGATGATCTGGAGCCCTGGCTGGCGCGGGAGGCCTAAGCCTTCGGCGTCGGCAGGGTCGCGTCCGGCGCGCGGGCATAGACCGGCGTAGGCGGATGATCTGCAGGATCGAAGCGGGCCGCTTTCAGCGCGGCGGTGACCGCGCTTGGGCGCATCGGGCGTATGTCGAGCTTTGCGGCCTGATCACCCAGCGCTTCGGCCCCATCCATGAAGATCGGCGCGTGGAAGCCTTCCAGCATGGCGGAAAGGGCGGCGAGGCCGACTTCCTGCACCGGGGCAATGCCGGCATCATTGGCAACGCCCTGCACCCACCAGGTCTGGTCCGGCGGGCGGCGCTGCGCCATCAGCGCGCCAAGGGCGGCCCCTTCCATGCCGGCGGGAATGGCCGCTTCAAGGCTGGTGACACCGACGGACGGCGCGCCGGTGACCAGCGACAGGCCGCGCACATAGGACACCCCGATGCGCAAGCCGGTGAAACTGCCCGGCCCGGTGACGACCGCAAACCGGCCGACATCGCCAAAGCCTGCCCCCTCTTCCCGCAGCAGCGCCTCGACAAAGCCGGGCAGCGCCTTTTCCTGTCCGCGCGGCAGCGTCTCCCGGGCGTCGGCAAGGATTTCTCCGTCGCGCACCAGAGCGGCTTCCATCGTGGTGAAGGCAGTATTCAGGGCAAGGATCAGCATCAGCGCCGGTTAGAGGATGCGGCAGGCCTGGTCAAACTCAAGACGCGGCAGACGCTCCATGATCTTGGTCTTGTCGCCATAGCCCAGATTGCAGATGAAGTTGGCACGCCAGTTCTGTTCCTCGCCTTCCTGGCTCTCGAAGAATTCGCGGTTGAGGCCGGCCACGTCGAAGCCGCTCATCGGGCCGCAATCGAGGCCCAGCGCGCGCGCCGCCATCATCAGATAGGCCGCCTGCAGCGTGCCATTCCGGAAGGCTGTCTCTTCGGCATTGTTGGCAAACCAGTTTTGCGCGTCCGGATTATGCGGGAAGAGCTGGGGGATCTTCTCGGCAAAGCGCATGTCGTGGGCCATGATGACGGTCCAGGGGGCGGCGGCGGTCTTGTCCCGGTTGCCGCTGCTCATGAACGGCAGCAGGCGCTCCTTGCCCTCGGGCGTGGTGACGAAGATGAAACGGGCCGGCGAGCAGTTGGCGCTGGTCGGGCCCATCTTGGCCAGGTCGTACACCGCGCGGATGAGAACTTCCGGCACCGACCGGTCCAGATAGCCATTCTGGCTGCGGGCATCGCGAAAGATGATGTCGAGCGCGTGGTCGTTGACCGGGTGGGCCATAGAGGCAGTTCCTTCCTTGCTTGCGGCGATGCCCCGCCGGTGGCGCGCGGGGTCAGGTCCGGAGTTCTCGCTGGAGACTCGTTAGAGTTTTATGCGGTGTCGTTGGAGTAACCGTTGGAGTTTTTCCAGCGTCTTTTATAGCGCTGCCTCGACAGCGGTCACCTCTGGCACATAGGTGCGCAGCATGTTCTCGATGCCCTGTTTCAGGGTCATGGTGGAGGACGGGCAGCCCGCGCAGGCGCCGCGCATGGAGAGGTGAACGATGCCGGTTTCCGGATCGAAGCGCTGGAAGGTGATGTCGCCGCCATCCTGAGCCACGGCAGGGCGCACGCGCGTCTCGATCAGCTCCTTGATCTCATTGACGATTTCAGCTGTTTCGCCTTCATATTCAATGTCGTCTGACTGGCTGGCGGCACCTTCTTCCACGACCGGCAGGCCGGACATGTAATGGTCCATGATAGCGGCCAGAACCATCGGCTTCACATACCGCCAATCCTTGTCCTGCGCCTTGTTAATGCTGACGAAATCGCTGCCGAGGAAGACCCGGTCGACGCCTTCGACCTGAAACAGGGCGCGCGCCAGCAGGCTGATGCGGGCGCTGGCGGCATCGGGAAAGTCGAACGGCCCCTGATTGCCCGCAACCGGTTGTCCCGGAAGGAATTTTATCGTGTCAGGGTTCGGGGTGGCTTCGGTCTGGATAAACATGGCGGGCCTTTATACGTCTGGCCCCTGACATGGCCCGCCGAGCCCTTCAGATCAAGGGAAGACAGATCAGCGTTGTGCCGTCGCCAGTTCCGCATCCGCCTGCGCTACCGAGGTTTCCTCGATGATCTCATCCTCGGCGCCCGGCCCCATCAGGCTCGCCAGATGCCGGGACGCTTCCTCCGCTTCCAGCAGGAAATACGCCATGCTGGCCAGGTGGTTCGGCATCAGCATCGCCGAGTCCGACTGGTTGGACACGAAGACCGGCTTCATTTCTGCCGCCCGCTCCCAGGCCGCATCGACCCGGTCAGCCGCCACGAGGATGGCCGTGTCAGAAAGGGTGTAGGCCTTGTCGCGGTTGGCGACGAACATTTCATGGGCCACATGCGCGCGCGCCTTGGCGCGGTAGAAGGCGGCGATGTCGTCCTTGCTGGCGGGCCAGCCGCCTTCCTGAACGGCGTTGATCCGGTCTGACAGCGCAGCGCGGTCTTCAGCGGCCCAGCCGGCAAAGAGGGCCAACTCTTCGGGCATGATCTCTTCCGGCATCGGGCGCATGGCAAGGCCACGCGAGGCGCGGGTGTCGAACCGGTTCAGCGCCTCGGCAGCCGCCGTGAGGCGCGGACGCATGGATTCGCCGGGGACTTCCGTCAGCAGGCGGGCAGCCGCCGCGAGGTCATTATCCGGCGCGCCTTCCCAGGGAGAGAGTTCGGAAATCAGTTTCACATGCTGGGACAGAGCGTCCGCCGTGCCCGCCTGCCAGGCCGGCAGCGCGGTGAGGCGCGCCTGCGGATGCCAGACCGGGCGGTTGGCCGCCCAACCAGCGCCTTCCAACTCGCGGGCGATCTTGTGGATGGCCACCGCGATGCCCGGCACAGCCCAGCTCTGCTCGGTAGGGATAAAGACCGGCTTATCGTTGATATGGCTGGTGATGACCATGGCCGCGGGATAGAGGCCGACCAGGGCCACGACCGCGCCAATCTTCAGCGTCCGCTTCAGCGTGCGCCAACCCTTCTGGAAACCCACCATGATCGGGCTCGGCTCGGCATAGTCCAATGAAATGAAGTGAGCCGGCTCGACCGCGGCGGGCACATGCTCCTGCTCCTCATACGCCCTTGGGAGTTTCGCTGCCGCTGCTGCCGCCATGCCTTTACGCCGCTTCTTCTTGGGTGCTTTGGATCTATCCATCCTGCATCCGTTATGAGGCTCTTAAGCGGTTATTAACAGGCGGTTTGTGCATGAAATTTCAGCAAGCCAGAGGTTGTGGTAAATTACGGCAGAATTCACTCGCCGGCTGGCACAATTTCAGCGGTTGCAAGCACATCCTGCTCTTTTCCTTCGGCTACTTTGAACGTCAGCACGATGTTAACCGTATCACCGACCTGGGGCGGCTTCTTCACTCCGTAGAGCATGAGATGATTCCCTCCCCTGTCGAGCGAAAGTGGTGCGTCCGCGGTGACCTCAAACTCATCGACCCTCCGCATCCGCATTATGCCGTCCTCATCTGACAGCGTATGCAGTTCGACGCGCGTGGCGATGGGCGTTGAGGCCTTGATCAGCCTGCGCGGTTCGCCCTTCAGGGAGATGTGCATTCCGGCGATTGCGTCAGTGCGCCCTTCGGCCGGTTGCGAGATATAGGCGTCGCGCACCTCGATCATCGCCGTGCCAGCAGGGATGTCGCCGCCAACATTGCAGGCAGCCATCATCAGCAACAGGCAGGCAGATAAAATAACGCGCATCGGCAAAGTCTCCGGATCCGCATTTTGTATAGGGTGATTTGGAGAGGGCCGGAACCTCAACTTCCGGCCTCACCTCGCCTTATCGACGCCAGAAGCCAACAATGCGGCGCACATCGTCCATGATCGGAGCAGCCACGGCATTTGCGCGGTCCGCGCCATCGGCGAGCACACGGTCCAGCCCGGCCTGATCGTCGAGGATCTCGCGATACTTCGCGGTGATCGGCGCGAGGTGATCGACGGTGACATCGGCGAGCGCCGGCTTGAACGCGCCAAAGCCCTTGCCTTCGAATTCGGCGAGGATGTCTGCCGCTGTACGGCCCGAAAGCGCCGCGAAGATGCCGACAAGGTTTTCGACCTCCGGACGGCCTGCCAGCTCTTCGACCGTACCCGGAATGACGCCGGCATCGGTGGTGGCTTTCTTGATCTTCTTGGCGATCGTATCGGCGTCATCGATCAGGTTGATGCGCGAGAGGTCCGAAGGATCGGACTTCGACATTTTCTTGGTGCCATCCTTGAGGCTCATGATCCGGGCGCCGGGGCCTTTGATCATCGGCTCGGGCAGCGGGAAGAAGCCGGGCACATCATAGTCGCGGTTGAAGCGGTCTGCGATATCGCGGCTCAGCTCAAGGTGCTGCTTCTGGTCTTCGCCGACGGGCACATGCGTCGCCTTGTAGACGAGAATGTCTGCCGCCTGCAGCACAGGATAGGTGAACAGGCCGACGGAGGCGCGCTCGGCATCCTTGCCTGCCTTGTCCTTGAACTGGGTCATCCGCTCGACCCAGCCCATGCGCGCGGTGCAGTTGAAGATCCAAGCAAGCTCGACATGCCCCAGCACAGAAGACTGGGCAAAGATGATCGACTTGGCAGGATCGACACCGGCAGCGATGAAGGCGGCGGCGATCTGGCGCGTTTGCGAGATCAGCGCGCCTTTTTCCACCGGCATGGTGATGGCGTGCAAATCGACGACGCTGAAGATGCAGTCATGGCCTTCGCGCTGCAGATCAGCAAACTTCTTGAGCGCCCCGAGATAGTTCCCGAGGTGAAGATTGCCGGTCGGCTGGACGCCGGAGAAAACGCGTTTGGGGCCTGTATAGGCGGGGGCGGTCTGTTCAGTCATGGTGGGGCGCCTTTAGCGCGTTTGATCAGCGCCGCAAAGCCTGCCGGATGTCGCTGATCCGGACCGCACCGGTCAGAAGCGCGGCGAAGGCATAGATAAAGCCCCCGGCAAAAACGATGGCCGCCGCCGAGAGCGCCTTGGAGCCGTAGAGCGCCGCCTCAATCGCCGGGAGTTGCCAGAGCATCACAAGGATCGCGGCCGTGAGGATCAGAGTGGCCAGCATGGCGCGGACAAGACCCGAAATGGCGCGCGGGCCGGGCGTGTACCAGCCCCGGCGGGCAAGCGTGAGGGCCAGGAGGCCAGCATTGACCCAGGAGGCCGCGCTGGTGGCGATGGCGAGGCCCTTAAAGCCCTGACCGGTGGTCTGCTTCAGCCAGAAGAACAGCCCTGCCCCGAGCGCCGTGTTGATGACCACCGAAACGAGGGCAAAGCGCATTGGCGTGCTGGTATCTTCCCGCGCGAAGAAAGGCGGGGCGAGCACCTTGATCAGCACAAAAGCAGGCACGCCCCAGGCGAAGTGAAACAGCGCGCCGCCCGCGGCCTGCGCGTCCGCAGCGGTAAACGCGCCGCGCGCGAAGAAGGCATCGATCAGGAACACCGGCGCGGCCATGAGCGCGGCTGCCGCCGGAAGCGTGAGCGCCATGGCGAGGCCGAGCCCCTCATCCATCGTGCGGCTGCCGGCTTCTGCGTCCCCTGCCCGCGCAGCGCGGCTGAGCCTCGGAAGGATGGCAACGCCGACAGCAACGCCGACAAGCCCGAGCGGCAGTTGGTAAAGCCGGTCAGCCGCGTAGAGCCAGCTTTTGGCGGAGACTTCGAAGCTCGCAAGTGACTGGCTGACGATGATGTTGATCTGCGTGCCCGAGGCCGCAATCGTTCCGGGCACGGCGAGCAGCAGCACCTTCCTGACAGCGGGCGTGAAGCGGGGCCAGCCGATGAGGCCGAGCCGAACCTTCTGGCGGCTGACACCCCACCACAGCAGCGCGCATTGCAGGAAACCGGCGATGCAAAAGGCGATGGCCGCATATTCGGCCGTGATCGCCGGCGTCGTGCCGAGGAGGCCCGCCGGAATGAGGCAGAGATTGAGCACAGTCGGCGCGCCCGCCGACAGAATGAACCGTTCGGCCGAGTTCAACACGCCGGAAAGAAGCGCGCCGATGGCCATGAAGGTGAGATAGGGCATGGTGATGCGCGTGAGCAGTACAGCGAGGCCGTAATGCTCCGGATCGTCCGCCTGCCCGCCATGAATGAGGAGCAGCACCCAGGGCATAAAAATTTGCGCAAGGATGGTGAGCGCTGCCGTCATGGCGAAAAGGACGCGCAACGCTTCTTCGGCAACCTTCTGCGCCGCTTCAGGCCCCTCTGCCTCCAGCGTGCGGGCATAGGAGGGCACGAAGGCCGAGGCGAAGGCACCTTCAGCAAAGATGCGCCGGAAAAGGTTCGGGAATTGCTGGGCTGTGGCCCAGGCGTCGCCCACGGGGCCAGCGCCGATCTTCGCCGCCAGGATCACATCCCGGATGAGGCCGAGGATACGGCTTGCCATGGTCAGAGAGGCCTGGACGGCAGTGTTTCTGGCGAGGCTCATGTATTCCCCGGTTACGCTGGTGTCAGAAACTGTCTACGGCGCGCGAGCGTTTCAGCTTGCGGGCCGGGGTGTGCGGTGCTTCGGGTTCTTCGCGTGAAAGTACGGCAAGAAGACGTTCACGGAGCGCCTCTTTGCGGGCTTTCGAAATCGGCGCAGCCCCTTCTTCCGGCTTCACATAGAAGGCATCGAACACACGCTCCCCATAGGAACCAACATGCGCTGAATGGATCGAGAGCTTCATGTCGGCCAGCACTTCGGCCACTTCATGCAGAAGGCCCGGTCGGTCGCGCGCGGCGACATCGATCACCGTATGCTCGGCGGATACTTCCTCTTGGATCTGAACCGAGGGCTGAACGAGGAAAGCAGCCTCGCGGCGACCAGCACGCGACTTCACGGCGCCCGATGCAACCTTGCCATTGAGCGCAGACAGGATCGCCTGCTCCAGCTTGGCAAGGCGCGGCGCGTCGCCTTCGCCGAAAGGAAGACCGCGGGCATCCTGCAGCATGAACACGTCAACGATACGGCCGCCTTTGGAAGTGAACACCTGCGCAGCGACGATGTTTGCCCCCAGACGGGCCAGCGTGCCGGCAAGATCGGCAAACAGGCCGGTGCGGTCTTTGCCGGAAACAAGCAGCGCCACCGCGCCGCCTTCCGGCGCCATGCGCGAGGTGACCACATCGCCGCCCTTGGCGAGAGCTGCGGCATGCCAGGCGATGTCATCCGGATCAAACCCGGTCCAGTACGCCGTTTCGAGCTCCAGCAACAGCGCCGGCACCGCGCCAATGCGCTCGACCAGCGCTTCGCGGCGCTTTTCCGCGCGGCGTTCAAGCTCGGACTGGACGGCGGACTCGTCCGTTCGCCCACCGCGCAAAGCGGCAGCCGTGTTGTGGTAAAGGTCTGCCAGGAGCTGCCCTTTCCAGGCATTCCAAACAGCGGGACCGACCGCCTTGATATCAGCCACAGTAAGGATGAAGAGCAGCCGCAGCCGCTCCAGAGAGCCAACAAGGCGCGAGAAGGTGGCGACTGTGCGCGGGTCGGAAATATCCCGCTTCTGCGCGGTTTCGCTCATCTCCAGATGGTGACCGACCAGCCAGACGACGAGGTCTGTCTCCTCATCCGGAATGCCAAGACGCTCGCATGCCTTGCGCGCTGTGAGCATACCCGCTTCCTGCTGGTCGCCTTTACCCTTGCCCGTGTCATGCAGGAGCATGGCGAGGTAAAGCGCGCGCCGGTTCTCTATTTGCTCGAAGAGTTCGGTGGCCAGCGGGGCCGTGTTGCCACGCCCGTGCTCCAGATCGGCGATCGCTTCAACCGCGCGCAACGTATGCTCATCGACCGTATAGTGATGATACATGTTGAACTGCGTCTGCGCGACGATGGCGCCAAACTCCGGAATGGCACGGCCGAGCACTCCAGCCTCGTTCATGCGCCGAAGGACTGGCCCCGGATCCTTGCCGCCAAGGATCGCATCAAGAATAAGTTCCCGTGCGTCGGGAGTCTCGCGCACGGACTCGCTTAGCCCGCGGAGGTTTCGCGTCAGCGCCGTGAGGGCGGCAGGGTGAATGTCTTTCTGCTCGCGCCGCGCAATCGTGAAGAGACGGATCATATTCAGCGGATCGTTTGCCATGACCACATCTTCGACGATGTTGATCCGGCCCGCCTCAATCAGGAAGCCCGGCTCCGGCATCGGCTGGGGTGGCTTGACTGGCAGGAAACGGCGGAATCCTTCCGGCTTCTTCTTATGATCAGCTTCAAGCTTGGCGGCGAGGATACGGGTGAGCCCGCCGACATCCTTGGCGATGAGGAAGTAGCGTTTCATGAAACGCTCCACCCCTTGCTGCCCCTGCCTGTCGCGGTAACCCATGCGCGCGGCGATTTCAGGCTGCAGGTCGAAACTCAGGCGGTCCTCGGCGCGCCCGGTGACAAAGTGCATATGGCAGCGCACCGTCCACAAGAACCGCGCGGCCCGGATAAAGACGGCATATTCATGGTCCGTGAACGGACCTGCCCGCATGACATCTTCAAGTGTGCGGCCACCATACATATGCTTGACGATCCAGTAGAGCGTCTGCAGGTCTCGCAGGCCGCCTTTACCATCCTTCACGTTCGGCTCGACGACATAGCGCGCGTCGCCCATTCGAGCGTGGCGATTGTCGCGCTCTTCCAGCTTGTCCGCAATGAACTGGGCGTCCTTGTTGCGGATGGCGTCCTTCTGGTAGAGCGCCATCATATCGTCGGCGAGGGCTTCATCCCCGCAAATGAAACGCGCGTCCAGCAGGCTCGTCTTGATTGTCACGTCTTCAGCGGCCAGCTTCACGCAATCAAGCGGTGTACGGAAGGCGTTACCCACTTTAAGCCCCATGTCCCATAGGGCGTAGAGCATGTATTCGATTACGCTCTCTGTATGCGGGCTGGCCTTGTAGGCGCGCAGGAACAAAAGGTCCGTATCCGAGGATGGCGCCATCACGCCGCGACCGTATCCGCCGGTCGCCAGGATCGCGAGGCGCTCAGCTTCGGTGGGGTTGGAAGCGCGGTGAACGTGGGTGACCGTGAAGTCGTAAAGGGCGTGGATCACTTCATCCTGCACAGCGGCCAGGAGACGAGCGGTATCGAGGCCATCGGCCCCCTGCTGGAGCCGCTCCTGAGCAATCAGGCGGCCGCGAAACATGGCGCCGTGCAGCAGGTTCAGTGCCGACTTCCGGGCCGCCGCGTCACTGCCGATATTGTCGAGCGCTGCGGCGGTAAGCTTCACCCTCAGCGCGCGGCCATCAATGATATCGGCTATGCGCCATTTACCGGGACGGCGGGAGGCGGGTGCACGGCCGGCAGAAAGCTGGGTCGGGGGAGATTTTGTCGGAGGCGTCATCGGTGCCTTACATAGCAGGTTTCCATCGCCAGCCGCTATGCACCCTTTTCCGCGATGACGGGAAGAATGCGCGACTTCTTGACCACGCCATAAGCAAAACTGGTTTCAATTGAGGCAATGCCGGGCAATTTCTGGATTGTCTGGCGCACAAGCTGTTCGTAATCATCGAGGCTGCGGGCGACGACGCGCAGCTCATAATCAGCCCCGCCGGTCATCAGGTAACAGTCGAGAACTGCGTCGGTTTCGGCGATTTTCTGCTCAAATGCGCGCACCGTATCCTGCGCGTGATTGGCGAGGCGAATGCGCACGAAGCAGGTGATCGGAAAACCGCAGGCCTTCTGATCCACCAGCGCCGAATAGCCCCGGATGATACCGGCAGCTTCGAGATTCTTCACCCGGCGCAGACAGGGAGACGGCGACAGTCCCACCTCCTCGGCCAGCTCCAGATTGGTCAAGCGGCCATCGCGCTGGAGCGCCCTGACAATCCTGGCATCGATAGCATCCATATCAACCCCCATTGGTACATTATGCCAATTATGGAGCATCAACTGAATGATTATGGCAAGTATTTCCGCCGCACTTCTGTTAAAATGCGTAGAAACTCAGGAGGATCTGCCATGGCTTTCGACGATTCCCGCCCGCTCGGCCCCGCAACGCGCGCCATCCATCACGGATATGACCCGGCAGACCATGAATTCGCGCTGACCCCGCCGCTGCACCTGACATCGACCTTCGCCTTTCCGGACGCGCAGACTGGCGGCGCCCTGTTTGCAGGGGAAGCCGAAGGACACATCTATTCGCGCATTTCAAACCCGACCGTTGCCCTTCTGGAAGCCCGCATTGCCAATCTGGAAGGGGCCGAGGCCGGTCTCGCCACGGCCTCCGGCATGGGTGCGATTTCCTCGCTGATGTGGACGCTGCTGAAGCCAGGCGACGAGATCATCACCGACAAGACGCTCTATGGCTGCACCTTTGCCTTCATGCGGGACGGGCTCGCCCGGTTTGGCATCAAGATCACGCATGTGGACCTTCGATCGCCGGAGAACCTCGCCGCCGCAATCAGCGAGAAGACGCGCGTCGTTTACTTCGAGACCCCAGCCAATCCCAACATGCGCCTAGTCGACATTCGCGAGGCCGCGCGCATTGCCCATGGCGCGGGCGCGCTGGTTGTAGTCGACAACACATACGCCTCTCCCCTACTGACCCGGCCGATCGAGCTCGGCGCGGATTTCGTCGTCCACTCGGCCACCAAATATCTGGGCGGGCATGGCGACCTGGTGGCCGGCATGGTGCTTGGCCGCGCAGACGCCATCAGGGAAGTGCGGATGATCGGCGTGAAGGACATGACGGGCTCGGTCATGTCGCCCTTCAACGCGATGCTGGTGATGCGGGGCCTGAAGACGCTGCAACTGCGCATGGCGCGCCATTGCGAGAGCGGCCTCAGGGTTGCCCGCTGGCTGGAAGCGCAGCCGGGCGTCGCGACGGTTTACTATCCCGGTCTTGAAAGCCACCCGCAGCATGACCTCGCCAAGCGGCAGATGCCAGGCTTTGGCGGTATGATCGCGCTGGAACTCAAAGGCGGCTATGAAGCCGGCATCGCCATGATGAACCGCCTGCGGATGATCCGCCGCGCCGTCAGCCTGGGCGACGCCGAAACGCTGATCCAGCATCCGGCCAGCATGACCCACTCGACCTATTCCCGCGAGGAGCGGATCGAGCACGGCATCAGCGACGGGCTCGTACGCCTTTCGGTCGGGCTGGAGGATGTGGAGGACATCCTCGCCGACCTGGCCGACGCACTCGGCACCAACGAAAGCTGAGCGCTAGCTGACGACTGAGTGAACGCGGCTGTACCAGAGGGGCGAGTTGGCAAGATCGATGAACTTGCGCTCGTCCTCCAGCAAGGCCCGCGCGGCGTCCGACACGCCGGGATTGCGTCCGGCGGCCTGCATCGCCGCTTCGCTTTCAAACCATATCTCGGCGATGCCATCATAGGGTTCGGGCGCGCCGCGCGAGGCGCGGATGGCCTCACTCATTGCGTCAAAACCTGCGTGCACCTGCTCGTAACGGACGATGCCCAGCGTGGCGGCGTGCTTCGCCACCAGCGGGGCATGCTGCTCCCGCCAGTAGCGCTGGAACTCTTCCCGGCTGAGATGCGGCAGGCGCCTCAGGCAGAAGGTCAGCTTGATCACAGAAGGTCTCCGCCCGCGGCAGCCGCCGTGGTGCCATCCTTCTTGTAAGCGCGGATGACGTTCTTGCCCGTGATCCATTTGTGGACTTCATCCGGCCCATCGACGAGACGCTGGGAACGGATGTGCGTGTACCAGGCCGCCAGCGGGGTATCGAGCGAATAGCCGAGCGCGCCGTGAAGCTGGATGGCCGTGTCCACCACCTTGTGAACCATATTGGCGAGGAAGACCTTGGCGATGCCGTTTTCCTGGCGGATGTCGAGCCCGTTTTCCGCCTTGTAAGCGATGTGCATCAGCATGAGGCGCGCGATATAGAGCTGGCTGGCGCATTCGGCGAGCATGAACTGGACGCCCTGGCGATCCTCCAGCCCCTTGCCGAAGGTGGAGCGCGTGGTCACCTGCTCCGTAGCCAGATCAAGCGCGCGCTGGGCCATGGCCACATTGTGCATACCGTGGCGCAGGCGGCCATAGGCGAGCCTGTGCTGGCCCATCGCAAAGCCCATCCCTTCGCCGCCCAGCAGATTGGCCTCCGGCACGACAAGGTTTTCAATCTTCACCTCGGCATGGCCGCCGCCCATCTCATGATAATGCGGCCCGTGGACGGCCATGGTGGGAATGTCACGGACGATGTTGTAGCCCGGTGTCGGCAGCTCCACGATGAAGGTTGAAAATTGCTGGTGGCGGGGCGCGTCCGGATTGGTCTTTGCCATGACGACGGCAATGTCGGCGGCGGTGGCCGCCGAAGAGAACCACTTCTCGCCATTGAGGACATAATTGCCCTTGCCATCCTTGACGGCCGTAGTCTGCATGCCGGTCGCGTCCGCGCCTGCGGCCTTCTCCGTCATCGAGTAGCAGACGCGCTTTTCGCCGTTCAGGATGGGTTTGAGGTATTTCTCTTTCTGGAAGTCCGTGCCGTGCGCCAGCAGCGTCAGCATGGTGGCATCGTCCGGCCCCTGAGAATTCATGGAAAGCGCGCCGAGATGGCTCTGGCCAAGCTCCATCTGGACCAGCGCATTGGCCAGCGGGCCGAGCCCCATGCCACCATGCTCTTTCGGTATAAAGGGAAGCCACAGACCCTGCGCGCGCGCCTTCTTGCGCAGCGCGGCGAGAACTTCCTTGTAAGGCTTGCCAGCGGCCATTTCCTTTTCTGCCGGAATACACTCCTCCTGCACCCAGCGACGTACACGCTCGCGCACTTCCTTGGCTTCTTCCGGAATCGTGAAATCGATGGCCATGGCGCCTTGCTCCCTCATCTGTTTGTGGGGAGGCTAAACGTGATTTCTGGCGCGGGACAGGGTGTCTTCGCGTCAGGTCGCCTGATCGTAATCGACCCGCTCAAGGAACAGGCCATCGGATGGCGCGACCGGGCCGCAGCGCTGACGATCGGTAGCGTCGAGGATTTCCTTCATCCAACGCACCGGCTCACGGCCGCGGCCAACTTCCACAAGGCTGCCCACCATGGAGCGCACCTGGCGGTGGATGAAGCTGGGCGCCGAGCAGGTGAACTCAATTCGGTCGCCATAACGGGCGACATCGAAGCGCCAGAGCGACTTGACCGGGGTGGCGGCCTGGCATTCGGTGTCGCGGAAGGTGGAGAAATCATGCGTGCCCACAAGGGCCTGCGCCGCCTCTTGCATCTTATCGGCGTCCAGCTTGGAGGGCACGCGCCACGCAATGCCGCGTTCAATCGCAAGATCGGCGCGTCGGTTGATGACAACATAGCGATAGTGGCGCGCCGTCGCCGAGAAGCGGGCGTGGAAATCATCGTCCACCCGCTCAGCCTTGAGCACCGCGATCGGATGCGGACGCAGATGGAAGTTCATCGCATCGGCCACCTTGTTGGGCCGGTCCTGTCGCAGATCCATATGCGCCACCTGCCCCGTCGCATGGACGCCGGCATCGGTGCGCCCCGCGCCATAGATTTCCACCGGGCCGCCATCGAGCTTGGCTGCAGCCTCCTCCAGCGCCGCCTGAACGGTCGGCTTTCCCGGCAGCTTCATCCAGCCCTGATAGGGCCCGCCATGGTATTCTATGAGGAGACGGTAACGTGGCATGGAAGCCGGGTGCCAAAGCCGGAGGCTGGGGTCAACTGGCCTCAGCCGCCGAATGCAGCCGGATAGGTCAGCCCCCCCCTGGGCGGGCGCTGCATCCGACAAGACCCGCGCCATGAAATGCGGTCCGCTCCACGGGGCCGAAAAAGGCTTCGCGGCAGCCTCGGCGAACCCGAACTTCGGATAATAGGCGTCGTGCCCCAACACGAAGATCACGCTTTCGCCAGATGCCTCAAGAATGCGCAGTCCTTCACCAATCAAAGCGCCCCCGATGCCGCACCGCTGGCGCCCCGGATGGACACACATCGGACCGAGCCCCGCCGCCACAGCAGCCCCGTCAACAAGGATACGAAAGAACTCGATATGACCCGCAAGCTCTCCGCCCTCTTCGGCGACGATCGACAGCAGGCTGTCGCCATCGGCCCAAAGCTGCCGAACAATGCGGCCTTCATCTGGGCCGCCAAAAGCGGCATCGTTGAGGGCTGCGATTGCGCCGAGGTCGGATGGCAGTGCGCGGCGAAGGCGAAAGTCGCTCACGCAAACACCTGACCTGCAGACACGGGCGTTCCGGCAAGGAAATCGCGGGCGTCGAGCGGTTTGCCGCCCGGCTTCTGCAGACGCAGCAAGCGCACGCAGCGCCCATCGCCGCAGGTCACGGAGAGCGCGCTATCTGCCAGCGTTCCGGGCTCAGCGGACGATGCGTCCCCCGTCAGTTCACTGAAGAGCACTTTGAGGCGGACCGGCCCCTGCCCCAGATCGACCTCACACCAGGCGCCCGGCGCTGGCGAAAGGCCCCGGATCTGGCAATCAACCTCTGCAGCGGGCCGCATCCAGTCGATGCGCTGATCGGCAGAAGTCAGCTTGGCAGCGTACGTCATGCCAACTTCAGTTTGCGGCACCGGCTTCAAGCTGCCATCGGCGAGGCCTGCCAGAGCGCAAGGCGCGAGTTCAGCGGCAAGCCCGGCGAGGCGGTCATGCAGACTGCCGGCGGTATCCTGCGCCGTGATGGGTGTACGGATAGACGCCAGCACCGGACCAGTATCAAGGCCCGCTTCCATCATCATCGCGTCAACGCCGGTTTCAGCATCACCTGCCATGATCGCCCGCTGGATCGGCGCAGCGCCCCGCCAGCGCGGCAGGATCGAGGCGTGCATGTTGAGACAGCCAAGACGCGGCGCGTCCAACACCGCCTGCGGCAGGATCAGGCCATAGGCGACAACCACAGCCGCATCGAGCTTCAGCGCGGAAAACGCCTCCTGCTCTTCCGGCTTCTTCAGCGATTTGGGCGTGCGCACCTCAAGGCCGCGCGCCTCGGCAAAGGCATGAACCGGCGTCGGCGTCAGCTTCTGGCCGCGGCCCGCCGGGCGTGGCGGCTGGGAATAGACACAAGCAATCTCGTGCCCCGCCGCAATCAAGGCTTCAAGCACGCCCAGCGCGATACCAGGGCTTCCCATGAAGGCGATACGAAGAGGCATTGCGGGGCTCCTTGAACTTGGCGGAACCGGAACACCATCAGCTCGGCAATAGCAAGCAGGCGGGGGTCAGAAGCCCGAACGCGCCGGGAGGCCATCGCCCCCCCACCAGCCAGACAATAACCGCCGCGACCAGCACTGCAAAAAGCCACCGGAACCGCATGTCCCGGAAAAAGCGCATCAGTTGGCGTCTTCGCGGATGGCGCGGATTTTTGCTTTCTTCACCCGGTCGATGGCGCGGTCGCGCTTCAGGCGGGAAAGATAGTCAATGAACAGCGTGCCTTCGAGATGGTCCATCTCGTGCTGGATGCACACAGCGTAGAGGTCTTCGGCCCACTCATCGATCTGGCTTCCGTTATAGTCCAGATAACGGATCCTGCATCGGGCAGGGCGTTCGATCTCGTTAAAAACGTCGGGAACCGACAGGCAGCCTTCTTCATAGGGCTGCTTTTCCTCAACCGTTTCAAGGATTTCAGGGTTCACGAAATAGCGCGGCTGACGCTCTTCGCCCTCACGCGAGAGGTCCATCACAATCACGCGCAGCGGCACGCCGATCTGGATCGCGGCCAGGCCAATGCCCGGCGCGTCATACATCGTCTCCAGCATGTCATCCATGAGCGCACGGATTTCATCGGTGACGCCGCCTTCGACGGGCTTGGACACCTGCTTCAGGCGCGGATCGGGTACGGTGAGGATTTCGCGAATAGACATGAGCGTCAGATATGCACCCCTCTCCCCAGCGTCAACGGGAGATCACTCTGCGGGCAGCTTTGGCGCGGGCTCCAGCGGCAGCTGGCCGGTGTCGGGCGTGTTGGCCCGCGCCTCGATCAGCTTGGTCTCCGGCGGCGCCTTGCCGGGCGGGGCAATCTGCATGTCCTCGAACTTGCGCAGGGTGGGCATCACCCGCTTGTCGATGGAGCCAAGCAAGCTGTTATAATGGTCTACCGAGGAATTGAGCGATTTGCCGAGCTTCTCGGTATGCCCGAGCAGCACGCCGATCCGCGTATAAAGCTCCGCGCCCAGCTCGGCGGCGGCCTGCGCGTTTTCGTTCATTTCATGCTGGCGCCAGAGATGGGCCACCGTCTTGGCCAGCGCGATCAGGGTGGTCGGCGTCGTGACAATCACGGACCGGTTCATCGCTTTCTCGATCAGGTCCGGCGACTGTTCCAATGCAGCGGCAAAGAAATTCTCCCCCGGAATGAACATGGCAATGTAATCAAACCGGTTGCCGAGATTGGACTGGTAATCCTTTGACGCAAGCGTTGTGACATGCCGCTGCACGCTGGCGGCGTGCTGCTTCAGATGCGCTTGCCGCTCTGCCGGATCATCCGTGTTGGTGGCGGCCATATAGGAGGCAAGCGAAACCTTGGAATCGATCACGATCTGCCGGTCGCCCGGCAGGCGGATGATGGCATCCGGGCGTTGGCGCCCCTCCTCGGTATCGTCGTGAACCTGCTCGCTGAAATCGCAATGGGCCGAAAGCCCCGCCTGCTCCATCACATTGCGCAGGGTCATCTCGCCCCAGCGGCCGCCGCCCTTTGGCGCAGTCAGCGCATTCACGAGCTTTCCGGTTTCGGCGGTATTGCGGTGCAGGCTCTCGGCGATTGCGCGCACCTGTTCGGAGAGGAGCGACTTGTCCTCGACACGGACTTTCTCGATCGCCTCCACCTTCTGGCGGAAGGTTTCGAAATTCTCGCCGATGGGTTTCATCAGCTCCTTCAACTCGCCCTGGGCCCCTTCCCGATGCCGCTTGAAGGTCTCTTCGGCCCGCTCCAGGAACATGGAATTGGCCCGCGCCAGAACGCCCTGCGCCAGCTCGGCAAACTTGCGCTCATCTTCGGCGCTGCGCGCCTCGGCGGCGGCCAGCTTCAGCTCGGCTTCGCGGCGGGCCGCTTCCACGGTCTGCTCGCGCTGGCGCAGGCGGGAGAGTTCGTCCTGAGCGGCGTTTCGCTCGGTCATCAACCGTTCACGTTCGACATCGCCGCGCTGGCGCATCTGCCAGACATAGATGCCGAGCCCCATCGCCATCAGCAGAAGGACAACGTGAACCAGGTCAAACCCGGCAGAGCCGATTGTGATTACAGGCGTCATGGCGGGGCCCTTGCGCAAACCAACGCCAGAACATAATCGGAACGGATATAAGCTGTCTACACCCGGCAGGCGAGCGGGCTGCGCTCCGCAGGCGAATTTCACAGCCTGCGGAGGGGATAGTTAACGCGCCCGCCTGAACGAAACGCGATCGCGCCTAGTCCTTGAGGAAGCCGGCAAGGCGTTTGGAGATGATCTCCTCGGCCTGGCTCATGATCCGGTCGATCAGTTCCTGAACCGTCGGGATGTCGTAAATCAGGCCCGCAACCATGCCGCAGGACCAGGCGCCCGCATCCATGTCGCCATCCTTGAGGATGCGCGGATAGACGCCGGCAACTTCCGGAGCGATGTCCTCGAACTTGATATTGGCGCCCAGTTCCTTCTCTTTCTGGATCAGGCGCTCAACGGCTGCATTCGTCAGCACACGTTCGGTGTTGCGCAGCGGGCGCATGACGAGGCGCGTGTCGAGCTCCGAAGCGGCCACCAGCGCCTGCTTTACATTCTCGTGGACCGGGGCTTCCTTGGTCGCGATGAAGCGCGTGCCCATGTTCATGCCTTCTGCGCCCAGCGCCATGGCCGCAACGAGCGAACGGCCATCAGCCATACCACCCGACGCGATGAAGGGGATTTCCAGCTCGTCCATTGCACGCGGCAATAGGATGAAGTTTGGAACATCATCCTCGCCCGGATGGCCGCCGCACTCGAAGCCATCCACCGAGACAGCGTCGCAGCCAATCTTCTGCGCCTTGAGCGCGTGGCGCACGGCGGTGCATTTATGGATGACCTTGATGCCGTGCTCCTTGAGGATCGGCAGCACCTGAACCGGGTTGTTGCCGGCGGTTTCAACCACCTTCACGCCGCCCTCGATGATGGCCTTCACATAGCCCGGATAGTCCGGCGCATTGACGACCGGCAGGAAGGTGAGGTTCACCCCGATCGGCTTGTCCGTCATGTCGCGGCAACGGGCGATCTCGTTGGCAAGATCAGCCGGCGTGCGCTGGGTCAGCGCCGTGATAATGCCGAGGCCACCAGCGTTCGATACCGCCGCCGCCATTTCTGCAAAGCCGACATAGTGCATACCGCCCTGCACGATCGGATGTTTGATGCCGAGCATTTCTGTGATGCGGGTTTTCATCGCGGATACTCCATGGGCTGTTTCGCTGGGTGGCATCCTTGTACGTGCAGGCAAGGTCCGGCAAGAGTGTCATTGGGGAAAGTGGAGGTTTGAGGAGCCTACAGACCTCGCAGGAACCGTACGGATCTGCTGGCAATTTCGATGGTTCGCTTCCTGCACGGCACACGCCCCCAGGCACCGGTGCACGGGGCACCGTGTTCATCGGTCATATCTGGGAACAGTTCGCCCGGCTGAGAAGCAGTTCGCCGGCTGCGCGCCCGCCCCGCATTGCCCGGCCTTCAAAACCGCTTTACGCCATGGTGCAGATTTGATCGACGGAGCCGACATGAAAACTGCCCTTCCCCTGATTACGCTTGCGATCCTCGCCGCATGTCAGACTGCGGCTCCGCCGCCCGCCGCGCAGCCTGAAAGCGTCGCGATGGACCCCAGCGCCCCGGCCATAACGGAGATCAAACCCAGCGCCGGCGAGCAATGGCTGCTGGGATCGGCAGAGGCGCGTATCGTGATGGTGCAGAGCTGGAACGAGATTGCTTCCTATGTCGAAAAACAGGCCGCAAGCCGCCCGAATGCCAGCGTCATCCTGGCGCCCGGCGCGACGCCGGACGCGCCGGAATTCCTCGCCTGCGGTGACAAGCCGCTCGCCGCCGTGTTCGATGCCGATGAAACACTGATCTGGAACACAGGTTCAACCGGCGCTTACCGGCGCATGGGCAAGGAGTATGATCCTATTACTTGGGGCGAATGGGAACGCACAGGCGCAGGCAAAGCCGTTGCCATTCCTGGCGCGCTCGACGGCGTTGCCCGAATCCGCGCAGCCGGCGTCGAGGTGATCGTCAACACAAACCGCGAAGCAGCCAACGTTGAAGGCAACATTGCTACGCTGGCACAGGCCGGCTTCGGTGAATTCGTCCACGGATCAACCCTCTTTCTCAAGGGCGACACGCCCGGCGGCTCCGCCAAGGACGCCCGCCGTTATGCAATCTCCGAGAATTACTGCGTGGTCGCACTTGTGGGAGACCAGCTCGGTGACATCGCCGACATCTTCAACGACAAGACGCTGAGGCCTGCCGAGCGGCGGTCGCTGTCGGCGGCGAGCGCGTTTGATAGCCTGTGGGGCCAGGGCTGGTTCATCCTGCCCAACCCGCTTTACGGTCCCTCCATCGCTGGCTCGATGGACGACATCTTCCCGGCTGAAACCTATTGGGAACCGGCGTCAAAGGACTAATCCCCATGATCCTCTTCGTGCATGGCGTTCCTGACACGCCTGTCCTCTGGGACCCGCTGATCGCCGCCCTTGGCCTGTCTCCCGGCGAATATCTAGCCCCCGCCCTGCCGGGGTTCGGGACAGGTAAGCCGCCAGCTTTCCGCAGCACGAAAGATGAGTATGCCGCCTGGCTGGTGACCCAGATGGAAGCTGCCGGCGGCCAAGTACATATCGTGGGGCACGATTGGGGCGCCCTGCTAACGCTGCGCGCCGCAAGCCTGCGGCCGGATCTCGTGAAGAGCTGGTGTGTCACGAACGCCGTGATCGACCCGGAATATTCCGGCCACAGAACAGCGCGCATGTGGGCAACGCCCCTGCTGGGCGAGTTTGTAATGCTGAACATGCGCAACAAGCCGCGGCTGATCGAAGGCCTCGTCCAGGGCGGCATGCCCCGGCCACTGGCGGAGATGGAAGTCCCCCACATCGACAAGCGCATGCGCCAGTCGATCCTCAGCCTCTACCGCTCAGCCATCGGCCTGCGCTTCAGCGGGCATTGGGTGGACGATCTCGCCCGCCTGCCTGAACATGGGCAGCTGTTCTGGGGCGAAAACGATCCCTTCGTGGAGCTTCCCGTGGCGGAACGCTTCTCCCGGACACATGGAACACCGCTGCATGTGGCGCGCGGCGCCGGGCATTGGGCGTGCCACGAGCGGGCTGCTGAGTTCGCGACTGTTTTGAAGGCCCTATGGCAAAAGGCCGGCTAAGTGCCGGCCTTTCTCGAACTTCCGCAATTTCAGACCTGTCAGGCCGCCTCCATACCGCCGATACCTGCGAGTTCCTGCTTGATGCGCTCCGAGAGCTGACGAACCGTAAAGGGCTTCGGCAAGAAGGAGACCGCCCGGTCGTCCAGCTGCTGCGCAAGATCCCGTTCGGCATAGCCGGAAATGAAGATGACGCGGGCATGGCCCAGCAGGTCTTTTGCTTCACGGATGAGCGTCGGCCCATCCATGCCCGGCATCACCACGTCGGAGATCACCAGGTCGAAGGCGCCCGGCATGTCCTCGAGGATTTCCAGCGCTTCTTCGCCGTCACAAGCTTCTTCTACCTCATAGCCGCGCTGGCGCAGATGCGTTGCCGCGATAGAGCGCACACCGTCTTCGTCTTCCACGAGGAGTATCCGTCCACGGCCGGACATGTCCATCGGGCGGACGGCCACCTTGGTGTTCTCGGCAAGATCGGACGGCTCGGGAATTTCTTCGGCCGAGAGCGCCGGCAGATAGATATAGAAGGTCGTTCCCTTGCCGACAGAAGACACGGGGCAGACATACCCGCCCGACTGCTTGATGATGCCGTAGACGGTCGCCAGGCCCAGGCCTGTGCCCGATCCCTGGTCTTTCGTCGTGAAGAAGGGCTGGAAGATCTTGTCGAGCAGTTCGCGCGGCATACCCGTGCCGTTATCCTCGACCTCGATCAGCAGGTATTCGCCATCCTCGACATAGTTGAAGCCTTTTTCGTGGGCTTCCTTGCCAGTCGACCGCGCGGTGCGGATCGTCAGCTTGCCGCCATTGCGCTGCGCGATCATGGCGTCGCGCGCGTTGGTGGCGAGGTTGATGATCGCCGTTTCCAGCTGGTTCTTGTCGGCCTTGATCCAGGGAATGTCGCGGCCATGCTTCACGTCCAGCTCAATGCGCTCATCGAGTACCTGTCGCAACAGAATCGAGAATTCAGACAGGAAGTCCGTGCAGTTGAATATCTCTCGCTTGAAGGTCTGCGCGCGCGCATAGGCCAGCAGCATACGGACGAGTTCACGGGCCCGCGAGGAGAATTCGTGGATCGACTGCAGGTACTCATAGGACGGGTCACCCACGGGATGGCGCGTCATCAGCTCCTCATAGTTGAAGATGATGCCCTGCAGCACGTTGTTGAAGTCGTGCGCGACAACTCCGGCAAGCTGGCCAATGGAGCGCATCTTCTCGCCATGAGCCAGACGCTGTTCCAGCTGGCGCTGCTCGGTCATGTCTATGATATAGGCCACCGAAGGCCGCCCGGTGGAATTGAGCGTCACGAAGACATTCACATCCCGCGCTTCATCGCCTGCCGTCTTCAGCGCCACGGGTTTGTCGATCGCATCGACCAGAAGGCTCGCCAGCGCGCCCTCCCCCTCTTCGGAAACGAACAGCTCGGCAAAGCGCGTGCCCGGTGTTGCCCGGCCACCCGTCATTTCCATCAGTGCGCGGTTGGCGTCGAGGATCATGGCGCCGTCTACGCGGTCGCCATCAAGGCGAACTGCGCCGAAGGGCGCGTCGTCAAACATCGGGTCGCCATCCGGACGTGGAGGACGCGACGCGGCCTGAAGCGCAAAGCGCTCTTCGCCGCCATTGAGAACCTGCGGGCTGGCAAGGATCACCGTCCGTCCGGCGGCATCTGCCCCGCGGCCCGTCCAGCTGGTGATTGCCTGAACCGGAATTTCCACGCCGTCGCGCGCGCGCAGCTGGATGTCCGCCCGGCCCGGCGCGCCGGACTTGCGGTCCCGCGCCAGCATCTTCACGAACTCCGGACGCATGATGTCGTCGGTGCGAATGTTCTTCGCCGATTCCGGCAGGCCCAGCAGTTCGCGCAGCCAGTTGTTGGCATAGGTGATCGAGCCGTCCGGCTTGGTCGCCATGAAGCCCATTGGGGCATCTTCGACATAAAGCGATTTGAGATCGGCAGCGCCTGTTGCCTCCAGCTCGCCGGCAATCCGGCGGATACGCCACAACACCCGGCCACGCGGCAGGGGCGACACTGTGACCTCGAATTGTGCAGGCACCTGCTCTGGGCCCAGCGCCAGCGGCGGAAGGACCTCACGGCGTTTGGTTTCAGCCTTCGCCGATTTCGAAAGCCTGTAGACCGGCGCGGCAAGGCCCGGATTGGCGCCGAACAGACGGTCCAGCGTAACCGGCCCGGTCTCGCCCGAGCCGACGATCAACGCCAGGCGTGTCAGCTCGTCATAGGCCGCGTTGGCCGCAACGGGTGCGCCGCCCGGATCGGTGATGAGCACCGCTTCGTCCAGCGAGTCGATCCACGGGAAGCGCGGGGCGCCGGCATTGGCAATGCGCGCCGCAGCGCCCTTCTCCGGGAAGAGGCCGATGAAGCGGCCCGCGCCGCGCACCGTCCACAGCAGGAAGACGAGGCCGCCGGACGCCATGGTGATCAGCAGGATGGAGCCGGTTGCGCCCGACGCATTCGGCCAGGCGAGCGAAACGCTCGCGGCGGCGATCGACAGCAACAGGCAGCCCCAGAAACCAAGCTGCAGGAAATCGATACGCCGGCTCTCCCTGTCTCCCGCCTTGGCGAGATCGGTATCGTCGCCGGGCCCTGAGGCCCCGACTGTCAGCTCAAGCGTGTCTGCTTCTTTACTCATGGTCTACCGCCATTCCATTTGGCCGGTTCCCTTCCCGGTCCGGCCATGCCTTATGCGAGGCGGGCATCACGCAACCCGATGCCCGGCCCTCACCCAGAATGCTGTTTGTCGCATGGCAAAGGTTAACGAACCCGAAAAAGCCGTTAATAGACACGCAGCAATCTCCAACAGTTGAACAGGATTCGGCAAACCATGGTATCTCGTCCGCACGCGCTGCTCGCGGCCCTTGTTCTGGTCACCGCCTGCGGCACGCCCGCCCACCGGGACGAACGCGTAACTGAGTATTCCGCCGAGATTGTGGCCGCCGAATCCGAACGTCTGAACGACTGGTTCGAACAGAAGTTCGAAGAGTCGATTGCCCGCAACCCCATGCGCCTCACCGCTCTCGGCCGGCGCGAGCGCTATGGCGAATGGCCCGACGCCTCCCCGGAGTTCGGCGAGGAAACCCTCGCCCTCGAACGCGCCAATGTTCAGGAAATGCAGGAGAAATTCGACTTCGACAAACTGGACGATCAATCCAGGCTCTCCTGGCGCCTGGCGATTTATGAGCTGGAACGGTCCGAAGCGAACGCCCCGTTCCAGGATCACAGCTACACTTTCAACCAGATGTTCGGGGTCCAGTCCTCCATCCCCGCCTTCCTGATCAACCAGCATAAGGCCACCAGCGCGCCCGATCTCGACGCCTATATCTCGCGTCTTGAAGGCGTCGCCGCCTATCTCGGACAGCATGTTGCCAACGCCAGGGCAGCATCCGAAAAAGGGATTCAGCCACCTGCCTTCGTTTACGAATATGTCCTCTCCGATGCACGCGGCCTGATCACCGGCTTTCCCTTCTCCGGCGCCAGCGATGGCAGTGAGGACAGCCCCCTGATGGCGGACTTCCGCGGCAAGGTCGGCGCTCTGGTCACCAACGCGACGCTTACCCAAGAAGAGGGCGCTGCTTTCCTCGCGCGCGGAGAAGAGGCGCTGAAGTCCTATGTTGGCCCCGCCTATGAGGCAGCCATCGAGGAACTCGCCCACCAGCAGCTAACCGCGACCGCCGATGATGGCGCCTGGAAGCTGCCCAATGGCGCGGCCTATTACGAGACCCGCCTGAAGGCGATGACGACCACCAATCTGACGGCCGACGAAATCCACCAGATCGGCCTCGATGAAATCACCCGCATCCATGGCGAGATGCAGGCCATCATGGCTGAGGTCGGCTTCGAGGGAGACCTGCAGGACTTCTTCCAGTTCATGCGGACCGATCCGCGCTTCTACAAACCGGAAACCGCCGAAGGCCGCGAAGAGTATCTGGCCGAAGCCCGCGACGCCATCAGCCGGATGGAGGCTGATCTTCCAAACCTCTTCAACACCTTTCCCAAGGCCGGCATGATCGTTCAGGCGGTCGAGCCCTTCCGCGAAAAATCAGCCGGTAAGGCGTTCTACAACCGTCCTGCCCCGGACGGCAGCCGCCCCGGCATCTACTACGCCAACCTCTACCGGATGGCCGACATGCCGACCTACCAGATGGAAGCCCTCGCCTTCCATGAAGGCATCCCCGGCCACCACATGCAGATCGCCATCGCGCAGGAGCTGGAAAACGTGCCGAGCTTCCGCAAGTTCGGCGGGTATACGGCCTATTCCGAGGGTTGGGGCCTCTATACGGAGCTGCTGCCGAAGGAAATTGGCTACTACGCTGATCCGTATTCGGATTTCGGCCGCCTCGCGATGGAAATCTGGCGCGCAGCCCGCCTCGTGGTCGATACCGGCATCCATTCCAAAGGCTGGACGCGCGAACAGGCCGTCCAATACCTCATGGAGAACACCCCCAATCCCGAAGGGGACTGCCGCAAAGCCATCGACCGGTATATTGTGATGCCGGGCCAGGCAACGGCCTACAAGATTGGCATGCTGAAGATCGTGGAACTGCGTGAACGCGCCAAGGCCGAGCTGGGCGACAAGTTCGACATCCGCGATTTCCATGACGCAGTCCTGAAGGACGGCGCCGTGCCGCTGGCAATCCTTGAGGAGAATGTCGACGCATGGATCGAACGGACAAACGACGCCTGAGTTCACGTCGTGCAGGCTGGATTGCCAGCGTCGCGCTGGCGCTCGGCCTGCTGGCGGGCTGCTCTTCCCTCGCCGGCGCGCTGCTGAAGCCGAAGGTCGATACTGCTGCCGTCACGCTGGATGGGGGCGATTTCGTCCTCGATCCGCATCACGCCGCCCTCCTCTTCAAGATCGATCATCTCGGTTTTTCAAACTATGCCGGGCGTTTCGACAGGTTCGATGCCACCCTCTCAGGTGATCCGGCCAATCCAGCTGGCGCGCAGGTCGAGGCAACCATCGACATGACCTCGCTCGACATTGCCAATCCGGAGTTTGCTGCCGAACTTATGGGGCCAGCATGGTTTGACGCTGGAACCCACCCTCAGGCGATCTTCCGCTCTCGTACAATCCGGTTGGCATCGCCCACAGAAGCAGAAATCGACGGCGACCTGACGCTCAAGGGAATTACGCGCCCGATCACTCTGATCGCCCGCCTCAACGGCAGCGCCTATGATCCGCTGAGGGGCAGCGATGTCGTCGGCTTTTCGGTAACGGGTTCCCTCAGCCGGTCCGATTTCGGCGTCGACAAATTCTCCGGCCTGCTGACCGATACCGTGAATGTCGAAGTGGAAGCAGAGTTTATTCGGCGTAAGCCGGATTGAGCGCCCGCAGCGCTGGGCCCCTGCGCGACACGCGAACCGCCATACGATTGCCCTTGCGCCCGATTTCGCCCTCTGCCGCTACGCCGCCATCCAGCCCGCCCGAAAGCAGCTCGACCGGCTGATCCGCCGGCACGCCAAGCAGCAGGGTCGCGCCGGGGCGCAGGCTCGTCAGTTTCGACAAAGGCATCTCGACCCGCGCAACCCGCGCCGTCATCAGTACCGTCAGGGCTCCGGCCGCCGATGCCGGCTTCCCGGCAGGCGCCTGCCCTGGCGAAGCGAGCGGCAGCAATGCCTCCGTGAGGATCAGTTTCGCAGGCCACTCTGCCCCGCCTGCACGCACAGACAGCATAATCTCGTAAGCGGCGCCCGGCGCAGCGATCGACGCAGCAAACAGCGGATCGGTCTCAACTCCTGAGAAGCCGAGCCCGGTCCCGATAAAAGGCGCAAGCGGGCGCGTCAGCCCCTCGATCAGCGCCAGATCAATCGGGCTCAGGGCTTTGGGGGCGCCATTGGGAACGGGACCGCCGCAAGCTGTCTCGATCATGATCTGCGTCAGCCCGGCGCCAAGCACCAGCATCGCGGCAACATCACCGTCGGCGCCTGCACAGCAGACAATCGCCTGCCCCTGCTCTTCGCGGTCCGAGACAGCCTTGGCAAGGCTGGTCGGCGACACACGGCGCACCGTGAACGCCGCCGGCAGGCCGCAATGCTCCCGCATCGCCCGGGACAGGCGCGCGGCAATCCGGCGGGCGGTTTCCTCGCGGCCATCGGTAGGCACCGGCATAGTCAATTCGGGTGTCTGGCGCGGCTGCGGCTGCTTTTGCAGCGGCGCAACTTCAATCTCTTCCGGCTCGTCCATGTCCGAGAGATCCGGACGCAACAGCATTTCGATCTCAGCCTGAGTGAGAACGCTGCGCCCCGTCGGCATCGGTCCTTCAAGATCCATCGGTTCACGCATGGGCGGCTTGTCCGTCATGATGCGGCGGCGAAGCCGGGGGGATACGTCCCAGCCATCCTCTGCCGCGTCTGGCAGGGGGACTCTCTGCGCGGAGGAGGCTGCAGGTGGGCTCATCCCCCCAGAGTCGCCCGGAAAAGGTTAATGGCGCGTTAGTGAATTCCGCAGCGCGGCAAATATTAACAGAGGCCACCTGTGGGATTCATCCAAGTCTGCAGATTTTTACCTTCTGCTCAGGGCTTGGTAAGCGGTGATTCGGAACTCGCAGGCATGATGTCCCTGCAGCCCAAAGAAGCTCGCTCAAAGACCGCCAAAGGCGTGGGGAAAGATGACTGGAAAAAAGGCGGCACTCCGATCTGGAGAGCCGCCTTTTTACTGTTCCGGGCGATAAAAAACGCGAGCGGACTAGTCGTCGCGCAGAGTGCGTTCCTTGCGCTCGTGGCGCTCCTGCGCCTCAAGGCTTAGAGTGGCCGTCGGTCGCGCTTCAAGGCGACGCAAGCCGATCGGCTCGCCGGTAGCCTCGCAATAACCGTAGGAGCCATCTTCGATCCGGCGAAGTGCGGAGTCGATTTTGGAGATCAGCTTGCGCTGGCGGTCGCGGGTGCGAAGCTCAAGGGCTTTATCGCTTTCGGCAGAAGCACGATCGACGATGTCCGGCAAGGAACCGGATTCGTCCTGAAGGTTATGAATGGTCTGCTTGGCGCCGTCGAGAATGTCGGCCTTCCAGGCTTCCAGCA
This sequence comes from Hyphomonas sediminis, assembly GCF_019679475.1. Classification (NCBI taxonomy): domain Bacteria; kingdom Pseudomonadati; phylum Pseudomonadota; class Alphaproteobacteria; order Hyphomonadales; family Hyphomonadaceae; genus Hyphomonas; species Hyphomonas sediminis. The sequence goes on from NZ_JAIEZP010000001.1 coordinate 282,866, forward strand.
GGCGCCTGAAATAGGCGAGCTGCCGCTCATTCATGAACTCTTCGTCTTCCGAGGGGCGATAATCGTCTGAGAGATCGATACTCACGGCAGACTCCTTCACTCGTTTGCGTGCCATATAGAGCGGACCTCGATTCCCTGCAATCTCTGAGACTGCGGTAGTAAACCCAGCATTTTCAGACAATTAAGACAAAAAGATGCCAAAACACTGTCAGTGACAGAATCCTAGCCTCACAAAGGGCCTTGTGGACAGTGCAAGTTGCACACCACCCCTTGATCTTTGTCCCCCTGGCACGCTCTATGGGTGTCGTCCCCTCCCTGTCTGCCCAAACGGTAATATCGTCGGAATGGCCCGCCAACGGAAAGTACATTCCCGCAAAGCCGGTTGGATGCTGGCGGTGATGTTCAACTCCCTGCTGATCCTGTTGCCTGTTATTGGCGCGCGCGCTGTCGCGAACGCCTATGACCAGGATCTGACCTCCCGCGAGGGCGCCGCGGAGGCGCTCCAGCACGCGCATGAAAAGCTGCTTGAGGAACTCGCCACCTTTGGCCCCAGGGATGAAGACCGCAAACTGCCCTACTGGCAGGACCGCATCATCGCCGAACTCGACACGCGCGACATGGCCGCCGTGCGGGGGTATCTGCTGGCCTCGCCCCAGATGCTTGGCCGCGACCTCGGGGAACAGATCCGCGTCCGCGCCGACGCAGAAGTGAGCGGCACGCCGGATGAACGCCTGGTCCGCGCCGCGCTCCAGAAACTGCCTGAATCGGTTGCCAACCGGATCATGGAGACCGAACGCTTCAATCCTCCAGGCATCGGTGCCGCCGAGGAGGAAGATCTCTCCCCTGCTCTGGATGAGGGCGCGGCGCCGACAGCCCCCAACGTCGAAAACCCTGCCGTGGGTGAGACCGCCGCTGTCGCCGCCGTGGAAGAGGCGCCTGAAGAACCCGTCGTCCTCCAGGCCAACGTTCGCAGCGAGGATGACCGTCGGTTTCAGATGCTCGGCAGCTATGCCGACCTTTCAAACATGTCCCTGCGCTGGCTGCAGGGCGACCGTTCCGACGAACTCGTCGTCAAGCTGACGGGCCTGGGCCTCGTCCAGCAAGATCATAGCGACGGCCTGTCGGATGCCGCCGCTCTGTCGGTGTCTATTCTGAAGTCCGCCCGTCGCTCCCAGCGCCTGACACCAAGCTTCTCGGATTATCTCACCGAGCGCGTGAACGCTGCGCTCCCCGACGCTGCTCTGGCCCCGGCGCTTGAAGACGCTTTCAGTGAGCTGGCAACCACGGAAGTGAGGGCCGACCGCGTCCGAGACGCCTATTCTACCTCGATTGACCGGGCGGGTCTGGCTGCCCTCGAAAGCGATCTCAACCAGATCCAGCGCCTCGCTGCCCAGACCAGCCCCGGCGGCGCGCTCACTGTCCTCTCGATCATCGAAGATGGCGCAGACCTTCAGCGCGCCCGTTTGCTTGCAGAGGCGGGCGGCGAACGGCTGATTGTCCTTGTGCGCGAACGCGGACTGGAATCGCTGAAGCTGGCTGACGCTGGCATAAGCTGGAACCGCAACACAGTGCTGGAAATCATGAGCCTGACGGCTGCTGGCATGCTGCTGTTCTGGGTCACGCTGTCGACTGTGCGTCTCTATATCCGGCTGCCCAAGCGCCGGGCCGAGCCTCAGGGCGCCTGACAGAGCAACGGCTCTGCCCAGAAAACTCAACCGAGATTGAAGGCGCCGCGAATACCGTCGATGATCAGCTGCGCCGACAGCGCCGCCAGGATCACGCCGAGGATGCGCGTCAGGGCGCCCGCAACGCTTGCGCCGATCAGGCGCACGATCGGTGCCGCTGCCAGGAAGATCAGCAGCGTGATGATGAGATTGAGCCCGATGGCCGCCAGCACAACGCCTTGATGCGCAATGCTTTCGGCTTCGGTCATGTAAAACATCGCCGTTGCGATTGAGCCGGGACCGGCGATCATTGGGATGCCCATCGGAAACACAGAGATATCATCCGGCTCCGGATCGTCGCGATGCTCTTCCAGCACTTCTTCGGCGCGGTGCTCGCGCCGCTCGGTTCGCTTCTCGAACACCATGTCGAGCGCGATGAGGAACAGGAGCACGCCGCCGGCGGCCCGGAAGGCGTCTATGGAAATGTGCATCGCGTCCAGCAGCCAGGCGCCCCCGAATGCGAACATGACCATGATGAGCGTCGCCACGAACACCGATTTGTAAGCCATCCGCCGGCGATAGGCAGGCGAACCCTTGGCCGTCAGCGTCGCAAAGATCGGCGCGACCCCCGGTGCGTCGATCAGCACGAAGAAGGTCACGAAGGTGGCAGTAAAAAGGGAAATCAGTTCAGGCGTCATGGCGCGCTGCCGCTAGGCCTTGCGAGTGGCCGCGTCAAGGATCTCCCGCACCGAAGGAGCCACCTGCACATCGCCCGGCACGGGCTTGAGCCGCGACAGGTCAGCACCGCCAGACGCAAGCGCCAGCAACATCTTGTGGCCCCGCAGGCGTTGCAACAGGCCCTCATTGCCGCGCGGGCTGTCAGCGCGGGCAATCCGGCCATTGCCGAGATCGACCGCGAGGCCCTCGCCTGCCCCGGCCTCCAGCTTGCGGATCGCGTCTTCAAGACTGGTCAGCGCCTCTGCCTTGAGAGCGCGCACCGGCATCTGGTGTCCATCGGCCATCATGAGGCCTCCGTTCCTGGCTGCGGCATCATCTTCCGGCACCGGCTGAGCGCCTTGTAGAGATCCCCGGCCACGACATCGGCGGAAATCTGTAGAACGTCTTCCCGCACTTCCGGCATCTCTGCCAGCAGGCCGGCCAGCGCTTCGGCAGTCTGGGTGTAGAGCGGCCCATCCACTTCCCCGAGCAGGTACATCTGCATCACGGCAAAATAGGCCCGGTCAATCGGGGTCGAAACAGCCGCCGCCGGAAGGATATCCTTCTCACGCAGGATACGCGCCTGGGTTTCAAGCAGCAGTACGCCGCGCCGGTCGCCATTGCGCACGACCGCCCCGTTCACAACGAAGGTTTCGCCAGGCTTGAGAGAGAGTTTGAGCGGCATACGTCCGGCCCCCATGGTGCGGATTGTCGCAAATTCACACAAAGGCGTTAACGGTTGCTTTCCGAATTTTTACGGGAGGTTGGGGGCCATGCGCCCCTCGTCCCATGGGGCATTTGGATCATAAGGTCTAGGCCGGTTCTTCGAGCCAACCGGACCGGCCAGCCTGCCTGCAACCGGCGCGACGCTTTTCGTGAAGCTTGAGCCTCTGTGGCGGCGCGCATGGCCATTCCTGTTTACCACGGCTTTGCCTTTCCCCTAAGGAAATTCGATTCTGCACCGCAGCACTTTCCTTGAGGTCAGCGCTTGCCCGCGCCCCCGTCGGCTTTATGCTGCCCACCAGCAAAACAAGATGAAGGGATCAAGGCGGATGCGGTTCGAGGGCACCAAGGATTATGTTGCAACAGATGACCTGCGCGTGGCCGTCAATGCTGCCATCACGCTGGAACGTCCCCTTCTGGTCAAAGGCGAGCCGGGCACCGGCAAGACCGTCCTGGCCATCGAAGTTGCCAAGGCGCTCGGCGCCGAGCTGATCGAATGGCACATCAAATCCACCACCAAGGCCAATCAGGGCCTTTACGAATATGACGCGGTTTCCCGCCTGCGCGACGGCCAGATGGGCGAAGAGCGCGCCAAGGACGTGAAGAACTACATCAAGAAGGGCAAGCTCTGGGAGGCGTTCACCGCCGGCAAGCGCCCCGTCCTGCTGATCGACGAGATCGACAAGGCCGACATCGAATTCCCGAACGACCTCCTGCAGGAACTCGATCGCATGGAGTTCTTCGTCTACGAGACGGGCGAGACCGTGAAGGCCATCCAGCGCCCGATCGTCATCATCACCTCCAACAACGAGAAGGAACTGCCCGACGCGTTCCTGCGCCGCTGCTTCTTCCACTTCATCAAATTCCCGGACGAGCCGACGATGCGCTCGATCATCGATGTCCACTATCCCGGCATCAAGAAGAAGCTCGTCGGCGACGCGCTCTCCACCTTCTACGCCATGCGCGAGCTGCCGGGCGTGAAGAAGAAGCCGTCCACATCAGAGCTGCTCGACTGGCTGAAACTCCTCATGAATGAGGACATCGACCTGGAAACGATGCGCGAGAAAAACCCCGAGGCCCTGGCCCCGCCGCTGCACGGCGCCCTGCTGAAGAACGAGCAGGACGTGGCCCTCTTCGAACGCCTCGCCTTCCTCTCCCGCCGTCAGGACGGTGGTGGCACAGGTGGCGGCGGCCGCCGCGGCCCGGCGGGATAATCCGTCAACGAACCAGAAACAAAAAAACCGGGCCAACGCCCGGCTTTTTTATGAGCCTCAGCCCAGCGCCGAGTCGTGCGCATTCACAACGCGTGAGAGGTTCACGTCTTCCCGGCTCTTCAGGAAGTCGGCCATCTTGGACTTGTCCTTGCGCTCGTCCCACCAGGTTTTCCAGGCCAGGAAAATCCAGCCGACATGGAACAGGCAGCCACAGCTGATGGCGACCCAGCCAGGGATCGGCCCGATATGCGCGCGCCGGAACAGCTGCTCCCAGGAGGTCACATCCACCGGGTGGATGGCAATCTTGGCGAAATAGGCCGCCCCGAGGATCGCAAACATCCAGCCATAATTGCGCCTGAGCCTTCGGCCCACGCACCGGATCATCGAAATCCTGTATTGCGGCTTTTCATAATCGTCCGACAACGCCGTACCCCGGTCGATGCGAATGCGCGTGCCCTCCCCGCGCAGGATCGGCACCATGAAGGCAATCTCCAGCACCCGCGCGCGGAACCGCCAAACATAGAAAAACCGGTAGCGCCGCGCTTCCAGCATCAGGAAGACGACGCACAGCGCGCCGACCAGAACGATCGGAAACGGCGAAGCCCGCTCATTCGCAAACGAGACGGACAGGCCGATCCCGGTGGAAATCACCGCCCAGTTCGTCGTCTGATCAAGACGCTGGCGCCAAACGGTCGAGCGGTAGACTTCAGCCCGGTAAAGGTGCGACAGCGCCGTCACCTCGGATGGTCCGCAAAGCCCTTCGGCAGGTGCCGGCATATGGTCGGCGTCGGTTTCGTCCATCGTGTCCATGCCCAGACCCTATGACTCAGGAATGTGACGGGGGAAAGACCTTGCGGCCCGGCAATCCCGTTTAGCGTTTGCAATACCCGAGCTTGAGCACCGGACCATACCCTTCCAGCGCCTGCCGCACGAAGCTGGTGTCGCTGCTGCCATCGCCAAGGCGCACGCGCGCGGCAAGGTTCCCGGCGCCGCCATTGATGCGCGCCGCCCAGAGTTGATAGCGGATCGCGTCGGGCGCCGCCGTCAGGCGCCGCGCGCGGGCAAATCCTTCCGCGTTGCAGTCCTTCATCATCCGCTCGGCCAGCACATGGCCAAAGTCTGCCCGCTCGAACATATCCGGATTAAATCCGCCAATCCCCCGGGGCGAGGCCGTCGGGCTGCCCGCCAATAGGAACATGAGCTCCGTCAGGTCGGCCCGCGCGGCCGCGTCCGGCGCCAGGTCGAGCGCGGCGGCCATGATCTCCGGCCGGCCGATATTCAGCGGCTGGGCCCCGTCGCGGGCGCGCGCAACAAATCCCTGCCAGCCATAGTCGCGCACGGCCTGCTGTGCGGTCTGGGCAGCGTAATCGGTGCCGGCAATCCTCGGCTGCGCATTGCCAAGCCGTGCCTGCCAGGCCGATTTGGAGGCCGCGTCCGGCAGATAGGCCGCCGCAGCGGCAAAATCAGGCTTCAGCCGGGCGCGCTTGGCCTCTGGCAGGCGGCTGGCGGCGGCCCAGATCGCGTCCAGCATGCAGGCCTGCTCGCCCGGCCCGGAACAATCGTCCCGGACCGGCGCACCAAACGGCGCCGTCGCCGGCGGCGGCCCGGCCAGGGCCGGCATCGCCGGTAGAACCAACAGAACTGAGAGTATAGCCGCCCGTATCATGGCCCCTCCCTAGCCCGGCCCGCCTGAACCGGAAATGACCACGCTTTTCCCAGCGTCAGCTTGGACATCGCCCCATATGATGTTTATCTTGAAGGGCGAGAAACAGAGAGGCCCGGCCGATGTTCCTGAATTTCTTCAACGAGCTGCGCGCGGCAAAAGTCCCGGTGACGCTGAAGGAATACCTCCTGTTGATGGAGGCGATGGACAAGCAGGTCATCGATATGGAGGTGGAGGAGTTCTACTACCTCTCGCGCGCCGCCCTGGTGAAGGATGAGCGCAATATCGACAAGTTCGACCGCGTCTTCTCCCATGTCTTCAAGGGCCTCGACACGCTGGCCGACGCCGTCAACGTGCAGGACCTGCCCGAGGAATGGCTCAAGAAGATGAGCGAGAAATTCCTCACGCCGGAAGAGATGGCCGAAATCGAAGCCATGGGCGGCTTCGAAAAGCTGATGGAAACCCTCAAGCAGCGCCTCGAAGAACAGAAGAAGCGCCATGAGGGCGGCAACAAGATGATCGGCACGGGCGGCACCTCGCCCTTCGGCGCCAATGGCTATAATCCCGAAGGCGTCCGCATCGGCCAGGACAAGTCGCGCCACCGCCGCGCCGTGAAGGTGTGGGACAAGCGCGAGTTCAAGAATTACGACGACAAGATCGAGCTAGGCACCCGCAACATCAAGGTCGCCATGAAGCGCCTGCGCAAATGGGCCCGCAAGGGCGCTGCCGACGAGCTCGACCTTGACGGCACCATCCGCAACACGGCCCGCAAGGGCTATCTCGACATCGAAATGCGCCCGGAAAAGCGCAACACGATTTCCGTGCTCCTTCTGCTCGATGTTGGCGGCTCGATGGACCCGCATGTCCGCGTGATGGAGGAGCTGTTCTCCGCCGCCCGCGCTGAGATCAAGAACCTCGAATACTACTACTTCCACAACTGCCCCTATGAGGGCTTGTGGAAGGACAACCGCCGCCGGATGAATAATCGCATTCCCACATGGGACGTACTGAACAAATATCCGTCCGACTACAAAGTGATCGTCGTGGGCGACGCCACAATGAGCCCGTATGAGATCACCTATACCGGCGGCTCGGTCGAACATTGGAACGAAGAAGCCGGCGGCATCTGGATCCAGCGCTTTGTCGAACGCTTCCCCAACCTTGTCTGGCTCAACCCCACCAAGGAAGGCGCCTGGGAATATACCGGCTCCATCAAGCTCGTCCGTGAGCTGATCGGCCCGCACCGAATGTTCGAGCTGACCCTCGGCGGCCTGGATGAAGCGATGAAGGAACTCAGCCGCTAGGCATCCGCCTCCTCCCCGGAACCTGCACACAAAGCCTGCCGCGCTTCCTGCGCTCAGGCGGTAATGTTCAGGAGGGGATAATGATCCGCTATTTCAAGATCGTTCTGATCGTACTGGTCGGGCTTCAGGGCCTGTTCTACTTCATCTCCAACGCCGTGAACTGGGAATATGCCCAGATGGCTGTCGGGGCCGTCTTCGGCCAGGCTGACAGTCCGGCCTATCCGAACCCGATCGTGCCAGCGATCACCTCCCCTGTCCTGATCCAGCTTGCCCTTGCGGGCATCATGACCGGCGAATTGCTGGTCGGCCTGCTATGCTTCAAGGGCGCTCATGACATGTGGAAGCAGGTTGGCAATGAGGCCATGGCGTTCAACGCGGCCAAGACATGGGCCATCGCCGGTTGCTGCACCGCCCTGATTGTCTGGTTCGGCATTTTCCAGGTCTTTGGCGCAGGGCTCTTCCAGATGTGGCAGAGCCAGGTGGGGGCCGGCTCGTTCGAAGGGGCGTTCATGTATCACGCTGCGAGCGCAATCATCCTGATCTTCGTCAATCAGGCCGATATCTAGGCGCCCTCGCCCCGTTCCCGCCAGAACCGCGCTTGTGCTTTGTTCTGCGGCTCCTAAGCTGCGCAAAAAATACATGGAGGAACGGCATGGCACGCATCAGGGCAAACGGCATCGAAATCGAGTATGAGGAGATCGGGGCGAAGAACGATCCCCTGATGCTCCTGGTCATGGGTTTTTCCGGCCAGATGACCGGCTGGCCAGACAGTTTCAAGCGGGGCCTGGCCGATGCGGGCCGGCGCGTCGTGGTGTTCGACAATCGGGACATAGGCCTCTCGACAGAGTTTACCGGCAAGACCGCCCCCTCCCCGCGCGACATCGTGAAGGGCATCACTGCGGGCGAGCCCATGCACGAGAAAGTGCCCTACGTTCTGAACGACATGGCCGCCGATGCCGCCGCCTTGATCGGCGAACTCGGCGCCGACAAGGCCGACATTCTCGGCGTCTCGATGGGCGGCATGATCGTGCAGCTGATGGCGCTTAATCATCCAGGCCGCGTGCGCAGCCTCATCCCCGTCATGACGACCTCGGGCGATCCGTCTGTGCCGATGTCGACCCCGGAGGCGGGCGCAGCACTAACGGCAGTGCCGGAGAACCGCACGCCGGAGGCGATTGCCGAACTCGCGGTCCAGGGGCGTGCCGTCTACGGATCGCATCCGGACGTGCGCGGATCTGACGATGACATACGGGCCGCCTCCATGGCTGCGACGCGCCGGTCGGACCGGCCCGAAGGGGTCGCCCGGCAATATGCCGCCATCCTCGCCCAACCGCGCTGGCACGACCGTCTCGCCACGGTGGCGCATCCGACACTGGTGCTGCATGGGGCGGCCGACACGCTGATCCTGCCGGCAGCCGGCGCAGACATCGCCCGACGCATTCCCGGCGCAGAGTTCGAACTCATCGAGAAGTGGGGGCACGACCTACCCGAGGCGATGATGCCGGCGCTGCTGAACCGGATCGTGCCCTTCCTCGGCCGCAACGTCGCAACCGCCTGACCTCCCCTAGCAGGACAATGACATGAGCCCTCCCGAGAACACCATCCGGACAAAGACGGATGGAAACATCCTCATTGTCACAATCGACCGCACGCAGGCCCGCAACGCCGTCGATGGCGCGACCGCCACGGCCCTCTATGAGGCCTTCAAGGCGTTCGACGCGGATGACACCCTGTCCGTTGCCATCCTCACCGGGGCGGATGGTAATTTCTGCGCGGGCGCAGACCTGAAAGCCGTCGCCATTGGCAAGGGAAACCCGTCGCACACCGAAGGGGATCTTGGTCCGATGGGCCCCTCCCGCCTCCAGCTTTCCAAACCCGTCATTGCCGCCGTCGATGGCTATGCCGTCGCTGGCGGCCTTGAGCTCGCAATCTGGTGCGACCTGCGGGTCGCCTCGCCCTCAGCGAAATTCGGTGTCTTCTGCCGGCGCTTCGGCGTGCCCCTGATCGATGGCGGCACGGTCCGCCTGCCCCGCCTCATCGGCGCCTCCCGCGCGATGGACCTGATCCTGACGGGCCGCGAGGTATCCGCCGAAGAAGCTCACACCATCGGCCTTGTCAATTATCTGACATCGGATGAAACCGCACTTCCCTACGCCCTCAAGATCGCCCGGGACATCGCCGCCTTCCCGCAGCTCTGCATGAAGGCAGACCGCGCCTCTGCGCTCTCCCAGTGGAGCCTCAGCGAGGAAGACGCCATCCGCGCCGAATTTGCCGGCGGGCTGAACGTGCTCAAGGCCGGCAGCGCAAAGGAGGGCGCCAGCCGCTTCTCCAAAGGCGAAGGCCGTCACGGAAAGTTCTGAGCGTCAGTCGGGAGGCGGATACTCGCTGCAGAACTCCGGATTGCTCTCCCCGTCCCCAAACCCGCAGCTTTCTGCGCCCGCCGCCACGTAAAAGCGTTTCTAGGCGGTCGCCTTGTAGATCCGCCACAGCGCAAACACGCCGATCGCCACCCACAGGATGTTGATCGCGACCGACGGAATGGCGCCGTGATAGCCGCTGTTGAGAATAAACCCCGCCGCCCCGATCACATTGGCCCACTGATAGGCCGGCGAATTGCCCTGCAGCCGCCCCATGGACAGCAGGATGTAAGCGCCAAGGATCAGCGCTGCCCCGGCCCAGCCAGCCACTTCGATGAAAAGTTCCGTGATCGTCATGGCGCGCCCGCTAGCCGGTCGCAGCACGCTTGGCAATCAGACTTTACCGTGCCGCGCTTCCCATTCCTCACGGGTGATCTCCCAGACGAGGCTCGCCCGCGTCGTCCCGTCATTGCGCTGGCTCACCACCTCGCCCATCCGCCGGAAACCAAGCCCGTCGAGCAGGCGCTGGGTGGGGATATTGTCGAGCGCCGCTGTCTCACAGATGAGGTGCAGCCCCAGCTCTCGGAACATCCAGGCAAAGCTCGCCGCAGCGCCGGCTCCGCCGCGCCCCTCGCCGTGCAGCGATGGGTGCAGCGCCCCGCCAAGTTCGCCCGCGCCCCATTCCGGCCAGAGCTGGATGTCGGAATAGCCCATGATCCGGCCATCCTCCCCCTCGCGTACGAACAACAGCCCGATGCCCACCTCCCGCTCGACGATATGCGTCTCCAGGAACATGTCGCAGGCCAGCTCCGTCAGCGGCTGGGGCAGCGTGTAGATCGGTGCATGTACCGCAGGGTCGGAGACGAGCTTGAAGAAGCCCGGCGCGTCCCCTTCTCGCGCAAGGCGCGAGTCGCCCATCGCAGTTGCCAGCCGCACAGCGCAGCGGATTGCTTCAGCCGCTTCGGGCGACACAGGATTTTGCGTGATCGGAATTTCGCCAGCCATCCCGCCAAACTCGCAGCTTTCCCGCCGCCCCGCCAGTCCCCGGCCCAGCCCCTTGCACAATTTCGTTTGACTGGCCGCCCGGCTTCCAATCAATCGCCGGCATGACTGAGACCACCGCCCCCGCCCATCCGGGCAAACGCCCTGGGCGCAATGCCTTCTTCTTCGTGCTGGTGACGGTCTTCATCGACCATCTTGCCTTCGGCCTGATCATCCCCGTCCTGCCCCAGCTGATCCAGGAACTGGCGCATGTCCCGCCCGAGGGCGCCCCGCTCTGGATCGGCGGGCTGGCCGCCACCTATGCGGTGATGACCTTCTTCTTCGGCCCGCTGATCGGCGCGCTGTCTGACAGGTTCGGCCGCCGCCCGGTCCTGCTCGTCTCGATGGCGACCCTTGGCATAGACTTCCTCATCATGGGGCTGGCGCCAAATATCTGGCTACTGTTCCTCGGCCGCGCACTGGCTGGCATATCCGGCGCCACCTTCTCGACCGCCAACGCCTATATCGCCGATACGACGAGCCCGGAGGAACGCGGCCGCGCCTTCGGTTTCATCGGCGCCGCCTTCGGTCTCGGCTTCATCTTCGGCCCCGTCGCGGGCGGCCTCCTGGGCGAGATCAGCATCCATGCGCCCTTCTTCGTCGCTGCCGGGCTCGCGTGCCTCAACTTTCTCTATGGTGTTTTCGTCCTGCCCGAATCCCTGCCGCAGGATCGCCGCCGCGCGCTCAACCTGACGCGCGCCAATCCGCTCGGCGCGGCCCGGCACTTCGCCAAGCTGCCCCACATCGCCTGGTTCCTGGTCACCAGCGTTTTCATCTTCCTTGCCGCGATGGTCTATCCGGCCACCTGGTCGGTCTATGGCGAAATCCGGTATGGCTGGAGCCCGCTTCAGATCGGCCTCTCGCTCGGCCTTGTCGGCATCGGTGCCGCCGCCGTGCAGGCCGGCCTCATGGGCCTCATCCTGAAACGCCTCGGCCTCATTCGCACAGTCCTGCTCGGCATCACCGTCTCGATGCTCACGGCCTTCGGCTTCGCGTTCGCGGGCCGCCCGGAAATCGCTTATGCGATCATTGTCGTCAACGCGCTGGGCGGGGTCACCATGCCGGCGCTGAACGCGGTCATGTCGCGCCTCACCCCAGCCGACGCGCAGGGCGAGCTTCAGGGCGCTGCGTCCAGTCTCAATGCCATCGGCATGATCATCGGTCCCCTGATTATGACCGGGGCGCTCTACGCCTTCACCCAGCCGGGCGCACCAATCTATCTGCCGGGTGCCGCTTTCCTCTTGTCAGCGGCTTTACTGGTGCTGGCGCTCCTGCCCTTCCGGGCGGGCGTCAACCTGAACCGCGACGCGCTGCCCAAATCAGGCGGCTGATCCGCCACCGGCCACTTTCGGCAAAGCCTCAGAGACTTCTGCTTCCGTGGTATCCGGGCGCTGTCGCGGTTCGGGCTTGGCAGGCTCGGGCTTCACCGTCAGCTGGCCGATATCAACGATCCGTTCGACTGGCAGCGGACGGCCGAGCAGGAAGCCCTGAACCTCGTCGCACCCTTCCGTAGTCAGAACAGACAGCTGCTGGGCATTCTCGATGCCTTCCGCCAGAACCGGGATTTTCAGGCTACGGCCCAGCGCCAGCACGGCACGCACCATCGCCGCCGTCTGCTCGCTCGATTCCACCTGCTCCACAAAGGATTTGTCGAGCTTGATCTTGTCGAACGGGAACGTACGCAGCGTGTCGAGCGAGGAATAGCCCGTACCGAAATCGTCCAGCGCGATGGTCACACCCATGCCCTTGATCTGGCGCAGCATGTGCAGCGAGCGTTCCTTGTCGGAGAAGATCGTCGACTCCGTCAGTTCCAGCTCCAGCCGGTGCGCCGGCAGTCCGGTCTCCACCAGCGTCTCGAGGATCATCTTGGGCAGGTCGGCATGGGCAAACTGCATCGGGGAGACGTTGACCGCCACCTTATACTGTGGCTCCCAGCGGGCCGCGCGCGCGCACGCATTGCGCAACACCCATTCGCCAAGCTGCAGGATCAGGCCATATTCTTCCGCAATCGAGATGAATTCGGCTGGCGAAATGCTGCCTCGTACAGGGTGGGTCCAGCGCAGCAGCGCTTCATATCCACGGATCTCACCGGTCGAAACCGATTTCTGCACCTGGAAATGAATGTCCAGCTCGTTGCGCTCGAACGCGATGCGCAGGTCATTGGCAAGGTTCTTCCGGTCCCGGACGATCTCGTCCATGGAAGGGTCATAGAAGGCAACCGCCGAATTCGGCGAAGATTTCGCGCGGTACATCGCAAGGTCCGCATTGCCGATCAGCGACAGCTTGTCGGTGGCATCATCAGGATAGATCGCCACACCAAGGCTTGCGCCGGGCGTCACATGGAACTCTTCCAGTGCAATCGGCTCATATAGCACCGCTTCGAGACGGCTGAGGAAATCAGAGAGCTCTGCCGCGTTCTGCATCCGCTTGACGGCGGCAAACTCATCCCCGCCGAGGCGCGCCACAAACTCGCCATCGCGCAGCAGGTAGGTCATGCGGTTGGCCAGCGTGCGCAGCACTTCATCGCCTGCCCCATGCCCGCGCAGATCGTTGATCTCCTTGAAGCGATCAAGGTCGATACAGATCAGGCCAACCTTCTGGCCCTGCGAGTGGGCGCTGTCGAGTTCATGGTCAAGGCGGCCATTGAAACTCACGCGGTTGGGCAGATTGGTCAGGCTGTCGGTCACCGCCATCTGGCGCAGCTGCTCATAGGAATCCGTGCGTACGCTCGCATCGATCAGGTAGCTGGCAATGCTCGCACCGATGATCAGGAAGCCGACACAGGCGATGGCTAGCGCCAGCGCCAGGATCGCTTCTCTCATCGGCGTGACGAGGGAAACGCCCAGCGGCTCATACTGGAAGGCCACCATGCCAGTGAAGTGCAGCAGCACGATCGCCAGCACGAATGTGCCCGCAGAAAACCATTGCTTCTTCATCGTATGCGCGCGGATCGCCACGGGCAGCGCAAGCGCAGAAAGGACAACGGCAAACACGATGGACAGCAGGAGAACCGGCACATTCCAGGTCACAATGCCGTTTACGGAATACCCCATCATGCCGGTGTAGTGCATCGCGGCAATCGCGAGGCCAACAACGCTTCCGCCAATGATCGGCGCAAAACGCAGCCGGCGCGAAGTTGCCAGCGCAAAGCCCGCCACGGCGCCCACCATCGCCACGATAAGCGACAAGATTGTCAAAACAGGCTCGAACGTGAAGGCAATTCCGGGGTCAAAGCCCAGCATGGCGATGAAGTGCGTACACCAGATTGCGGCGCCCGCCGCCACGGCGGTCAGGATGTGCCAGCCGATCCGCTGATAGCCCGAAACGCCTGCCGCGCGCCGCAAAAGTTGCAACGTAACCCAGGAACCGGCCAGACAGATCACTGCCGCCAGGCCGACCAGAACAAGGTCATGCTTCCAGAGATGCAGGCCCTGTCCGCCGTCTCCGGATTCGGGATAAATACCAAAATGTCCGCCCACGGCGGAACTCAGTGCGTATCGATATACCATCAGCCCAACGTCTCCTGCGTCTTGCTTTGGAGCGTTCGCATGGCAATGGTTACGAGCCTGTTATCCAAACAGCGGCCGGCTGTATCGCAATGTGTTAACAGATCCGGGCCGTTTGTTTGCCTACGGATCCATGCTGGCTGGATGATTTGGTGTATCTTCTGTAGCGGTTGCTGCAGATCAGCGCTTGCGCAGGACGATGCTCGCCAGAAGCCCCAGAACGCCGCCGCCTATGCCGCCTTCCAGGAAATTTTGGATGGCCATCATAGTCGATGAGGTTCCAAGCATCGGGCCGATGCCCGCTGCGTCGGCGCCGTAATGGGCCGCCACACCGCCCAAGATGCCGCCCACAACACCCATCGCGCCGCTGCCGCCGAGCAGCTTGGACAGGATCGGCCCAAGGATCGTTCCGCCAAGCGCGCTGATGATCAGGGGTATATACGGTTCCATGCATTTCCCTCCCAGGGTGATGCGGGATCATTCCCCGTCCCGCCATGGAGGGCAACTCTCGGGGAGTTTGCCTTGACTGTCGAGCGCTTTCCCGCCTCTGGATGAGGTTGCATCCGCCTCTCCTTCCCGCCATATCGAGCGCCATGAGCCTTCACCGCCCCGCCCTCTTCCTCGACCGTGATGGCGTCATCAATATCGACCGCGGCTATGTCAGCCGGGTTGAGGATTTTGAGTTCGTCGAGGGCGCTGCCGAGGCCATCGCCGCCTTCAACAAGCGCGGCTGGTATGTCTTCGTCGTCACCAACCAGTCCGGCATCGCGCGCAACTATTACACCGAGGCAGACATGCAGGCCCTGCACGAATGGATGCAGGCGCGCCTCGCTGAGAAAGGCGCGCATATCGATCGCATCTATTTCTGCCCCTATCATGAGGAAGGCGAAAACCCGCGCTACCGGAAAGCCAGCTTCGACCGCAAACCCAAGCCCGGCATGTTGCTGCAGGCCATGTCGGAGTTTCCGGTAAAGCGCGAAGGCAGCTTCCTGATCGGCGACAAGGATGCCGATGTCGAAGCCGCCCGCGCTGCCGGTGTCGCCGGCTTCCTCTTCAGCGGCGGCAACCTCGCCACCTTCGCCGAATGGACCCTTGCCAGCTTCGAAGACGGCAATCGCGGATAACCCCTCGCCCCCTTCTGCAATTTATGCTAGCAGGGCCTTCATGTTCTGCTCGTTTGCCAATCGGTTTTGCTGATGGAGGGCTATGGCCCCGAAACGTTCGGCCAGCTCAACGCGGCGGACTATGACAGGCTGCATGATCCGGGCACGACCGAAAACGCCGTCAATCTTCTGGCTGAAATTGCCGCAAACCAGCGCACGCTTGAGCTTGCCATCGGCACAGGGCGCGTTGCGCTGCCTCTGGCCAAGCGCGGATGCCAGATAGAGGGCATTGAAGCATCCCCGGGGATGATCGCAAAGCTGCGGGAGAAGCTAGGAGGCGGCGAGATCCCCATTAAACTGGGCGACATGTCGACCGCGCGCGCAGAAGGCTCCTTCGGCTTCATCTTCCTGATCTTCAACACGTTGTTCAATCTCACCCGGCAGGAAGACCAGATTCGCTGCTTCCAGAATGCTGCCAGCATGCTGGCGCCAGGCGGCGCGTTCCTGATCGAAGCCTTTGTGCCAGACCTTGGGCAATTCCGGAATCACACCAACCTGCGAACCCGCCATCTCGATTTCAGCACACTGACACTCGAAGCCGCCGTCCACGATCCGGTGACACAGCGGATCGAATATCAGTACCTTCGCTTCACGCCGGAAGGCACGCGCATGACCCCGCTGCCGATGCGCTATGCATGGCCTCAAGAGATAGACCTGATGGCACGCCTTGCCGGGCTCATCCCGGAAAGCCGCTGGGGCGGCTGGGATCGGGCGGCCTTCACCGCAGACAGCCGCATGCACATTTCCCTATATCGCAAACCGGTCTGAGCCCACCGATCAGGAACTTTCGCCGCCTCGCCGGCCGAATAACCGGCCTCAGACCGCCTTCAGCGTCTTGGGGTCCATCCCGCCCATGCGGCAGACCTCTTTCCACTCCGCCGCCGTCACAGGCTGCACGGAGAGGCGGAAGGAAGTCACGAGGCTCATCTCGGCCAGCTTCGGGTTTTCCTTCACATCCTTCAGCTTCACTGGCTTGGGCATCGGCGCCAGCGCGCGGAGGGTCACGCAGTCCCAGCGCGCGTCCTCTGTCGTCGGGTCTTGTTTGGAGAGCTCATTGACCTCGCACACGCCCACCACTTCGAGCCCCTGGTTGGAGTGGTAGAAGAACACCCGGTCGCCGAGCGCCATCGCGCGCATATGGTTGCGCGCAGTATAGTTGCGCACGCCCGACCAGATCTCGCCCGTCTCGCCCTTCTTCACCTGCTGCTCCCAGCTCCAGGCGTCGGGTTCGGATTTCACGAGCCAGTATTGCATCTGCCAGTCCTTCCAGTTTCGTCCCGGGTTCTAGCCGCCGATTCCCGCCTGCGCCAGCGCTGCGCGGACAAGCCGCTGATAATGCGGCCAGCCTTTATACTCCGCCAGAACCGGGTCGATCCCCTTCCACGCCGCGCGGAACGCTTCGGCATGTCCCGCCCCGGCAAGCGCCGCGCGCAAGGGGTCCACCGCCACACGGATGGTGAACACCACCGCGTCGCCCTCGGCCTGTTTTGAAATCGTCTGCCGCTCCACGCGCAGCCACAGCGCGTCCAGCGCGCCTTCCTCCGGCAATTGCGCGGCCAGCGCCTTGTAGGGCGCCTGCGACGGCGTGAACCGGTCCGCCCCCGGCTGCACAGTCCAGTTGAACCGCTCCAGCACCTGCCCCGGCCGCAGCGCGTCAAACATCCGGTGAATACGCCCCACCATGCCGGGGTTCGCCCCCGGCACAGGCTCATGCAAGCCCGAAAGCGGCGCGCCGATCTTCTCCGCAAGGCGCCAGAATGTCGGCGCCACAAGACTTGCCGCCATCAGGCGCCAAAGGCCGCCTTCATCTTTCGTCAGAATACAGATGTCATCGGAAACGGAGGCTGCCGCCACCTCCAGCGGCGTCTCCCATCCCGCCTCCCCCGGCGCCCCGGCCAGCACACGCCGGGCCACCCGCGCCATCAGGCTTTCATCGATACGTGAGGCAAACACCTCGCCCCGGCGCGCTTTCATGATCTGGCGTTTCTCGCCCAGCCAGGCAGCCGCTTCCGTATCGGGATGAAGCCAGCTTCCCGGATCAATCGGGCGCAGGCCCGGCGCAAGGCTCAAAGGCCCGTTCAGGAATGGCAGGTAAGGTGGCCGGCGCATCCTTCCGGCGCTCACGCGATCCGCGCGCCGCCCCAGCTCACAAAGCCGGCGATCTTCGGCGTGTTGGGCAGATACATCGTCTCGGCCCCCTCCAGCGCAAAGCCCGCCTCGGTAAGCATGGCGGAGGTATCGCGCGTCAGACGGCACCCGCCCGCCAGCGCCTTCCACACAGGCTCCACCCGGCGCTGCCATTTGGCCACGCCTTCATCGGGCGCAAGCCCATGTTCGGAGAAGAGCACGCGCCCGCCCGGCTTCAGCACGCGCCGGGTTTCTTCCAGCGCCGCTTTCCAGTCGGGGATCGTGCACAACACGAAGGTGATCACGGCGGTGTCGACGGATTTATCCGCCAGCGGAATTTTCTCCGCCCCGGTCTCGAGGAACTCG
This sequence comes from Hyphomonas sediminis, assembly GCF_019679475.1. Classification (NCBI taxonomy): domain Bacteria; kingdom Pseudomonadati; phylum Pseudomonadota; class Alphaproteobacteria; order Hyphomonadales; family Hyphomonadaceae; genus Hyphomonas; species Hyphomonas sediminis. The sequence goes on from NZ_JAIEZP010000001.1 coordinate 300,711, forward strand.
ATCCCCTTGCCAATGCCCAGCTCATCGGCCGTGCGACGCGCTTTGACCACCATGCCCGGCGAAGGCTCCAGCGCGTAGAGCTTCTCCACCTTGCCAGCGTCATACATCTTGAAGTTCGTGCCCGAGCCGCAGCCGATCTCCAGCACAACGCCTTCCGCCTGCGGCACGACCTTGGCACGCTGCTTCATGATCGGGCGCGAGGAACAGGCACACGATACGAGGTTCGGAACGACATACCGGTCCCAGGGATTCATCGGTCTGTCCGCTTCGAGGGCAAAAAGCCCGGATAGGATTTCGACTGGATGGCAATCCGGGTCGCCTCGGTCGGCCGCGCGATCAGCGCGTCCTGCGTAATCGACACTTCATATTCAAAGCCGTCGCCCATCGGCTGATAGGTGGCCGAGCCGTATTCCGCGTCGATGCCAAAACGCGAGCCATAAGTGTCGGCCAGCTTGGAAATATCGATACCCGGCTCTTCGGTAACGATCCGTATGCCGTCGATCTTGCCTTCAGTCACCGCCTCGGAAGAAAACTGCATCGAGTTGGTCGAGCGCATATGCTCGATCCGGTAGACCGAATCATAACCCAGGATGTTGGCCATCGGTTTGAACTTGATCACGCGCGCGCCGATCTGCCATTCATCCCCGCGGAACACCGGCTGCGTGCCGTCGGCCTGTGTCAGGTGCGTGCCATCGGAGAAGGTCACGTCTGCGGTGTAGGAGGCGGCTTCTCCCGGCACGGCGGTAAACTTCACCACCGCCACCGGGCGTTCATAGGTGAGCCGCTTATAGGTCTGGAAGTTCAGCCCCGCGAAGGCCACCACGCCGGCCAGTCCGAGGAAACCCGTCCCGAAGGCAAGACGCGCTACTCCGGCAAACGGCTTCAGGTTCGCCAGCTTCCCAAATCCTGCGAACAACAGGATGAGACCGACCACCCCGGCAATCGATGGCAGAATCCACCAGATCAGGCCCATTCATGCTCTCCCTGCCCGGTCTTCTCTCCGGGGCGCTGTTAACCCTTTGAAGCAGCATATCAGCGTTTTGCGGCGCGGTTGGCAACCTTTCGCAGAGCCACTGCATATCGGCACGCGCCTGAAATCAGGGAGTTGCAGCAATCGCGTGCAGCGCATTCCATCCGACATAGACAGCAACGGCCACGATCATCGCCGCAAAACCTTTCCGGGCAAGGCCCACGCGGCCTGCCAGAAGGCGGGCAATCTGGACGCCGGCCAGCCCGCCTGCCGCCCCGCCGATCAGCACAAGGCCCACCAGCGGCAGGTCCACATGCCCGGCCAGCGCATAGTTTGCCGAAGTCGTCGCGCCAAACAGGGCCACCGAGACCAACGATGAGGCCATCGCATTCGATAGCGTCATGCCCGTCGCCATCATCAGGCCGGGCACGATCAGGAAGCCCCCGCCAATCCCGAAGAAGCCCGCCGCCATGCCGGTGACGAGGCCGAGCGGCACAATGCGCGCCATGATGGCCGGCGTGATATGCACATCCGGGTCGCCTTCGGCTTTCGGCTTGCGAAACATGGAAAGTCCGATTGCCGCCATCGCAAAGGCAAAGGCCAGCAGCAGCCAGGTTCCATCCACCCGCAACGCGACCTGCGATCCGGCGATGGAGCCAAGAATTCCTGCCAGCGCGAACATGCTCGCACACGGCCATTTCACCCGCCCTGCCCGCCAGTGCCCGGCAAGGCTCACCAGCGCAATCGCCGCCACCGCTGCCGCCGATGTGCCCAGCGCCACATGCGGGTCTTTCACGCCCACGGCATAGATGAGCAGGGGCGCAGCCAGCACGCTGCCACCACCGCCAAACGTACCGAGAAAAATACCGACAATTGCACCGCTCAGCAGCGCGGCCAGGATAACTTGTGTAGTAAGTTCCATTTGCGTCCCGTTCCCCGGCAAGACTGACTTGGCGCCCTTGTGATCGCTGCGTCTTTGTGACCACATATATGAGAACTTGCTAATTTAGCAATACCTCATACATTAGCAATGTCGCAGATACGCAATCGACATTGGAACGAATATACAAGGAGCCAGACATGCCCGCCATCAAAGCCTTCTTCGACAAGGCCACGAACACGGTCACCTATCTCGTCTGGGATACCGCGACGCGCGAGGCGGCTGTGATCGACCCCGTGCTGGATTTCGATCCTGCCGCCGCCCGCCTTTCCACGGTCTCTGCCGATGAAGTCCTCGCCGCCGTAAAGGCTGAAGGGCTTACCCTCCTTTGGGCGCTCGATACCCATGCCCATGCAGACCATCTTTCGGCGGCCAGCTATATCCGCGAAAGGACTGGCGCGAAGGTCGGCATCGGCGCGCTCATCACCGATGTGCAGAAAACCTTCCGCCCCATGTTCGGCCCGACCAGCGATACGCCCGATGCCGAAGTCTTCGATGCCCTCTTCAATGAAGGCGACGAGATAAAGCTCGGCAATGAAACCATCCGTGTGCTGCACACGCCAGGCCACACATCGGCCTGCGTCACCTATCTCATCGGCGACGCCGCCTTCGTCGGCGATACGGTCTTCATGCCCGACTATGGCACCGCGCGGACAGACTTCCCCGGCGGGGACGCCCACGCGCTCTACCGCTCGATCCGCAAGCTCCTCGCCCTGCCGCCGGAAACGCGCATCTTCACCGGTCATGACTACCTGCCCGAAGGGCGCGAGGCCTTCGCTTGGGAATCCACCGTTGCCCAGCACCGCGCCGCCAATGTCCATGTTCATGACGGCGTATCGGAAGATGAGTTTGTCACCATGCGCACCACCCGCGACAAGACGCTCGGCGCCCCGCGCCTCATCCTGCCCTCGCTGCAGGTCAACATCCGCGCCGGTAGCCTCCCGCCCGCCGAAAGCGATGGCCAGGTCTACCTCCGCCTGCCGGTAAACCGGCTGGGGAAGTAACGCTAAGCCCCCCTGCCCTTCAAGCACACCCGCCCATTCCGGCACTGTCGAGGAGATGGCGAGGTGATCATCCTCCCCCGCGAAGCGGGGGAGGTGGCAGACGGCGAAGCCGGCTGACGGAGGGGGGAAGCCACCCGGCACAAGCCCCCCGCATCCGCCCCTGCCGACCTGCCCCCACGCACCCCCTGCCCCTGCGGAGCAAAGCCTGTTAGGGGCAGTGCATCATGGCCATCCGCGATTTTGCCCTTCTCTGCGCCGTCTGCCTCGTCTGGGGTCTCAATCTGGTCGTCACGCGCTGGGTCGTGGCCGATATGGCCATTCCGCCGATCTTCTTTGCCGCGCTGCGCTTTCTCGGGGTGGCGGTCTGCCTCATCCCGTTCCTGCGGCCGCGCCCGGAGAATTTGCGCATCCTGTTCATCGTCTCGATGATGATCGGCTCGGTCCATTTCGCGCTGCTGTTCATAGGTCTGCGCCATGCCGATGCCTCTGCCGCCGCCGTCACCGGCCAGCTGGGCGTGCCCTTCTCCACGCTGATGAGCATGCTGTTCCTGGGCGAGGTCATCCACTGGCGCCGCGCCCTTGGCATCACGCTCGCCTTCCTCGGCGTGCTCATCATCGCGCTCGACCCGTCGAACTTCTCGGTCTCCTACGGCCTGCTCTACATCATCGCCTCGGCCTTCATCGGCTCGGCGGGCGGCATCGTGATGAAACGCATGCCGAAGCTCTCGGGCTTGCGCTTCCAGGCATGGGTCGGCCTGTTCAGCTTTGCGCCGCTATTCGCCCTCTCCTTCGCTGTCGAACAGGGCCAGCTCGACGCCTATATTCACGGCGGCTGGATGGTCTGGGCCGCCAGCGCCTTTGCGATCATCGGCGTCTCGGTGTTCGGCCATTCGGCCTTTTACACCCTGCTGAAAAAGTATGATGTTTCGCTACTCTCCCCGCTCACCCTGATGACACCGATCTGGGGCGTGATCTTCGGCATCGCCCTGCTGAACGAACCGCTAACCCTCCGCCTCATCATCGGCGCGGCCGTCTCGCTCAGCGGCGTGCTTGTCATCGCCCTGCGCGCGAACCAGAAAATGCCGGAAGCCGCCCTTGGCAAGAAGGTCGCCTCCGGAGACTCCTGATGCATATCGAAGACACCCCCAGCCCGAACCATGACGCGCGGAAACATCCCGTCTCCCTGCTCGTGCTGCACTATACCGGCATGGAAAGCGGCGACGCGGCGCTTGCCCGCATGCGCGATCCGGAGGCCAAGGTCTCGGCCCATTACATGGTCTGGGAAGATGGCCGCATCGCGCGCCTCGTGCCGGAAAATCTCCGCGCCTGGCATGCCGGCGTCTCCAGATGGCAGGGCCTTGAGGATCTCAACTCCCGCTCCGTCGGCGTCGAGATCGTCAATGGCGGCCACGACTACCGCGCCCCCGGCGGCGGCCTGCCGCCCTATCCGGATGCGCAGATCAGCGCCGTCATCGCCCTCTCGCGCGAAATCATGGCCCATCACGCCATCCCCGCTACCGGCCTCGTCGGCCATTCCGACATCGCCCCCACGCGCAAGATCGATCCGGGTGAGCATTTCCCCTGGGCGCGCCTGGCCGATGCCGGCCTTGGCCTCTGGCCCGACTTTGAAACCGGCGCCGCCTGCGTCTGGTCTGGCGGTGACGCCTCGCGCCTCAATGCCCAGCTCGCCGCCATCGGCTACGACACCGCTGACATTCCCGCCGCCCTGCGCGCCTTCCAGCGCCGCTGGATGCCCCGCGCCGTCACCGGCCTTGCCGACGCAGACACCCTCCGCCGCCTCGCCCAGATCGCGGCGGCCTATGCCTCGGCCACCTCTTCGTCATCCTCGCCCCAGGCGTGAGCCCATTCGGTCGCCAGCGCCGCGCCCAGCAGCAATGACGACACCGACGCCGACAGCCAGATAAAGCCGAAGATCACAGAGGCCAGCGCCCCATAGATCGTGCCCAGCACCGAATAGTGCAGGTAGAGCTGGAACAGGAACGTCACGCCCAGAAACGCCAGCGCCGCCGCCGCCGCGCCCGCCGCCAGCGCCCGCGTGCCCCGCCGCACATGCCCGCGAAGCGACAGCACCAGGATCAGGTAGAACACGCCAAAGCTCGCAATCCCTTTCGAGATCCACAGCGAGTCCACAATCGTCGCGATCTCATGGGCAAAGCGCAGCGCAATTTCGCCGGACTCCTGTACCGCCACCGTCACCACCAGCTGCGCCGCCCCCAGCAGCCAGACGATCAGGATCAGCAGCGCCGTCAGCAGCAGCGAGGTGCCCTGGAAGGGCGCAAACCGTGTCCGGTCCGCCGTGCCCGCGATCATCCGGATGCCGGTGATCAGCGCCTTGGCGCCCGAGGTTGCCGTATACATCACCAGCACCGCCGCCAGGAACGCCCGCAGGCTCAGCCCCGCCGGCGTCATCTGCTGGATGGCATCCACCTCCTCAAAGGTCAGCGGCTCGACGCTCTGGCTGAAGAAGTTGGCAATCGGCTTGGCCAGGTCATGCGCCAGTTCCGGCGGCAGGAAAAAGGTCAGCAAAGTCAGCGTCATGTAGATCAGCGGGAAAATCGCAAACAGCGCGTAGAACGCCACCCCGCCCGTCACGATACGCACATCCGGCCGCACGAGCCGCCGCGCGGCCCGGATCGCAGGATCAATAAAGTCGGGCCGCCATCGCTCGATCATCCCTTCTCTTCTGGCATGCTCCGCCGCAGAAACAAACCGTGCATTCACGTAACCCTGTCCACGCCGCATCTCCCGCCGCCATCGCAGCAGGCGCCTTCCCTATCCGCCCGGATTGGCCCCGCCCCTATCCTGCATGCGGCTTCCGGCAATCACACCTTGCCTGGCGCCACCTGCGGATGGAGTGAAGCCGGGACGCCGGGGACACGCCCACCATTCACACTACTTTCTACCGTCCCCGGATCAATCGAGCCGAATGCTCCATCCGCAGGACCTCCCAGCCAAGCGAAACCGGAAAGGATCTTCCTTGTCCGGCCTTTCCTGCTGGTGTTTTCACTGCCTGTTCCGGATTAATTCACAGGCGGAGCTGTTCCTGTGCAATAAATCGCCGCCTGCGAGAAAAAAGATGGACAGCCTCTCGACTCAAGCGAGCGCTTGTGAGATCGTTTCGGTAAGCCAACGGAATTCCCGGCGGGAGCAGACCCGCCAAAGGAACCGGAAGCCAAGTCCATCGCCCCCGGACGAAGCCGGGTCAGGAGCAAAGCCGGGAGACCGGCGGCGCAAAGGACCAGGTGGAGATGAAGGGAAAAAGCAGGCGGTGGCCGATATGGCAGGAGCTAGACCTGACCGATCGGGGCCGAATGCCGTGAACGGGGCGCGATCCGAAACACGGCGACCAAAAAGTGAGTGTCAGCAATGGCGCCGCAGGCGGTCGGCCGCACGCAACAACCCCCCGGTTGTGCAAAGCGGTCACGGAGAAGGAACGCGCGCTTGTCGAAGAGCGAACGTCCGTATCCGGATAGGGTGATGGTGGAGAGCTGTCCGTTAGCGCGGACGTCTTCAAGGAACCCGATGGTGATCGAAAACCGTTATCGAGTGCTAGCACAGTGTCTCGGTAGTCCGATTCGAAACACACGGGAAGGCACGATGCTCGCAAGAGGATCGTGCCTTCTTGCGTTTTAGGTTTCCCTCTGCGCTCAAGGCGAAGTCCCCGCCCCTCTCCCTCTGGGAGAGGAGGGGCCCGCGCTCGAAGAGCGTGGGAGGTGAGGGCGCGACGCGCAGAACTTCGCCCTATTTGCACTCCGCCCCCACTTCCCCTATATCCGCCGCCTGACCAGATGGCCGGGCAGCCGCTGGTATGGGGGTAACCCCATACTGGAGGAAAGTCCGGGCTCCAGGTGGACAGGGCGACGGCTAACAGCCGCCCGGCGCGAGCCGAGGGAAAGTGCCACAGAAAGCAAACCGCCTCCGGCTCATCCTGAGCGAAGTCGAAGGATGCCGGCGGTAAGGGTGAAAGGGTGGGGTAAGAGCCCACCGCAGCGCTGGCAACAGGGCTGGCATGGTAAACCCCGCCCGGAGCAAGACCAAGTAGGGGGCACATACGGGCTGTCCGCCGCTCGTGCCCCGGGTGCGTCGCGCCGAGGCGTTCAGCAATGAGCGCCCCAGAGGAATGGCTGCCAGATCCCGCAAGGGACGAACAGAACCCGGCTTACAGGCCATCTGGTCACATTATCTTGCGCGGGCGTTGCCTCGGCGGCCCCGCGCGCTAGTGTCCCGCCTCAGCAAGAGCGGAAAGCCCATGCCCAGACCAGCCGGCGCGCGCAATCACGACTTTGACGAGAAACGCGCCGCCCTGCTCGACGCGCTGACAGAGTTTGCCCTGTCGGCAGACCTGCGCCGCCCGTCCCTTCGCCAGTTTGCGCAGGCGATGAATGCGTCAGAGCCCACCCTGCGCCACTATTTCGGAGACCGGCAGGGCCTCATCCTCGAAATCCTGGAGAATATCGGCCGCAAGGGTGCGCCCCTCTGGGCCATGGTCGCCACGCCGTCGGCCGATCCGGCCACCGCCTTTGAGGAATATTTCCGCATCTCCGAAGCGGGCATGCAGCTGGGCGGTTTCATCCGGGCCCATGCCTTCGGCCTGATCGAGGGCCTTGCCGACGAAGGCATCGGCCAGGCCTATCTGGAAAAGGTGCTGGAGCCCGCCCTCGCCGCCGTCGCCGACAAGCTGCGCGCCACGCCCGGCGCCCCGCAGGAGGAAACCGCCCTGCGCGCCGCCGCCCTCGCCGCCCTCTCCCCACTCCTCGTGATGAGCCTCCACCAGCAACTCCTGGGCGGCGCCACCTCCGCCCCCATCGACACCAGCGGCGTCATCCGTATGCTGCAAGGCTGGCTGGGAAAGGCCGTCTCGGCCTGAGCCTGCGTTATCAGAAAGCCTCCCCATGAATTTCCTGCAACGCCTCGGCATCACGCTTCCCATCATTCAGGCGCCAATGGCCGGTGTCTCCACGCCTGCGCTGGCCGCCGCCGTTTCCAATGCCGGCGGCCTGGGTTCGATCGCTGTGGGCGCAGTCGATGCGGCAGGCGCCCGCGCAATGATCGAGGCCACAGCCGCGCTCACCCCGCGCCCGTTCAACGTGAATGTCTTCGTTCATAAGGACCCAGTTCCGAACCCTGACCGCGAAGCTGAATGGCTTGCCACTTTGCGCCCTCTTTTCGCCGAGCATGACGCGGCGCCGCCCGCCCGGCTGACAACCATCTACAAAAGTTTCGCGCAGGACGACGCCATGCTGGCGCTGCTGATCGAGACCGCGCCGCGCGTCGTCAGCTTCCATTTCGGCCTGCCCGATGAGAGCCGCATCAGAGCGCTGAAAGGCGCCGGCTGCCTGCTGCTCTCCACCGCAACAAATCTCGCAGAGGCCCGCGCGGCAGAGGCCGCCGGCGTTGACGTAATCGTCGCGCAAGGCTTTGAAGCGGGCGGTCATCGCGGCGTTTTCGATCCGGATGCGCCCGATGATCAGCTCGGCACTTTTGCCCTCACGCGCCTGCTCGCGGCGCGCTGCCGCCTGCCGATCATTGCTGCGGGCGGCATCATGGATGGGGCCGGCATTCGCGCAGCCCTCGCGCTCGGCGCCGTCGCCGCCCAGCTTGGCACAGCCTTCATCGCCTGCCCCGAAAGCAGCGCAGACGCCGCCTTCCGTCAGGCGCTCAAAGGACCGGGGGCGGAACACACGGTTTTCACCAACGCGATTTCCGGTCGCGCTGCCCGCTGCCTTGCCAACCGGTTCACCGCATGGGCGGCGGAAAGCCGGGCCGACCCACCCGCCTATCCCATCGCCTATGATGCCGGAAAGGCCCTGCACGCCGCCGCTAGGGCAAAGGGGGAAACCGGCTTCGGCGCCCAATGGGCTGGCCAGGGCGCGCCGCTGATCCGGGAACTCCCGGCGGCCAGCCTGCTGGCGCGCCTGCAGGAAGAGATGGAAAGTCTGCGCTAGATCTGCGCTGGATCTGCGCTAGATCCGCGTCGGCTTGCCCAGCGCCGCGCGCACGCCTTCGACATCCGCTTCTGTCGTTGCCCAGGAACAGACGAACCGGCTGAGGCCGCCCGGCCAGTCGGCATAGAAGATCACGGCATCTTCCTGCAGCTGGTTCAGGTCATATTGCTCCAGCCGCACGAAAACCTCATTGCCCTGAACATCGTAAGCGAGTTCAACGCCGCGCTCGGCAAACACGCCCGCCAGCTTCGCCGCCATCGCATTGGCATGCGCAGCCAGCTTCAGCCACAGCCCGCCTTCCAGCATCGCTTCGGCCTGCGCCGCCAGGAAACGCATCTTCGGCGGCATATGCCCAGCGCGCTTTGCCCGCGCGCGCAGTTCACCTGCCTTCGCCTTCGCCGCGCCGAACAGCAGGATCACTTCGCATCCCGCCGCCCCGGTCTTCGTCAGCCCCAGCGTCAGCACGTCCACGCCCGCTTTCCAGCTCATCTCGGCCGGCGTTGCGCCCGTATGTATCAGCGCATTGCCAAAACGCGCGCCGTCCATATGCACCGCCAGCCTGCCATTCTTCGCCCGCGCGGCAAAGCGCGCCACTTCTTCGGGCGTATAGGCCATGCCGCATTCGGTCAGGTTCGTCAGCGACAGCGCCGCCGGCGGCGTGCCATGCACGAAGCTGGGGTTCACCTCGCCCAGATAGTCCGCAAACGCATTATAGTCGATCTTCGCGCCCGCGCCCGGCAGCAGCTGCAAACGTCCGCCGCCGGTAAAGAACTCCACCGCCCCGCGCTCATCCATCTGGATATGCGCTTCGCTGTGGCACAGCACAGACCCGATCGGCGGGCAGAAGCAGGACAGCGCCAGCGCGTTGGACGCCGTGCCCGAAGCCGTCATCCAGAAATCAAAGTCGTCCGTCTCGAACACGTCCGCCAGCCGCGCCCGCAGCCGCGCCGTCACCTTGTCAGCGCCGTAGCTCGCTTCGATGCCGGAATTGACCCGCGCCATCGCGTCCAGAACGGAAGGATGCGCCGGCGCAGACGTGTCGGAGGAAAAGTTCATTTGCGCGGCCCCTTCAGACTTGCGTGTCAGGTGTCTGCCACATCAGGTGCTGCCCGCCATCGCAGGCAATCATCTGACCCGTCACGCTCGATGCGCCGATCAGGTAGCGCAGCGCGCCCACTACTTCTTCGGGCGAGCCGCCCTCCCCCGTCAGCGTCGCGGCCTTCTCGGCGGCAAATTGCTCTGGTGTCTGATGCACGCTTTGCAGGGTCGGCCCCGGCGCAATCGCATTGACGCGCACCCTCGGCGCAAAGGCCTGCGCC